>NCDY01000046.1 GCA_002280405.1 Rhodobacterales bacterium 32-66-9 | reverse complement strand
ACAAAGCGCGCGGCATCGACCTGGTCCTGCGGTGCCCATTTCGGCTCGGCTCCGCAGGCGGCAAGAACCGAAGCGGCCACCAGGGCAAGGACAAGGCGGAGAAGCCGGGTCACGACATGGGTCCCGGATCAGGCATTGACCAGCGCCATGAAGATCAGCACGGCGATCGTGATGAAGACGACCCAGACCGACATGCGGATAAACCCGGCGAAGGTCCTTTCCTTCTCGCGGATATCCATCGATCCATGCGCATGTTCGGGCTGGTTATGATCGGCCATGGTCGCGTTCCCCTGTGGTCCCCTTGTCCAGAACCGCATAGCCTATTCGTCCCGGCATGTCACGAGGGCGGATCACCCTGCCGATCCGTCTCCAGAATCGCCGCCAAGCCAGCCTGACGTCAACTGGAACCCGATGCGGCGCGGCGGATCGGCCTCGGCCTCTTTCGGCACGGCGCGCAGGGTTACGGAAAGCTGCGTCACATGCTGGATCAGCTGGGTCTTCGCCCCGTTCTCGTCCCGACCGTAGAAGCTGATGATGTCGGGGTCGAAATAGCCCAGGCCCTCGATCCGCAGGACACCCGATTCGTCCGCGGCAAAGCCCATAGCGATTTCCTGTTCGGCGTCGAGCTGGGTCTCGAAGGTGCGGATATAGGCGACCAGACGGTCATGCGCCCATGCCGCGGGGCTTTTCGGCTTGATCGCCGCTGTCCGGGTGGCGGGTGTCTTGGCCTTGGCCATGCGTGGCATCCTTGACTGGGCTGCCGAACAGAGAACGCAAATCCGGCCTGGCCCGCAAGAGGTCAGGCAAGACCCGCCTCGGCCGCGATCTCGGCCTTCGACTTCCGCGCGCGTTCGGTGGCCGATTTCAGCTGCCCGCAGGCGGCCATGATATCCTCGCCCCTGGGGGTGCGGATCGGGGTGGCGAAGCCCGCGTGATACAGGATGTCGGCAAAGGCGTGAATCCGGTTGCCCGAGGATCGCTTGTAGGGCGCGCCGGGCCATTCGTTGAACGGGATCAGGTTCACCTTGGCCGGGATGCCTTCCAAGAGCTTCACCAGCCGGTGCGCGTCTTCCTTGCTGTCGTTGACCCCGTCGAGCATCACATATTCGAAGGTGATCCGTTCGGAATTGGACAGGTTCGGGTAGGCCTTCAGGGCGTCCAGCAAGGTGGCGATGTTCCAGCGCCGGTTGATCGGAACCAGCTGATCGCGGACCTCGTCGGTTGTGGCGTGGAAGCTGACGGCCAGAAGACAGCCGATCTCGGTTGCCGTGCGGGCGATCTCGGGGACCACCCCGCTGGTCGAGAGCGTGATCCGGCGGCGGCCAAGGGCGATGCCCTCGCCGTCCATCACGATGTTCATCGCATCGCGGACGTTTTCAAAGTTGTACAGCGGTTCGCCCATCCCCATCAGCACGATGTTTGAAACGAGCCGAACCTCTTCTTTCGGAGCGCCGGGGACAGGCCATTCGTCCAGATCATCGCGGGCCAGCATCACCTGACCGACAATTTCCCCGGCCGTCAGGTTGCGCACCAGTTTCTGCGTGCCGGTGTGGCAGAAGGAACAGGTCAGCGTGCAACCGACCTGTGACGAGATGCACAGGGTCCCCCGGTCCGTTTCGGGGATATAGACCACCTCCACCTCGTGCCCGCCCGCGATGCGGACCAGATACTTCCGCGTCCCGTCCTCTGAGATCTGGCGGGTGACAACCTCGGGGATCTCGATGGTGAAATTCCCGGCCAGAAGCGCGCGGTAGTCCTTCGACAGGTTGGTCATCAGCGCGAAGTCGCGGACACCCCAATGGTAGACCCACTGCCAGACCTGGCCCACGCGCATCTTGGCCTGCTTCTCGGGCGTTCCGGCGGCGATCAGCGCGTCACGCAAAGCGGCGCGGGTCAAACCGACGATGTTGATCTTGTCCGCCAGCGGCAGCTTGCGCGGCAACGTCAGCACATCTTGCGTGATGGGGGCGGTCATCTGGCAGATCCTTTCACGGAGCCTTGTCACAGGCGATCTGGAGTGGCTGTGGCTATAGGCGACGCGCCGCCAAAAGAAAAGCGCCCCGCAGCGGCGACGCCACTTGGTCTGCGATCCGGCTTACTGGCAGCGTTTCTCGGCGTCCTGCATCGCGGCGGTAAAGCCGCGCAGGCTGAAAGTGTCCTTCGTCTCGGTCCCCTTGCCCGACCGCGCACTCAAGATCGCGGTCGTCCCCGCCTTCATCGCCTCCAGAAGCTTGGCATCGTCCGCCGCACTGCCCGGCCAGGCCCATTCGCCGTCGGTGAAAAGCTGGTAAGGTGTGCCGTCGATCGACACGTCGACGGTCGAGCCCGCCGCGAAAGGATAGCCGCCGGCAAAGCTGATCTCGCCGGGTTTGCCGGGCCGGAAGGTCACGAACAGAAGGATATCGCCGCGCCGCACCGCAACCGGCTGACCGTCACGGGTGTTGACCGTTTCCTTCGGCTTTGACACGCCCCAGCATTCCTTGGGCTTCTCGGCCGTCTGTTCCTCGACGAACACATTCCAGTCCGTCATCGTGGCAACACGATTGGTCGATTCCTGCGCCGAAGCCGCAGCCCCGGCAAGCGTGATCACGGCAACCGCAAGCGAGCGTCCGAAAAGGGATGTCATGGTTGACGAGAGCCTCCAAGCTGTCTTCGCGCCGCGCCATCCCATCATGCCTTTGCGGCCCTTTTGACTGGCGCGACGCTGTTCTACCCGATATTCCAGCCATAACCAAAAGCGCCAAGGGGGGAAACCCCTCTGGGCGACAATTCGCGCATGGGAGACGGTGACTTGGCGATGGCGAAAGTGAACGAGGGCGCGGTGCCGGTGCTGGAAACCTGGCGTGGAGGGATACTGGAAAACGCGCACCTCGGCCACGCTGTCATCTGCGACGCCAACGGTATCGTGCAGACCTGGGGAAATCCGAAGGCCGTGATTTTCCCGCGCTCCTCGGCCAAGATGCTGCAGGCCCTGCCGCTGATCGAGACCGGCGCGGCCGCTGCGCGCGGGCTGTCGGACGCGCAGCTTGCCCTTGCCTGCGCCAGCCATGACGGTGCCGATTTGCACGTCGGCATGGCCGGACGCTGGCTTGCCGACCTGGGTCTTGGCGAATCCGACCTGCGCTGTGGCGCACACGAGCCTTACGACCAGACCGAGCGCGACCGGCTGATCCGGGCAGGCGAAAAGCCCTGCCAGCTGCACAACAACTGCTCGGGCAAGCACACCGGATTCCTGACCGTGACCCAGCACCTGAAGGCCGGACCGGAATACAACGAGATCGACCACCCGCTGCAGAAGGCGATCCGCGCCGTGACCGAAGAAACGACGGGCGAGACGGTCGCCGGGTGGGGTGTCGACGGCTGCTCGGCCCCGAACTTCGCGATGACAGTCGAAGGTCTGGCGCAAGCGATGGCGACCTATGCCACGGCCCGCGAGGGCCATGGCGTCCGGGAAAGCGCGATGAACCGGTTGACCCGGGCCATGGCAAGGCATCCCGAATTGGTAGCGGGCGAAGGCCAGCCCTGCACCGACCTCATGCGCGCGATGAATGGCCGGGTGGCAGTCAAGGGCGGTGCCGATGGCGTCTATGTCGCGATCGTGCCGGAACGGGGGCTCGGCATCGCGCTCAAGATCGTTGACGGAAATGCGCGTGCCAAGGTGGCAGCCATCGCGGCGCTTCTGGAGAAGATCGGCGTTCTTGACCCGGCCCATCCGGCAGCGGTCAAGCGGATGAACCCGGTGCTGCACAACTGGCGGAACCTTGAAACGGGCTTCCTGCGCCTGGCGGACGGCTTTCCGGGCTGACACCATTCGCGGTTGATTTAAGGGGCGAAGCGGGTAATCTTCGCCCATGAATGCCGAGGCACCGATCCCTTTTCCCCATGCCGGCCGCATCGCCGATGAGGTCCGTTTCGACCGGAAAGAGCTTGGCCAGATCCTGCGGATCTATGGCCGGATGGTCGCGGCAGGGGAATGGCGGGATTATGCCATAGCGGCAATGCGCGATCTTGCCGTATTCGCGGTGTTCCGGCGCACCGCGGAAACGCCGCTTTACAGGATCGAAAAGCGCCCGAAGCTGCGCGCGCGTCAGGGGCTTTATGCCGTTGTCGGCATGGACGGCCGGGTGCTTCGCCGGGGGCAGCATCTTGATCAGGTGCTGAAGGTGTTCGAAACCCGCCTGATCGGACCGGTCTAGGCCCGGTGGCCGTCGGGGCGGCCGCTCCTACACCCGTTGCCGTGTCTGCACCAGTCCGCCACCGCCCGCTGAAATCCGCGCCACCGCGTCCTTCATCCCTTCAATGGACACCGACATCGTATGTCCGTTCGCATGGATCAGCCTGTCCTTGTCCACGACCAGCGCAACATGGCCTTTCCAGAAGATCAGATCGCCCCGTTTCATCGGCTCGTTCGGGGCAAGTTGGCGACCCAGAGACATCTGCATGTCGCTGTCACCCGGGCAGGGCAGGCCGCAGCTGTGCATGGCAAGCTGGACAAGGCCGGAACAGTCCAGACCGAAGCGCGAGTTGCCGCCCCAGAGGTAAGGTGTACCCAGCAGGCTTTCCGCGACCGCCACCGGGTCGTCATACCAATCGCCCAAAGCGCGCAAGTGGCGCAGCGGCACAAACCCATGCGGCGTGTTCGCCCAGGCCCCCCAGGACCCGACCACCGCCAGCCGCGACCCAAGGCTCAGCGACATCCGTTCCGGTGCCTGCACTTGCGGTTCGGCATAGAGATGCGTCCCAGGGGCTGCGACCCAATGCGTCGGGACCGGTCCCTGGCCAAGATCGGCCTCGGCCATCCAGCCGCAATAACCGTCCTTGGCCGACATCACGAAGACATGGCCCTGATCGCGGTCGATCACGGTGACCGCCTCGCCCATCAGAAGCTGGCGGTCGCGTGTGCCGCCGGGGCTTTCACGCAGATTCGCGATCGGCACGATCACTTGCGCCTGCAAGCCTTCGGTCAGGGGCGCATTCACCACGCCGGAAAGCGAGACATGTGCCACCCGACCGGAAAATGGCGTCAGTCGTCTGTCCATTCCCCACTCCTGAACCCGTGCTTCCACGGCAACCGATCACCATTCCTGTGCCCGCCAGGCATGCAGGCAGTTCAAAGTTTCATCATTTCCGCCAGCCCTTCAAGCACCGCGCGCGCGCCCTGGCCCGAGGCTCCCTTCGGGCGTGCCGGCTGATCCGCGGGGGTATGGCCGTAGATGTCGAAATGCAGGTAGCGCGGCCCGTCCACGAACCGGCGCAAGAACAGGGCCGCCGTGATCGACCCGGCGAAACCGAAGCCGGGAGCGTTGTCGAGATCGGCAATCCCGGGCTCGATGACTGCCTCGTAGGGATCATGGAACGGCATGCGCCAGACCGGGTCGAACCCAGCTTTCGCCCCCGCCTCCAGTGCAGAGGCCAGACCTGGGTCGTCGGTGTAGTAGGGGGCAAGATCCGGGCCGACCGCAACCCGCGCCGCACCGGTCAGCGTCGCCATGCTGACCAGCACCTCGGGGCTGTCCTCGCAGGCATAGGCCAGCGCGTCGGCAAGGACCAGCCGCCCCTCGGCATCCGTATCGTTCACCTCGACCGTCAGTCCCTTGCGGCTGGACAGGATGTCCTTCGGTTTGATCGCGTTGCCCGCGACCATGTTCTCCACCGCCGGGACAAGGACACGCAACCGCACCGGCAGCCCCAGCGCCATGATCATCCGGGCCAGGCCCAGAACGGTCGCCGCCCCGCCCATGTCTTTCTTCATCAGGTTCATGCCGACCGACGGCTTCAGGTTCAGCCCGCCCGTGTCAAAGCAGACACCTTTTCCGACCAGCGTCAGCTTCGGCCCCTTCGTGCCCCAGCGCAGGTCGATCAGGCGTGGCATACGCGGGCTTGCCCGTCCGACGGCATGGATCATCGGAAAATTCCGCGCCAAAAGATCCTCGCCGCGGATAGCCTCGACCGTCGCGCCGAACTGCCCCGCCAAAGCCGATGCCGCCGCTTCCAGCTCGGCCGGGCCCATGTCCTCGGCCGGAGTGTTGATCAGGTCGCGGGTCAGCGCCTCGCCCTCGGCCATAGCGATCAGCCGGTCCGGGTCCAGGCCTTCGGGACAGACGAGACGGGGCAGGGCACTTGGCTTGCGGTTCGGGCGATAGCGGTCGAACCGGTATCCCGAAAGAAGCCAGGCCAGAGCGGCTTCGGTCGCTTCCTCGCGGCTCAGCTTGCCCGACAGTGCCCAGTCACCCGAAGGCAGGCCCGGCAGGGCCTTTGCCAGCCCGAACCGTATGCGCCGCCGTGCCTGCGCCGTGCCGTAGCCCGCGAC
This sequence comes from Rhodobacterales bacterium 32-66-9, assembly GCA_002280405.1. GTDB lineage: Bacteria > Pseudomonadota > Alphaproteobacteria > Rhodobacterales > Rhodobacteraceae > Tabrizicola. The sequence goes on along the minus strand of NCDY01000046.1, from coordinate 19,180 downwards.
CGCGCCCGCGATGCCACCGTCCGGTGCCGGCAGCAGCCGCAACTCTCCCAATGCCGCGTCGAACCCAGTCGCCTGCAACCACGCAGACCACGATGCGCCGGGGCCGGCAAGGAACGCTGACAGCTCCTCTGGACGCAGGACATGCAGGGACCTGGCGGTCGGAGAGGGATCGGCAAAGGCAAGGGTCACGCGACGAAGCATCCTTGGAAAGACGGGAGCCACTTTCGCCAGTTGCCGTGCTTCCAGGTCAGAAAGCAAGCGTTTCCAGAGGATTGCGGCAGAATGCCGAAAATTCCCCGGAAATCCGGTCAGGGGAAACCGGACTGTAGCGACTGCGGAACAAAGCACGGAGTCGATCGATTGATCGTCTCTGCGTCAATGCAATCTGGAATTGTGCGACTCGGCCCGACATCGGCTGCAGGTCACCGTGCCGGCGGGCACGGCTGCCCGCGTCCTGCAAAGATCGACTAGATGAACTGGTCGATCATCCCCTGCTCCGAGGCCAGAGAACGTTCCGCCACCCGCAAGAGCCGTGCCCAGACCGCCGAGAAGGCGGTTCCGTCCGCCCGTTCGAGGCAGGTCTTGGCGTCCTCTGCCACCGCGGCAAGGCTGGACAGGCCAAGATCCCCTGCCAGACGCCCCAGCCGCCCGAGCTGCCGCGACAGGTCGCGCAAATCCTGCGCCCGCACCTTTTCGGCAATCCCCGCCATGGTCAGCGCCAGTTCCCCCAGCGCCCGCGTCACCATTTGTTCGGCCACCGGCGCGCCCAGATTGCGGTAGATCTCCGCGATCGCCTCGACATCCTGACGCACGGCTTCCCGCGGCCTGAGAGTGGCAATCTCTGCCATCGCATACACCCAAGTTTCAACACACCCGGGTTTCAGCCTCTGCCAGCATGCTGAAGATTTGGTTGCCCCGATCGCCACCGGACCGGATTTTGCCTCTCGAATTTTCCGCAAATGCCGCTTAGGCAGGGTCCAGAACCAAGGATGCCCGGCCCATGATCCACCATATCCGCCCGCTTCCCGCCTATCTGGTCCAGCGCTTTCACGGCTGGCGCGCCACGACCTACCAGGACAACCGCGCCTGGTATCGCCGCCTGGCGGAAAGCGGCCAGCATCCGCGCGCCATGGTGATCTCGTGCTGCGACAGCCGGGTGCATGTCACCTCGATCTTCGGCGCTGACGAGGGCGAGTTCTTCATTCACCGCAATGTCGCCAACCTGGTGCCGCCCTACAACCCCGACGGCGAATACCATGGCACGTCGGCGGCGGTGGAATATGCCGTCACCGGGCTTGGCGTGGCCCATGTCGTGGTCCTTGGCCATTCCAACTGCGGCGGGGTCAAGGGCTGCCATGACATGTGCCGCGGCAATGCCCCGGCGCTGGAAGAGAAGTCCTCATTCGTTGGCCGATGGATGGACATCCTGCGCCCGGGCTTCGACAAGGTCGCGCATCTTCCCGAAGCGGAGATCCTGCAGGCGCTGGAAAAGCAGGCCGTGCTGACAAGCCTGGAAAATCTTCTGACCTTCCCCTTCGTCAAGGATGCCGTGGAAGATGACCGGCTGACCCTGCACGGGCTTTGGAACAACACCGGCGAAGGTGCGCTTGAAACCTATGATCCGGCGCGGAATGGCTTTTTCCCGGTCTGAGGCTGAAATCCATGGCAGAAAGGGCTCGGCGGACAGGTCCACCGAGACCGGATTGCCGTACCGGAAAGGTCAGCCCGCGGCCGTCACCGCGCGGCCGGTCAGCACCTTCACCAGATTCGCCCGATAGGCCGCCGACCCGTGCAGGTCAGCGTTCATCCCCGCCGGATCGACCTTCAACCCGGAAAGGGCCGACGCCGAGAAATCTGCCGACAGCGCGCGCTCGGCCTCGGCCCAGCGAAAGACGCCGTCATTCCCCGCGCCCGTCACTCCCACCCGGACGCCATTCGCGAACTTCGCGACGAAGACCCCGGTCAAGGCAAAGCGGCTGGCGGGCTGGTTGAATTTCACATAGGCCGCCTTCTGGGGAATCGGGAAGATCACGCTTGTCACGAACTCTCCGTCTTTCAGCGCCGTGGTGAACAGGCCCTGAAAGTAGTCGTCCGCCGAGATCCTGCGCCGGTCGGTCACCACTGTCGCACCCGATGCCAGCACGGCTGACGGATAGCAGGCCGCCGGGTCGTTGTTGGCGATCGACCCACCGATGGTCCCGCGAGAGCGGACCGCCGGATCGCCGATGCCACCGGCAAGGGCGGCAAGCGCCGGGTAGTGCGCCCTGGCCTCCTTCGCGACGACGGCATGGGGGGTCGCAGCGCCCACATGCAGGCCGCCGTCCCCCAGGCAGACGCCCCGCAACTCGGCAATGCCGGTCAGGCTGACCAGCACCGAGGGTGCCGCCAGGCGCTGTTTCATCGTCGGGATCAGCGTCTGCCCGCCCGACAAGGCCTGCGCCCCGTCCGCCTGCAAGGCCTTGGCCGCTTCGGCAAGCGTCGAGGGCTTTGCGAAATCGAAGTTGTGCATGGATCGTCCCCCCTATCCGTTGATCGCCGACCAGACCCGCGATGGCGAGACCGGCATGTCGATATGCGTGACGTGGCTGTGCCCGCCCCGATGCAGCGCATCGATCACCGCGTTGACCACGGCTGGCGGGCTGCCGATCGCCCCGGCCTCGCCGCAGCCCTTCACGCCCAACGGATTGTGGGTGCAGGGCGTGATGCAGCTATGGTCCACGGCAAACATCGGCAGATCCTCGGCGCGCGGCATCGCATAGTCCATGTAGGATCCCGACAGAAGCTGGCCTTCGTCGTCATAGACGCCGTTTTCCATCAGGGCCTGCCCGATGCCTTGCGCGATGCCGCCGTGTTGCTGGCCCTGGACGATCATCGGGTTCAGCACGTTGCCGAAATCGTCAGCCGCAAAGAACGCCGCGATCTCGACCTTGCCGGTTGCCGGATCCACCTCGACCTCGCAGACATAGGCACCTGCGGGGTAGACGAAGTTCGACGGGTCGTAGAAGGCGGTCTCTTCCAGGCCCGGCTCCATCGACCCGGCGGGGTAGTTGTGCGGCACATAGGCCGCCAGAGCCACCGAGGCCCAGGCGATCGACTTGTCGGTGCCCGCGACCGTGAACTGGCCATCGGCAAGCTCGATGTCGGCCTCGGACGCCTCCAGAAGGTGGGCCGCGAACTTCTTGGCCTTGGCGATGACTTTCTCGGTCGCGCGGAAGATCGCCGAACCGCCCACCGCCGCCGAGCGCGAGCCGTAGGTGCCCATGCCGAACGGCGTCTTGTCGCTGTCGCCATGGCTGATCTCGATCAGGCTCGCGTCGATGCCAAGCTGGTCGGCGACGATCTGGGCAAAGGCGGTCTCGTGCCCCTGCCCGTGGCTGTGGGTGCCGGTGAAGACCGTGATCCCGCCCGTCGGGTTCACCCGGATCGTCGCGCTTTCGTAAAGCCCCGCCCGGGCACCCAGCGACCCGATCAGCTGCGAGGGCGCAAGACCGGATGCCTCGACCCAGGTCGAGAAGCCGACACCGCGCAAGAGGCCCTTCTTTGCACTGGCGGCACGACGGGCCTCGAAGCCCGCGTAATCGGACATCTCCAGCACCTTGTCGAGCGTGGCATGGTAGTTGCCGCTGTCATAGACCACCGCAAGCGGGGTCTGATACGGGAACTCCTCCGGCCGGACAAAGTTCTTTCGCCGGATTTCGGCCTGATCCATCCCGATCTCCCGCGCGGCCTTGTCGACCAGACGCTCCAGCTGGTAGGTGCCTTCCGGCCGCCCCGCCCCGCGATAGGCATCGACCGGAACGGTGTTGGTGAAGACGCCCTTCACGTTCACATAGAAGAGCGGCGTCCTGTAGGGCCCGCCCGCGGCAGGTCCGTGCAGATAGGTCGGCGTCACGGTCGCGAAAAGCCGCAGATAGGCGCCAAGATTGGCATAGGTCTCGGTCCGCACCGCGAGGAACATGCCGTCCTTGTCCAGCGCAAGCTGCATCTTCGTCACATGGTCGCGGCCCTGTGCGTCGGTCACAAAACTTTCCGACCGGGTCGCCGTCCATTTCACCGGGCGGTCCACCACCTTTGCCGCATGGGTCAGGCAGGCCTCTTCGTTGTAGTTCATGATCTTCGAGCCGAAGCCGCCACCCACGTCAGGCGAGATGACGTGCAGCTTGCCCTCGGGGATGTTCAGCGTGAAGGCCCCCATCACCAGCCGGATCACATGCGGGTTCTGGCTGGTCGTGGTCAGGGTATACTGGCCGGTGCCGCTGTCATATTCGGCCAGCGCCGCGCGCGGTTCCATCGCGTTCGGGATCATCCGCTGGTTCACCAGTTCCAGCGTCGTGACGTGATGCGCCGTCTGGAACGCGGCATCGACGGCGGCCTTGTTCGCCTCGATGAAGCCCCAGTCGAAGCAGAGGTTCGACCCCAGCCCTTCATGGACCTGCGTCGACCCCGCCTCGACCGCCGCCTTCATGTCGACGACGGCGGGAAGCGCCTCGATGTCGATCTCGATCGCCTCGACCGCGTCGCGGGCCTGCGCCTCGGTTTCGGCGATGACGGCCGCGATCGGCTCGCCGACATGGCGCACCATGCCTTCGGCCAGCACCGGATGGCGCGGCTCAAGCTGCGGTTTGCCGTGCCGGTCGGTCACCTGCCAGGCGGTGATCAGCCCCCCCATCCCCTTGAAGTCATCGCCGGTCAGGATCGCCAGCACACCCGGCATCGCCGCGGCTGCCGCAGTGTCCAGCCGTTTGATCCGGCCGTGCGCCACGTCCGAACGCAGGAATACCGCGTAAGTCTGGCCAAAGCGGTTGATGTCATCGACATAGCGGCCCTTCCCGGTCAGAAACCGCACATCCTCGCGGCGCTTCGTGGCTGCGCCAATCCCGTGATCCTTCGGCATCCGATCCCCCTATTCCGCAGCAAGGGCGCTGACGTCCTGCCCGGAGGCAGCCATCACGGCCTTGACGATGTTGTGATATCCCGTGCAACGGCAGATGTTGCCGTCCAGATAGTGCCGCACCTCCTGCTCGGTCGGCTTCGGCGTCTCGGCCAGAAGGGCCGCCGCCGACATCACCATGCCCGGCGTGCAGAAGCCGCACTGCAGCCCGTGGTGGTCCTGGAACGCCTGCTGGATCACGCCAAGCGAGCCGTCCGCATTCGCCATCCCCTCGATGGTCTTCACGCTGGACCCGGCCACGTCAGACGCAAAGACGGTGCAGCTCTTCACCGGCCTGCCATCGACATGCACGACGCAAGCGCCGCACTGGCTGGTGTCGCAGCCGACATGGGTTCCAGTCAGCCGGAGCCCCTGGAGACGGTCTTGCCGTTCACGGTCATCGAGACTTTCGTCATCCTTTTCCTCCCTGGGTAGTCCTAGGTATGCACGCGCCGGTGGTTCAGCCGCCGATCAGTCGCTTGAACCAACCCTTCTTGGTTTCCCCCGAATCGGCAACAGCTTCTTCTGACATCTCCTCCGGTTCCGGCTCTTCGACGGCCGTCTGGAACCGGGCGAAGAATTCGTCTGCCAGCTTCCTCGCGAAACTGTCGATGATCCGGCTGCCCAGCTGGGCGATCTTGCCGCCGACATTGGCCTCGGCCTCGTAGGTCAGGCGGGTGCCGCCTTCCATTGGCTCGAAGCTGACATCGGCCCCGCCCTTGGCAAAACCTGCGACACCGCCCTTGCCCTCGCCGCTGATCTTCAGTGACCGGCCTTCGACGATGTCCGACAGCTGCACCAGCCCGGTGAAGGTGGCCGACACCGGACCGACCTTCTGCCTGACCACCGCCTCATAGCCTTCCGCCACCGACCCGGTCAGGCTTTCGCAGCCGGGGATGCAGGCCTTCAGAACCTCGGGGTTCAGGATCGCGTCCCAGACCACTTTCGGGTCGGCCCTGATCTCGCGGATGTCGGTCAGTTTCATCGCTCGTCCCTTTGCCTTCGCACAGCCTAAGGTCTGCAATGGGCGCAAGGCTATGCTGCCTAAGTCGTATGCGGATCAAAGTTGCGACATCACCGCTTCCAGCGCCCTTGGATCGATGGGCTTGTGCAACACCTCGATCCCGGCCGACAGTGCCGCCGCCCGCACGTCCCAGCCCCGGTTTGCGGTGATCAGCCGCGAGGGCACCGGACCATGTGCCGCGTGGATGCGGGTCAGGAACTCGACCCCGGAGATCCCCTCGCCCAGCTGCTGATCGACAAGGAAGATGTCGGGCAGGATGCCGATCTCCTCGATCAGCGCCAGGGCCTCTTCGCCCGAGGCGGCCTCCAGCACGGTCATTCCCCACTTTTCCAACAAAAGCCCCAGCGCACGGCGCAGCTCGGCGTCGTTTTCCACCAGAAAGGCGATCTTGTTCGAATCCATCATCCGACCATCATGCCGCCCGGGCACCTCGACCGGCACGCAGAGGCCATCGCCCGTCTGGCTTGAAGGCACCTGCACCATGAAACAGGTTCCCCGCCCGACCTCTGACCACAACCCCAGGGGATGTCCCAAAAGCCCGCAGGCGCGTTCCACGATTGCCAGCCCCAGACCCATCCCCTCGCTTGCCGAGGCGCGGGCATTCAGGCGGTGGAACTCCTTGAAGATGTCGTTCTGCGCCTCTTCGGGGATACCCGGCCCGGTGTCCCACACCTCCAGCCGCACGACCCCTGCCCGCCGCCGAGCGCCGACCAGCACCCGGCCTGTCGCGGTGTAGCGGATCGCATTGCCGATCAGGTTCTGCAGGATGCGCCGCAGATAGGCCGGGTCGCTTTCCACCACCACGCTGCAGGGGATCACCACCAGCCCCAGCCCTTTGGCCGCGGCGACCGGCGCAAACTCCTCGGACAAGGTGCGCAGCACGCGGCCAAGCTGCACCGCCCCCACGCTGACCGCAGCCTTCCCGGATTCCAGCTTGGAGATGTCGAGCAGCGCGTCGAGAATCCCTTCCACCGACAGCAGCGCATTCTGCGTCTTCTCCAGAGCGACCTGCGCCCCCGGTTCCAGCCCCTCGCCGCTGATCGAGCTGATGAACAGCTTGGCCGCCGACAGGGGCTGAAGCAGGTCATGACTTGCCGCCGCCACGAACCGTGACCGGCTGGCATTGGCGCGCTCGGCATGGGCAAGCGCATCCTCCAGTTCCAGCGTCCGTTCCATCACCCGGGCTTCCAGCGTCTCGTTCGCGCGACTAAGCGCCTCCAGCGCCGCCCTTTCGGCCGTGACATCGGTAAAGCTCAGCACGAACCCGCCGTCCGGCATGCCTTGGGCAAAGACGTCCAGGATCAGGTCTTCCCCGCGCCGGACCGCGAACTCCAGCGGTTGGCGGCTGTCGGTCGCCATAACCCAGCCAGTCAGCTCTTGCAGGGTCATCCCGGCCTCGGCCTGCATTTCCGACACGAAGCGGCTGAACAGGTTCTCGAAACTGGCCCCGATCCGCAGCCGCCCCATCGGCAGCGACAAAAGCGATCCGAGGCGCTGGTTCCAGCCCACCAGCCGCGCCTCGGCATCGAAGATCCCCACCCCCTGGTTGATGTGGTCCAGCGTCGCCCGGATCATCCGCGCCTGGTCGTCCAGAAGCTTTCCACGCTCATGCCGTTCGGACAGGATGATATCGGTGACGTCCGTCTGCAGGATCACCGTGCCGCCGTCCGCGGTGCGGTGCTCGCTGACCTGCACCCAATGGTCGCCTCCCAGCCGGACGTTGAAGATGACGTGCCGGTCCTTGTGCCGCCGCATCCGGCCCTGTGCCCAGCCCGGCCCACCTTCGCCTTCCGGAAGCGAAAGGTGCGGCGAGCGGCTGACCGCCGCCACATAGTCTGCGAACGCAAGCCCCGGCCGCAACTGGGCGTGGACATCCGGCAAGTGCATCGCAAAGCGGGAATTGCACATGACCAGCCGGTCTTCGCGGTCGAACAGGGCAAAGCCTTCCTGCACCGTCTCGATGGCGTTCGACAGGTTCTGCCGCGCGGTTTCCGCCTCGCGCATGGCATCGGCAAGCCGGGCGTTCGATTCGTTCAGCAGGTCCAGCGCCCGGCCCAGATCATGCGTGCGTTCCCGCACCTGATCCTCGAGCAGCGCCGCCCGCTGGAACTGGGCATAGGCAGCCCCACTGTCATCCGTCGCTTGTTCCACCCGCCGCATCAGGGCCTCGGCGATGGTCAGCAGCTTTTCCGCCCGCCGTTCCGCACTGTCCGCCGGGTTGATCAGTGTCCCGATCATCTCAGCCTTTTGGCGGGTAGATCGCCACACCCGTCATCGTCTGGTTCACATGCATCGAATTCAACTGCTCGCCATAGGTCGAAAAACCCACCACCCCGTGCTGCTTCAACAGCGCGGATACCGCACCGAATCGCTGGTTCTCCAGCGCCTCGATCCGGCGAAGGATGCAGTCGCAGGCCAGGATCGCGGCCGGTCTTCCGCCCGAGGACAGATCGGTCAGCGCCCGGTCAAGGTGAAGCGCCATGTCCTGCGGTTCCGCGAGGGTCAGGACCAGCCCTTCGTCGATGGCGGAAAAGAAGACGAGGTCGCCGTTGTCCGCCAGCCGCTGGATCGCGCGGACGTGATGGCTGCCGCCGATGCGGACGACAAGCGGATGGGCGGCAAAGGTGAAGGTGGTCAGTTGGCCGGGATCCTTGCCCAGAAGCCGCGCGTATTCCTGTGCGGCGGGCTCGGCGTTGATCTGGTGGACCACCCGCCGCGCCGGATCGGCCCCGGTCACGACCATGCGCCGGTTGGTTGGTGTGAGGTGATTCAGGCTGAATACCTTCACCTTGCAGGCGGTGCGCACCAGCATAAGGACCGCGCGCCCCTGCCGGAACCGCCCGTCCTGCAGCACGAAGGTCTCGGCAAACCGCGTCCCGTCTCCGGCCGAGCCGCCGAACAACGGTACCGGCCCGAGGCCCGGCCCCAAGGCCGCCGTCAGTTCATCCTCGCGGATCGAAAGCCCGTCAACCACGACAAAGGCGAACTCGTCTTCCCATTCGCCATGCCGCCGCGCCAGGCCCGCCCGCGCGCGGATCAGCCGACCGATCAGCTCTTGACCGTCCAGCCGATCCAGGTCGATCCCCAGACAGTCCACTGCAAAGGCGGCAAGAGGCAGCGCGATGGCCACGATCTCGCCGTCCGAATACCCTTCTGGCGATATTTCCCCCGCCGTTGTGCAGCCGATCACCGTCACTCCGGGAAATGCCTCCGGCAGGCCGGCCTCAAGCTGCTTCCGGTCTGCCACCGGCGAGACGAACAGGACCACGGCCGCGAAGGGCCCCGCTCCCAGATCGCGGGCAAGCTGGTGCAAAGCCAGGGGATCGCGTGCCTCGGCATGGGCGCGCGGCATGACGGGCAGACCGTCCGACCTTGCGCCAGCCGCAGCGAGGGGGCTGTCTTCAGCGGCAATCATGTCCTTCTCCCGACGCCGAGACTACGGCGGCAGTCAGGGTCCGGGCAAGTCCTTCGGTCCCTGCCCTCAAACATCCTCGGGCATGAGGCTGGAGAAATTCGTCTCGCGCGCGATCAACACGGCCTGGGTCCGGCTTTGCACCCCGAGCTTGCGCATGATCGCGGTGACATGCGCCTTGACCGTGGTTTCGGCAATCGACAACTCGTAAGCGATCTGCTTGTTCAACAGCCCCTCGCAGATCAGCTGCAGGATCTTCGCCTGCTGGCGCGTCAACAGTGCCAGCCGGGCTATGGCCACGTCCTTCGCCGTTCCCCGCGCCTTGCCGTCCGCGACAGGCTCGTATCCCTCTGGCAGAAACCGCCTGCCCTCGCGCAGCGCATTGAAAGCCGCGCGGAACACTTCCCGTCGGGAATGCTTCGGCACGAACCCGGCCGCCCCCGCGGCCAGACAGGCCCCGATCACCCGGTTGTCGGTCATCGAGGACACCACCAGCACCGGCACCTCCGCCGCCGCCTGGCGCAACCGGATCAGTCCGTCGATGCCGTTCACATCCGGCAGGTTGAGGTCCAGGACAATCGCATCCGGTGTCGGCATGAGGTCGATCCGGTGGATCGCGGTCTCCAGCCGGTCCGCCGTCTCGATCTCGACGATCCCGGCCACCGACTTCAGCGTCATCGACAGGGCATCGCAGAACAGCGGATGATCATCCACGATCAGGGCCGAGTTCATCGCACGGGGTTCGGCATGAGGACCCATGATCTTGCGCCTTCCGGGACGGTTCATGACCAACTCTATCCCGCTTCGCCGTCGCCCGATACTCGCCAAAGGTCCTATGGTCCGAACGCAAACGGCGCGCGGCATCCCGGGTGCGCATGGCCTTGGCACGAGGCCGGAGACAGGCGGTCGGTTCTCCGTCGCCTGTCCGTTCACCAGATTGATCAGGTCCGGCAGGGGAAGACGAGCGTCGGCTTCCAGGCGATTGTGCAAGGTCCCGCAACGGCCAAGGTCCCTCTGGTCGCATATGCCCGCATTTTCGCCGTGCCCAAGGCCGGACCTGCTTGCACGGGCGGCTTTCCCTGTCCATCTGGCAGTTGTAGGCTACATCTGCTCCGTCCCCTGGTCGCTGAAAGGTCTCACGCATGCCCGCACATCCGCATCGCCGCTCATTCCTCGCCGGAATGACGGCGTTTCCGTTCATGACCGTCGGCACAGTCCGGGCCGAGACCGGTCGCGAACGCCCTTTCAATCTGCGCATCGTGATGTCTGGCCACAGCCTGACCGACCCGATCCCGTATCCGCTGACGATCATGGTCAAGGCGGCAGGCGGTGCCGGATCGCGAGGGATGGTGATCGACAGTTCCACGATCCCCGGAAGCACCGCGAAACTGCGCTGGCAGCCAGACATCAAGCTCCCGGTCGATGCAAAGCTCGACATCGCGAAGTATGACACACTGGTTCTGACCGAGAGGGTGCCTGTGCGCTCGGCCCTGCAATGGGAGGAGGCCCGCGACTACGCGCTCAAGTGGTTCGAGCACGCCTGGAAGCAGGGAAAGTCCGGGAATGGGGCCGAGACGGTCTACTACGCCTCTTGGATCGGCGTCCGCAGCGGGCCGGGAAACACCGACCCCTATGACATGCCCGACGAACGTCTGATCCCTTTCCGCGAGCGTCTTGATCTGGAGATGCGTACCTGGCAGGACATCGCGGATTTCGTGAACCAGAACCGCCCATCGGGCAGCCCGGCGATGCGCGTGATCCCGGGGCCGAAGATCATGGCGGCGGTCTTTGATGCCATTTCGGCGGGAACGGCGCCGGGACTGACAGCGATGCAGGACCTGTTCGAGGACGAGATTCACGTCAACGCCAAGGGGGCTTTTCTGATTGCGCTGGCACATTTCGCGGTGATCTACGGCCAAGACCCACGCGGCGTTCCGGGCCTGCGAGGTGAAGCGGGCTGGCCCTCGGCCGATCAGCAGGCCTGGATGAAGGAGCTGGTTTGGGACGTCGTGTCAGCCTACCCGGATGGCGGGCTGACCTAGGTCCGCAGCTTCGCCTCGACCACTTCCCAGATGCGCCGGGCGGCGTTGATGCCATCGAACCGCTCCAGCTCCTGGATGCCGGTGGGCGAGGTGACGTTGATCTCGGTCAGCCAGTCGCCTATCACATCGATGCCGACGAAAACTTGGCCCTTTTCGCGCAAGAGCGGGCCGATGGTGCGGCAGATTTCCAGATCTCGGTCAGTCAGTCCGATCTTCTCGGGGCGGCCGCCGACATGCATGTTGGACCGCGTCTCGCCGGCCTGCGGCACCCGGTTGATCGCACCGACCGGTTCGCCATCGACAAGGATCACCCGCTTGTCGCCCTGGGCGACGGCGGGCAGGAATTTCTGGACGATCAAGGGTTCGCGATTGATCCCCATGAACAGCTCATGCAGCGACGAAAGGTTCCGGTCGTTGGGGTCCAGACGGAAGACACCCGCACCGCCGTTGCCGTAAAGAGGCTTGAGGATGATGTCGCCATGGCGTGCCTTGAAGGCGCGGATCGTGGCAAGATCCCGGGCAATCGCGGTCGGGGGGGTGAGCGTCGGAAAACCCAGGACCAGAAGCTTTTCGGGGCTGTTGCGCACCCAGAATGGGTCGTTCACCACCAGCGTCCCGGGATGGATCATCTCCAGCAGATGCGTGGTCGTGATGTAGCCCATGTCGAAAGGCGGATCCTGTCGCAGCCAGACGACATCATAGTCGCCGAGGTCGACCTCGGTTTCCTCGCCGTAGGTCACATGGTTCCCGACCTCGCGCCGCACTTCGATCGGCCAGCCCCGCGCAATGACCCGACCTTCGACGAAGGCAAGCCGGTCGGGAGTGTAAAAGAACAGCTGATGCCCGCGCGCCTGGGCCTCCAGTGCGATGCGGAAAGTCGAGTCAGCGTTGATGTTGACCGACCCGATCGGGTCCATCTGCAAGGCGACTTTCAATGGCATGGCTCACTCCGTCATGTGAAGCAGAGTGATGGCCCATGGCGCGGAAAGATGCAATTCAGCCCGCGAAGGCGTTTTCGACCACGTCGATCCGCCCCTGGCCATCGACCAGCGCAAGATCGATGCGAACATCGGTCAGAAGCCCTTCGGGTTCGCCCGCCAGAAATTCGTCGACGGTCGCGAAGATCCGACCGACCTGCGCCCGCGACAGATGCGAGGCCGCAAGGTCATGGGTCCTGCTCTGCTTGACTTCGACAAAGACGACAACATCGCCATCCCGTCCGATCAGATCGATCTCTCCGGTGGCGCCGCGCCAGTTCCGGGCGCAGATCGCGATGCCGCGGCTTTCATAGTGGCGCGCGACCGAACCTTCGGCAGCATGACCAGAATGATGGTTCCGCCGACCGCGTGCCGACCGGCTGCGTTGAACGGGCGTCGAGACGAAATCGAATGGCATCAGCCTTGTCCTTGGTTGCGGTCCAGCGCGATCTGGTAGGCAATCTTGCGCGACACCTTCAGAGTTTGCGACACAAAACTTGCGGCATCCTTAACGGACATTGTTTGCAGCGCCTCATCCAGCGCCGCTTCGACGCTTTCGCTGGTTGCTTCTGCAGGGGGTGACCTGTCGACCAGAACGACGATCTCTCCCTTGATGTCGCGGGCGGCGACGTCCGATGCCAGCTTTGCGAGCGTGCCGCGCAGGATTTCCTCGAAGCGCTTGGTCATTTCCCGACACACGGCGGCCTGACGCGACCCGCCAAGGATCGCGGCAAGGTCCTCGAGCAGCGCAGCCAGCCGCTTCGGGCTTTCGTAGAGGATCAGGGTTGCCTGAACCCCGGCAAGATCCGCCAGAAAACTGCGTCGTGCGGCCTTTGCCGACGGGGCAAAGCCTGCGAACAGGAAGCGGTCCGAGGGCAGGCCTGACACGGTCAGCGCGCAGACCGCCGCGCAGGGGCCGGGGGCGGCCGATATCGGCAGGCCTGCGGCAACTGCCGCGCGCGCCAGTTCGAACCCTGGGTCCGAGATCAGGGGCGTCCCCGCCTCCGAGGCATAGGCAAGGCTCTTCCCTTCCGCCAGAAGCCCCAGCAGCCGCTGCATCTGCGCTGCGCCCGAATGGTCGTGGTAGGCGATCAGCGGACGGCCGCCCAGGGCGATTCCGTGGATCTCCAGCAGGCGCTTCAATGTGCGCGTGTCTTCGGCCACCAGCACATCGGCACCCGTCAGCACATCCAGTGCCCGCAGCGTGATGTCACGCGCCGCACCGATCGGCGTCGACACGAAGTGCAACCCCGGCGGAATGGCGCGCAGGGCGGCTTTTCCCAATGAATCAGAAGTATCCGAGCTTTGCCTCACAAGTTTACTTCCCGCATCGAACCCTTTACCTTGGCCCGCAATCGCAGTCGAACTGCAACAGTGAGGAACCACCATGTTGTCCGTTATTCGTCGGGCCCGCAAGTCGCTGGGTCAGTTGTGTCTTGGTCTTGGCGCCCTCGTGCTGTCCGCCTGCGTTCAGACTGCCGGCCCCGGTCCCGCATCGCCCGGCAAGGGCGGGTCGGTGCAGGTGGCGCTTCTCGTCCCCTCGGGCTCGGGCCAGGCGCAGGACGAACTCTTCGGCTCCAACCTCGAAAACGCCGCGCGTCTGGCGATGGCGGACCTGTCGGGGGTGAAAATCGACCTGCGGGTCTACAAGACCGGCGGCAGCCCGGCGCAGGCCGCGGCGTTGGCCGGGCAGGCGGTGGACGAGGGCGCGCAGGTCATCCTTGGCCCGTTCTATTCCGAAGAGGCGAACGCGGCCGGAGTCGCCGTTGCCAATTCCGGCGTGAACGTGCTGGCCTTTTCCAACAACGCCGCCATCGCGGGCGGCAATGTCTTCGTCCTTGGCCAGACCTTCGACATCACCGCCCGCCGCCTTGCGAGCTTCGCGGTCAGCAGCGGCAAATCGAAGTTTCTGATCGTGAATGACCGCAACGTTGCGGGCGACGTCGGCAGGGCGGCAATCGAGCGCGGCGTCGCGGCGGCCGGCGGGTCGGTCGTCGGCGTCGCCTCCTATGAGTTCTCGCAGAACGGCATCGTCCAGGCTGCCTCGGGCATCGTCACCACGGCAAGGTCCTCCGGCGCGACGGCCCTGTTCCTGACTGCCGACACCGCAGGCGCCCTGCCGCTTCTCAGCCAGCTTCTGGTGGACAACGGCATCGACCGGAACACGACACAGTTCATCGGCCTCACCCGCTGGGACATCCCGCCTGGCACCCTGTCACTTCCGGGCGTGCAGGGCGGCTGGTTCGCGATGCCCGATCCGGGCCTGACTGCGCAGTTCCGGTCGCGCTACGAATCCGCCTTCGGCAGCCAGCCGATTCCGGTTGCGGGCCTCGCCTATGACGGGATCGCTGCCATTGGCGCCCTTGCGGGACGGGTCAAGGGTGGTGCGCCGCTGGGCAAGGCGGATCTGACGCAACCGGCGGGTTTCGCCGGGGTGTCGGGCATCTTCCGGCTTTTGCCGAACGGCACCAACCAGCGCGGCCTTGCCGTCGCCCAGATCCGGGACAACCAGGTCTTCGTGATTGACGCCGCTCCGCGCAGCTTTGGCGGTGCCGGGTTCTGAGCGCCGGTCATGCCATCGTGACCGCATCTGCGGCGGCTCCGGCAGCGCCGATCAAGGCCGGATCCGCCTATTCCGTTCCGGACGCGCCTGCACTGACCGGGCGGGTGCTTGCCGTCCTTGGGCAGACCAAGGATCCCAGGTCATCGAGGGCTCTGGCCGTCCGCGAACTGCAGGCCGCAAAAGCGGATGCAACCGCCGCCTTCGAGACCGAGTTTGCCCACACCCCCCGTCTGGCCCGGGCGCTGATCGCCGCCCAGGCCGCGTTGACCGACGCGCTGGTCGAGGCCACGCTTGCCACCGCCATGCGCCTGCATCCCCTTGCCAACCCGACCGAAGCCGAGCGCATCGCCGTCCTTGGTGTCGGTGGCTACGGCCGGGCGGAGATGGCCCCGCAGTCGGACGTCGACCTTCTGTTCCTGACGCCGTGGAAGATCACGCCCTGGGCGGAAAGCGTGATCGAGACCATGCTTTACATGCTCTGGGACCTGAAGCTGAAGGTCGGCCATTCCAGCCGCACGGTGAAGGACTGCATCCGCCTCGGTCGCGAGGACATCACCATTCGCACTGCGCTGCTGGAACATCGCTTCATCTGCGGCCACACGCCCCTTGCGGCCGAGCTTGACGCCAGGCTCTGGGGCGACCTGTTCAAGAACTCCGGCCCCGAATTCATCGAGGCCAAGCTGCAGGAACGGGCCGAGCGCCACAAGCGCCAGGGCGGCCAACGCTATGTGCTGGAGCCGAACGTCAAAGAGGGGAAAGGCGGTCTGCGCGACCTGCAGACGCTTTACTGGATCGGGAAATACCTGCACCGCGTGTCCTCGGCCGAGGGCCTTGTCAGTGCCGGACTGCTGTCGCGAGACGAATTCGACAGCTTTGCCCGCGCCGAGGATTTTCTCTGGGCCGTGCGCTGCCATCTGCATTTCATGACCGGGCGGCCCAGCGATACCCTGACCTTCGACCTGCAGGTCGAGGTGGCGAACCGGATGGGCTACCGCGACACCGGCGGCAGGCGGGCGGTCGAACATTTCATGCAGGACTACTTCCGGCTGGCCACCCGGGTGGGCGAGTTGACCCGTGTCTTCCTGACCGAACTGGAAGCCCGCCACGCCAAGCGCGAGGCCAGCCTTTTCGGCATCTTCAAGATGACCAAGCGCGTCAAGTCCGGCTACAAGTTGGTGCAGGGTCGCATCGACGTGAAGGATCCCAAGGACTTCCTGAAGAACAAGCTCAACCTGCTGCGCGTCTTCGAGGAGGCGCTGCGCACGAAGTATCTTCTGCACCCCAACGTGATGCGGATCGTCGCGGCGAACCTTGACCTCATCGACGATGACATGCGCGACGACCCCGAGGCGCAGCGCATTTTCATCGATCTCCTGTTGCAGCACGGCAACCCCGAACGGTCCTTGCGCCGGATGAACGAGCTGGGCGTGCTGGCCGCCTTCATCCCGGAATTTGAACCCATCGTCGCGATGATGCAGTTCAACGTCTACCACCACTACACGGTGGACGAGCACATCATCCAGACCATCTCCTGCCTTGCGCAGATCGAACGCGGTGAACTGGTCGAGGAACTGCCGGTCGCCTCTGGCATCCTGAAGGCCGGGGTCAACCGCAAGGTGCTTTATGTGGCGCTTCTCCTCCACGACATCGGCAAGGGCAGGCCCGAGGATCACTCGATCCTCGGCGCCCAGATCGCCCGTCGGGTGGCACCGCGCCTCGGTCTTGATGCCGAGGAATGCGAGACAGTGGAATGGCTGGTCCGCTACCACCTTCTGATGTCAGACATGGCGCAAAAGCGCGATATCGGCGATCCGCGCACGGTGCGCGACTTTGCCAAGGCGGTAAGGACCCGCAAGCGGCTGGACCTGCTGACCGTCCTGACGGTCTGCGACATCCGCGGCGTGGGGCCGGGCACCTGGAACAACTGGAAGGCCATGCTGCTGCGGCAGCTTTACAAGCAGACCGCAGACGCGCTGGAAGGCGGGCTCGAGACGTTGAACCGCGAGAACCGGCAGGGCGACGCCACCCGCGCGCTTCGTCAACGGCTCTCGGGTTGGGATGCGGCGGCGCTGGATCATGAGACGACCCGCCACTACGCGCCCTACTGGCAGGGCCTGTCCACCGACACGCACGAGGTCTTTGCCCGCCTCCTGCAGGGCCTCGGCGACGACGAGATCCGCATCGACCTGCACCCCGACGCCGACCGCGACGCGACCCGCGCCTGCTTTGCCCTGCACGACCATCCCGGCATCTTCAGTCGCCTTGCGGGCGCTCTGGCCCTGGTCGGTGCCAACGTTGTGGACGCGCGGACCTATACCTCGAAGGACGGCTATGCCACCGCCGTCTTCTGGGTCCAGGACATCGAGGGCCACCCGTACGAGGTCGCCCGCCTGCCGCGCCTGCGGGGAATGATCGACAAGACGCTGAAAGGCGAGGTGGTGGCGCGGGATGCGCTGAAGGACCGTGACCGGATCAAGAAACGCGAACGCGAATTCCGCTTTCCGACCCATGTCACCTTCGACAACGAAGGCTCCGAGATCTATACGATCATCGAGGTCGATACCCGCGACCGGCCGGGCTTGCTGTTCGACCTGACCCGGACCTTGGCGGTGAACAACATCTACATCGCCAGCGCCGTGATCGCGACCTATGGTGCCCAGGTGGTGGACACTTTCTATGTCAAGGACATGTTCGGGCTGAAGCTGCACCAGAAGCACCGCCAGGAAGCCCTGGAACGGAAGCTGCGCCAGGCCATCGCCGAAGGTGCCGAACGGGCCGGCGCATGAGCCGCATGATCCGCAGCATCGTGACACTCGGGGGCTGGACGCTGGTCTCGCGCGGGGCAGGGCTGGTGCGGGAATTGATGATGGCGGCCTACCTTGGTGCAGGGCCGGTGGCCGACGCCTTCAACGTGGCCTTCTCACTCCCCAACATGTTTCGCCGCTTTTTTGCCGAAGGCGCGCTGAACCAGGCATTCGTGCCGCTTTATTCCAAGAAGCTCCAGCGCCGCGTCGGGGCCGAGGATTTCGCCCAGAACGCCTTTTCCGGCCTGACCGCCTTTCTGATCCTCTTCACGCTGATCGGCACGCTGGCCATGCCGCTCCTCGTCTGGGCGATGGCAGCGGGGTTCGCCGGTGATGCGCGCTTCGACATGGCCGTCGACTTTGGGCGGGTAACCTTTGTCTACATCGCCTTCATCTCGCTCTTCGCGTTTCTCGCCGGCATCCTGAACGCGCATGGCCATTTTGCCGAGGCCGGGGCAGTGCCGGTCCTGATGAACCTTGTCTTCATCGCCGCCATTCTCGTGGCGGACCGGCAGGGATGGGACATCGGAACCACCCTGGCCTGGACCACGCCGATCACCGGCATCGCCCAGCTTGCCTGGACCCTCTATGCCGCTCGCCGCATCGGGTTTGTCCCCCGCCTGCGCTGGCCGCAACTGACCCCCGACTTCCGCCGCCTGATGGTCAACATGGGGCCCGCCCTTCTGGTTGGCGGGCTTCCGCTCGGCGTGGTGGCCATCGCCGTCGGCACCGTCCTTCTGCCCGAACTCAGCCGCCGCCTGCAGGCCGGAGACAGCGCCGGTGGCCGCGAGGCGTTCAACCGCGGCACCGAGTTTGCCCTCTTCCTGACCCTTCCCGCTGCCGTGGCGCTGGTCATCATCGCGCTCCCGATCACCGAGATCCTCTACCAGCGCGGTGCCTTCGGGGCCGAGGACACCGCCGCAACCGCGCTTGCCCTTGCGATCTACGGCCTCGGCCTGCCCGCCTTCGTGCTGCAGAAGGCCCTGCAACCGCTGTTCTTCGCGCGCGAGGATACCAGACGCCCGTTCCGCTATGCGCTCTGGTCGATGGTCCTGAACGCCGCCCTCGCCTTCGGCCTGATGCCCTGGATCGGCTTTTCCGCCGCAGCCTGGGCCACCACGCTGTCGGCCTGGGTGATGGTGATCCAGCTTTGGTGGGGTGCCCGCGCGATGGGCGAGGAAGCCCGCTTCGACGCCCGATTCCTGTCCCGTCTCTGGCGCATCGCGCTCGCCTCCGCCCTCATGGGGGCGGCCCTTTGGGGCGGTTGGGGCCTGTTGCAGCCGATGCTGGATCAGCGCGCCTATCGCATCCTCGGGCTGATGATCCTGATCGCCATCGGCTTCATCGCCTATGTCCTGGCCGCTCTCGCCCTGCGCGCGGCGCGTCCTTCGGACTTCAAGATCCTGCGCCGTCAGCGCTGACGGACCT
>NCDY01000045.1 GCA_002280405.1 Rhodobacterales bacterium 32-66-9 | reverse complement strand
CTGGCGGCGGGGGCGCTGGAAGTCTGGTCGGGCCTTGATGGCATGATCGGGCGGGCCTTCACGGGCTGGGCTGCACGAACGCGTGCGGCGTTCCATTCTTGAACAAGGGGTATCTAGTCTGTTATCCCGAAGCCCAAGGGTTTTGAAGAACCCGCGTCGGCATCCGGCGTAGCTTAGGGCAAGAGGGCAGGCATGGCAGATTTCCGGTTGGCGCGGTCGGTCCTTGCGGCCTGCCACCATCTGCGCAGGCAGGGGCTGATGCTGGTCCTGGCGGGATCGGTCGCGGCCTGCGCGGCAGTCTACCGCAACCACGGCTATGTGCCGAGCGAAGACGAACTGGCGCAGGTCGAAATCGGCAAGGACACGCGGGAGACGGTGGGCCAGAAGATCGGACGCCCCTCGACCTCGGGACTTCTGAACGACGTGGGCTGGTTCTACGTGCAGAGCCGCTACAAGCTTGTCGGCCCGCGCGAACCGAAAGAGATCGACCGCCAGGTTCTGGCGGTGACCTTCACCGAGGCGGGCGTGGTCGAGAACATCGCGCGCTACGGGCTGGAGGATGGCCGCGTCGTCGAAATCTCGCGCCGCGTGACCGAGCCGAACGTGAAGGGGCTGTCGGTCATCCAGCAGATCCTGGGCAACTTCGGCCGCTTGCAGGCCGGAGACCTGCTGGCCGACTAGTCCTTGGGATCGAAGGTCAGCGCGACGCCGTTGATGCAGTAGCGCAGGCCCGTGGGTTTCGGGCCATCGGGGAAGACGTGGCCGAGATGCGCGTCGCAGCGGTTGCAATGCACTTCGGTGCGGCGCATGAACCAGGTGTTGTCGGACTGCTCGCCCACCATTTCCGGGTCGAGCGGGGCGTAGAACGAGGGCCAGCCGGTGCCAGACTCGAACTTCGCCGCCTGGTCGAACAGCGGCGCATCGCAGCAGACGCAGCGGTAGGTGCCGGGGTCCTTCGGAAAGTCGTCATGGGTGAACGCGCGTTCGGTGGCGTGCTTGCGGGTCACCTTGTAGGCGAGGTCTGACAGCTGGGCCTGCCATTCGGTGTCGGACTTGACGATCTTTTCCATGGTCGGATCTCCTTTGCCGGGTAATCTAGGGACTGCGGTGACGGGGGGAAAGGGCGTGGAGCCACTTCGCAAAGGCAAGCTGGTGGCCCGGCTGGCGCATGGCCGGGCGGACATGGGCCGGGTGATGGCCTTCCGGGCGGCGGCCTTTCCAAGGGTGTCGGGGGCCGAGGAGGACGAGCAGGACGCGCTGTCGGCGCATGTGGTGGTCGAGGGGCCAGAGAGCGGGCCACTGGCGATCCAGGCCTATTTCCGGGTCATGCTGTTCGGCTGGGGGGCGGGGCTGGCGCAGGGCTATGCCGCGCGGTTCTACGATGTGGAGCCCCTGTCGGGCTATGCGCAGCCGATCGCCGAGACCGGGCGGTTCTGCGTCAGACCGGGCGGGGTGCATCCCGATGTGCTGCGGCTGGCCTGGGGGGCAATGACGCGGATCGTCGATGAAGGGCGGGCGGGGTTGATGGTGGGCTGCACCTCGTTCCGGGGCGCGGACTGGACGCGGCACCGGGCGGGGCTTGCCCTGCTGGCCGCCGAATTCGTGGGTCCGGTGGAGCATCTGCCGGGGCGGAAGGCGGCGGAGGTGGTGGACTACCCCGCCCTGGTCGGGCCGGTGGGGGACCGGAGGGCCGCACTTGCCGGGCTGCCGCCCCTGTTGCGGACTTACCTGGGGATGGGGGCCTGGGTTTCCGATCACGCGGTGGTGGACCGGGAGCTGGACACGCTGCATGTCTTCACCTGCGTCGAGGTGGACCGGGTGCCAGCGGCCAGGGCGGCGTCCCTCCGGGCGGTGGCGGGGTAGCTGTCCACGCGCGGACCGAATCGAAGTGGCTGTGATTGCAAGGGGTTGGCCGCAGACATTCATCTTGCGTTAACCGTTCGGCTTGCGGTCAGGGGTCGCCGTGAACCGCCTTGATCGCCGCGCCGATGGCATAGGCCTCGGCCTCGACCGCCGCGTGGTCGCGGACGTAGCGGCGGGAGAACTCCATCAGGCCCCAGCGGCGGAATTGCTCGACATGCTTCACTTCGTGGCCCCAGACGGCGATGTCTGTCCGCGCGTCCCCGGCGTCGGCGAAGATGATCGTGTCGATGGCGGTGACGGCGGTCGCCTCGCCGTAGCGCATGGCGAGGGATTGCACGCTGCCGTCCTCGGGCGCGCCGACGCGGTATTCGATGCTGTCGAGAAGATCGGCGGGATACCAGGTCAGGAGTGCCGTTCGGATATGCGGCGGCATCGGTTCGGTGCCCTGTCGCCATGCGGCATCGCGTGAGGCGACGAGGGCATTGGCAAGGGCCGTGGCGGCGATCTTGATGCCGGTCTCATAGGCGGCGGTGGGGTCGAGCAGGCTCTGGGCCTGCGGGGGCGTCGCGGGGAGAACCGCGAGGAAGAAGGCGAAGAGGCAGACCGGGCGCATGGCCGTGAGGGTGCCAAGCTTCGGGTGCGGGTTCAACGGGGCCGGGCCTGGGGTGACGCAAAGGTGAGCGACACCCTGCGAACCGGCCGGTTTCAAAGCGGAGCGCGTTCCGCGCGAGCCTCTTGTTTCGCGGTTTTGCGTGAAGGACGCAAAACCGCTCGGGACTTGCCTCCGGCGGGGATATTTGGGGAGGGAAACGGCCAGGTTGGCCTGTGCTCTTGCGTCCGTGTCGGCTTGTCGACGGGCCTCAGGCCCGGCCGCGCCGACCGCCGCGACGGCCACCGGCGGCCTGGCTGGCGGCGGCGGAGGCGTCGGCGAAGCTGAGCCCGCCCTCGACGGCTTCCAGCACCTTGGCGAAGCGGATCCATTCGCCGCCGTTCGCGTCGTGGTTCATCAGGAAGTTGGCGGCGCGGATCGCCTCCATTTCCTGCTGGCGCACCGGGTTCATGATCGCCGAGGTCATGCCCGCGCCGATGGCCATCGGCAGGAAGGCACCGTTGATGCCGTGGCGATGCGGCAGGCCGAAGGAGATGTTCGAGGCCCCACAGGTGGTGTTGACGCCCAGCTCCTCGCGCAGGCGGCGGACCAGGGTGAAGACCTGCTGCCCGGCCGAGGCCATGGCACCGACCGGCATCACGAGGGGGTCGACGACGATGTCATGCGCGGGAATGCCGAAATCGGCGGCGCGCTGGA
The DNA here is from genome assembly GCA_002280405.1 of Rhodobacterales bacterium 32-66-9. Lineage (GTDB taxonomy): Bacteria > Pseudomonadota > Alphaproteobacteria > Rhodobacterales > Rhodobacteraceae > Tabrizicola. The sequence continues at coordinate 10,394 of NCDY01000045.1, read as the reverse complement.
CGATCTTTTTCGCCACGGCAAAGCGGACATCGGGGTCCGGCGAGATGCCGGTGTCGTCATTCGAGATCGCAACGACCGGGACGTTGTATTTCTTGACCAATGGCAACACGAGTTCGAGGCGTTCCTCCTCGCCCGTGACCGAGTTCAGGAGCGGGCGGCCTTCGCAGGTTTGCAGGCCCGCCTCAAGCGCGCCGGGGACCGAGCTGTCGATGCAGAGCGGCACGTCGACGGTCGCCTGGATGATCTCGATGAGGGCCTTCATCAGCGGCGGCTCCACGAAGTTGTTGTCCGCGTAGCGCGGGTCCTTGGCCATCATGTTGGTGAAGACGGCACCCGAGTTCACGTCGAGGACCGTGGCCCCGCAGGCAACCTGTTCGAGGGCGTCCCTGATGACGGTCTCGAAATTCCCGGCCTCCAGTTCGGCGGCAAGTTTCTTGCGCCCCGTGGGGTTGATGCGTTCGCCGATCACGCAGAAAGGCTCGTCAAAGCCGATGATCACGGTTTTTGTTTTGGATTCAACGACAGTGCGAGTCATTCTTAAACCTTTGTCTCAAGCGGTGGCGGCGGCCGGAACGCCCGAAGCGCCGCCGTTTTCGGTGACCCACTGGGCATTGGTCTTGATGCCGCCGAGAGGGAAGAAATGGACCTGTTCGATGCCGAAGCCCGGGGTCGCGGCCTTGTGCGCGGCGAGGCCTTCGAGAACCTCGGTCGGCTCGTAGGGCAGGAGGAGCTTGGTCACGTCCATCGCGCGTTTCTGGAGGACGCGCAGCGACGGTCCGACGCCGCAGGCGATGGCGAACTTGATGAGCGTCTGCAGCTTGGCCGGACCGGCGATGCCGATGTGGATCGGCAGCCTGATGCCCGTTGCGGCCAGGCGGTTGGCCCAGGCGATCACGGGGTCGGCCTCGAAGCAGAACTGCGTCGCGATGGCCATGTCGGCGTCCGAGCGGTCGGCGAAGGCTTGCTTCCATTTCAGCGCCTTGAGGAGGATGGCGTCGCCGCCGTCCTTGTCGATGTCGCGGTTCCCCTCGGGGTGGCCCGCGACGTGGAGCCGCGTGAAGCCGTCGAAGAGGCCGGTCTCGATCATCTGCATGGAACTGTCGAAATCGCCGGCGGGCGTGTTGACGCCGCCGCCGAGGAGGAGGGCCTGGCTTACATTCGCCTCGCCCCGGTAGCGGGCGATCCAGTCGGCAAGCGTGGCCTTGTCGGGGATGATGCGCGCGGGGAAATGCGGCATGACGTCAAAGCCTTCGCCGTTGATCCGGCGGGCGGTGGCGACCATGTCCTCGATCGGCGTGCCCTCGATATGGGCGATGTAGACGCGGGTGCCTTTCGGCAGGATCGCGCGGAAGTCCTCGACCTTTTCGGCGGTGCGGGGCATCACCTCGATGGAATAGCCGCTGAGGAAGCCCTCGAGCGCGCCGGTGGCGGGGGCGTCTTCTTTGCGGCGGAAGGTGAACAGGGCCATCACGGTCTCCTTGAACGAGGGCGGCAGGGTCATCCGGTCAGGCCTTGGCCCAGCCTTCGGCGTCGATCAGCGATCGCAGGCGCTGGGTGTCGAATTCGGCTTCGAGCCTCGCCGCATAGTCGGCGGCGATGGCGTCGGGCTCGCCCTCGATCTCGGCGACCGGTGCCTTGCGCCATTCGGCCAGATAGCTGTCGGTGTCGCGCGCGCCGACCTTCATGGCGCAACGGTCGATGGCCTGTTCAAAACGCTCGGACAGCTGCACCTTGGACCCGCGCCGGCCCTTGCCGACGATGACCTGGGCCGGAATGTCGCGCCAGTAGACGACGGTTACTTCGGCCATGATGCGCGTGATTCCCCTTGCCGGTGTTGACCCTGTGATAGACGTCGCTCTCCGACAACCGATGTCGGATTTCGACATGGCGCAGGCGGGATGCGACCCCGCCGACCGCCCGGGCGGCTTAGCATGCCGCGCCTGCGGCGGCGACGGGGCAGGACAGGAAAAATCTTCATCCAGATCATGAGCCGCGCGAGGCTTCGGCGGATCGGTCGCGAAGCGCGCTTGCGTGGGGGCCGGAACGCCATTACCCTGACCCCAACCACAGATGGAGGGCGGTCATGACGCCCGAGCGTCCCCGTAGGGCGGACGCGACTGATGCGCCGGTCGAGACGCCCGAGACAGGTTTGGGGCCAGTTTCCCGCGCGGATGTGTCGTCAGCCCTATCCGACCCGGGGTCGGCTCCGCTGTATGCGGCGCTGGACCTTGGTACGAACAGTTGCCGGATGCTGATTGCCCAGCCCCTGGGCAGTCAGTTTTCGATCATCGACAGCTTCTCGAAATCTGTGCAGCTTGGCGTGGGGCTGGAAGCCTCGGGACGGCTGAGCCGGTCCTCGATGGCGCGGACGATTCAGGCGTTGCGGATCTGCGAGAAGAAGATCGAAAAGCACGGCGTGCGGCGGATGCGGCTGGTGGCGACGGAAGCCTGCCGCCGGGCCCGCAATGCCCGGGATTTCATCCGGCAGGTGCGGCGCGAGACCGGGCTGGCGCTGGAGATCATCGCGCCCGAGGAAGAGGCGCGGCTGGCGGTGATTTCCTGCGCGCCCCTGGTCAATGCCTTCACCGAGCAGCTTCTGGTGGTCGATATCGGGGGCGGGTCGACCGAGCTTGTCTGGATCGACCTGTCCGGCGTCGAACCCGTGAACCGGGCGCGGGCGATCATGCGGCTGCACATGGGGTTCAACGCGCAGGGCGAGGGGGCCGTGGCGCGGGTGGTGGACTGGATCAGTGTCCCCCTGGGGGTGGCGACGCTGAAGGACCAGTTCATCGACGTCGATGACGACGCGGCCCGGTTCGCGCTGATGAGCTGGTTCTTCGAGGAGAACCTGGCCAAGTTCAGCCCCTACAATGCGACCAACCCGCGCCAGGGGTTCCAGATCATCGGCACCTCCGGAACGGTGACGACGGTTGCCGCCAGTTTCCTCAATCTCAAGCGCTATGACCGGACCAAGGTCGACGGGTTGCAGATGACCTCCGACCAGATCGACCTGGTGATCCGGGAATATCTGTCTTTGGGACCCGAGGGGCGGCGCACCGACCCCCGCATCGGCCGCGACCGGCACGCGCTGATCATGTCGGGGGCGGCGATCCTGCAGGCGCTGATGCGAATCTGGCCGACGGACCGCTTGTCGGTGGCGGACAGGGGCCTTAGGGAGGGGCTTCTTTACGCGCAGATGAGCGTGGATGGTGTGCTGCAAGACGGGCCCTACACATGACCGAGAAGCCGAATTCAGGGCGCGGGCAGCGCGAGTTGCGGGTCCGGGTGAAGACCGCGAAGGGGCGCAAGCTGTCGTCCACGCTGTGGCTGGAGCGGCAGCTGAACGATCCTTATGTGATCCGGGCCAGGAAGGAGGGCTACCGGGGCAGGGCGGCCTACAAGATTCTGGAGCTGGACGACAAATATGGGTTCCTGACGCCGGGGGCGCGGGTGGTGGACCTTGGCTGTGCGCCGGGGGGGTGGACCCAGGTGGCGGTGGCGCGGGTGAACGCGCTGGGGCAGAACCCGAAAAAGCCGGTGGGGACGGTTCTGGGGGTGGACCTGCAGGAGGTCGAGGCGATTTCGGGTGCCGAGATCCATCAGCTGGATTTCCTGGAAGACGGGGCCGACGAGAAGGTCAAGGGCTGGCTCGGGGGCCGGGCCGATGTGGTGATGTCGGACATGGCGGCGGCGGCCTCCGGGCACAAGGCGACCGATCACTTGCGGATCGTGGCGCTGGTCGAGGCGGCGCTGGCCTTCGCTTTCGACGTGCTGGAAGACGGCGGGACCTTTGTCGCCAAGGTGCTGGCGGGCGGGGCCGAGCATGAGATGCAGACGATGCTGAAGAAGCGTTTCCGCAAGGTGGCGAATGTGAAGCCGCCGGCCAGCCGGTCCGACAGTTCCGAGAAATTCGTGGTCGCCATGGGGTTCCGCGGCCGCGGGGTGGAGTGAACCTTCCTCGGCTCCTTCGTCTTCCGGTAGGCCGGGGCAGCGAGGAGTGACGCAGTCACCGACGGGCGGATTGGTCAAATCCAAATGAAAAAGGCGCCCGAAGGCGCCATGTTTCGACAGGTCGGGTGGGTCAGCCGCCCCAGGTGCGGACCGGACCACTGTCCATATGGACGAAGTTGGACCGGGAATACTTGCCGACCCCGCCCGACGCGCAGGCTGCGGCGGCCTTGGCCATCTGCCCGACCGAGCGCGACGAGAGCCGCAGGTCGGCCGCCTGCCCGCGCATGTGCAGCGAGTTCTTCGCCACGCCCCTCGAGCGGGACCGCAGCATCGCGTTGGTCTGCGGCGAGCGGTAGCCGGACAACAGCATGTAGGGTTCGGAGGCATCCATCAACCGATGCGCCGCCGCCATGGTGTCGACGTTGCGCGGGTCGATCTCGATCCGTTCATCCGACCGCCAGTCGCGCATGAACGTGTTGATTTCCTTCAGCACTTCGGGAATGTATTCGCCTTCGACCCAGTAGATCGTGTCGATGCTTTCGCCGGTGCGGCCTGAATACATGCGGATTCTGCGGATATCGCCTGCGCCCTTCAGAAGGCTGAAAGCATTGCTGAAGGTCGGGGCTGCGACAACTGCGGTCGCTGCGAACACACCAAGAATGCCGCGCCGAGAGACGCCGATACGCCGATTGTCCGTCATTCTAACGTCTGTCCCCGTGCTGTCTTCGACTGCCGATGCGCAGCTTTTGTGCCACTTCTTCCCCAAGTGCAGCGACGTTATTGCACAAGTCGAATCGAAGCCCAAGCGCCGATTGTCCGCATGGCGGGAAGCTCAACCTGAATCGGCAAATTTTTGCTTAAGCGCGGCAAATCTTGCCGGGTGTGGTCGATCTGCACCGTTTTGCGCGACAGCGGTGCCGCGGGCGTTGCGGCGCTGTGGCAGGCAAGCGGGCCGCCGGGGTGGAACTGGCTGGCGTTCGAGAGTAGAGCTTGGGCGTGACCAGCCGGGGGGACCATGGACCACACGATCCGGGACATCGCGACGGCGCTTGGTGCCGAGGCGGAGGGTGAGCTTGACCTGACCGTCAGGGGTGCTGCCGAACCTGCGGCGGCGGGACCGGATCAGCTGGCGCTGGCGATGGACCCGCGTTTTGGCCCGGGCATCGGCAAAGGCCGGGCGCGGGCGGCGGTGCTTTGGCCGGGGGCCGACTGGCGCGGCATGGGCCTGCGCGCCGCGATCTTTGCCCCGCGCGGGCGGCTCGCCATGGCGGGGCTCACCCGGCTGATGGACCCGGGACCCGACCTTCCCGCCGGAGTGCATGCGTTCGCGCTGGTGGACCCTTCGGCGCGGCTGGGCGCGGGGGCCGCGGTGGGGCCGTTCGTGGTGATCGGCGCCGGGGTGTCGATCGGGCCGGGCGCGCGGATCGCAAGCCATGTGTCGATTGCCGAAGGGGCACGGATCGGGGCGGGGGCGCTGATCCTGCAAGGCGTGCGGATCGGGGCGCGGGTGAGCATCGGCGACCGCTTCATCTGCCAGCCGGGCGCGGTGATCGGGGCCGACGGGTTCAGCTTCGTCACGCCCGAGAAGTCGGGCGTCGAGGAGATCCGCGAGACTTTGGGAAGCCGGGCGGAAATTCGCGACCAAAGCTGGACCCGCATCCATTCGCTTGGGGCCGTAACCATCGGGGATGATGTGGAAATCGGCGCGAACGTCTGTGTGGACCGGGGCACGATCCGCGACACCGTGATCGGGTCGGGCACCAAGCTCGACAACCTGGTCCACATTGGCCACAACGTGCAGGTTGGCCGCGATTGCCTGCTCTGCGGGCAGGTCGGCATCGCCGGTTCGGCGCGGATCGGCGACCGGGTCGTGCTGGGCGGACAGTGCGGGGTCAATGACAACATCTTTGTCGGCGACGATGTGATCTGCGGCGGCGCGACGAAGATCTTCACCAACGCTCCGGCCGGCCGCGTGCTTCTGGGCTATCCGGCGGTGAAGATGGAAACCCATGTCGAAATCCAGAAGGCGCTGCGCCGCTTGCCAAGGCTGGCGGCGCGGGTGGCGGCGCTGGAGAAGCCGGAGCGCGGATGATGCGGGCCGAGATCGAAGCGGAGGTGATCGCGATCCTGGCACGGCAGTTGCTGCTTTCACCCCATGAGATCGCTGCCGATGCCAGGGTGGATGACCTCGGGCTGGACAGTCTGGGCAAGGTCGAGACGATCTTCGCGCTGGAAGAACGCTTTGGCATCTCGGTCCCGTTCAATGCCAACGAACCCGACCGGCCGGAGTTCGATTTTGCATCCGTCCCAAGCATCGTGGCGGGCGTCGAGCGCCTGATCCGCCAGCGGGCAGAATGAGGCGGGTCGTCGTCACCGGCATCGGCACGGTGAACGCGCTGGCACAGGATGTGCCGGGAACCCTGGCCGCGTTCCGTGCGGGGCGCTGCGGGATCGGGCCCCTGGGCTTTCGCGATGCCGAGCGGCTGGCGATCAGGATCGGCGCCGAGGTGCGGGACTGGCGGGCCGAGGCGCATTTCGCCGCAAGCGACCTGCCGCTCTACGATCCGGTGACGCAGTTCGCCCTGGTGGCCGGGGCCGAGGCCGTGGCGATGGCCGGGTTGCAGCACGGTATCGGGCCGCGTGGCGGCGTCATTCTCGGAACGGCCGCGGGGGGCATAAGGACCTGGGAAGACAGCTATCGCGCCGTCTTTGCCGACGGGCGGAACCGCGTCTCGCCCCTGGTGGTGCCAAGGTTGATGCACAATGCGCCCGCCTCGCATCTGTCGATCCGGCACGGGCTTTCGGGGCCGGTGCTGGCGGTGTCTTCGGCCTGTGCCAGCGCCAATCATGCCATGGGGCTGGCGCTGCAGCTGATCCGGGCGGGGGCGGCGGACGTGATGCTGACCGGCGGCGCGGAGGCGATGCTGTGCTTTGGCGGGGTCAAGGCCTGGGAGGCGCTGCGGGTGCTGGCCCCCGATGCCTGCCGGCCGTTCTCGCTGGGCCGCAAGGGCATGGTGATCGGCGACGGTGCCGGGGTTCTGGTCTTCGAGGCCGAAGACCACGCCCGGGCCCGGGGGGCGCGGGCGCTGGCCGAAGTGGCGGGCTTTGGCATTACCGCCGACGCAGGCGACATCGTCGCGCCGAACATCGAGGGCGCGGCGCGGGCGATGCGGGCGGCACTGGCGGATGCAGGGATGATCGCAGGCGAGATCGACTACATCAACGCGCACGGCACCGGGACGCTGGCCAACGACAAGGCCGAGACGGCGGCGATCCGCGAGGTGTTCGGCGCGGCCCTGCCGCCGGTCTCGGCCACGAAGGCGATGCATGGCCACGCCATCGGCGCGACCGGGGCCCTTGAGGCGATCGCCTGCATTCAGGCGCTGACCGAGGGATTGTTGCCGCCAACCATCGGCCATGAGGCCGCCGATCCGGACTGCGCGCTGGACGTGGTGCCGAACCGGGCCCGCGCGGCGCAGGTCGAGGCGGCCATGTCCAACGCCTTCGCCTTTGGCGGGCTGAACGCGGTTCTGGTCTTCCGTCGGGCCTGAAATGCAAGAGGGGGCGACCCGGCGGCCACCCCCCCAAGACCTCGGTCCGGCCGGATGCCCGGTCTATTTTTTCTTCTTGCCGTCGGCAGGCTTTGCCGTCGCCGCGTCGGCCGCGTCGTTCGCAGCCATCACGGCATCATAGCCTGCCGTGAAGCCCTTGAGCGACATCGTCAGCTCGACCTTTTCGTTGGGCGCGACGAAGGGGACGATGACGATCTTCGCGGTTCCGCCGGCTTTCATCGCCGCGATTTCCTCGTCGGTGAATCCGATGCGGGAGACGCAGCCGATCTGGGTGCAGAACGAGAACGGATAGCCCTTCGCCTTCGCGCTGTCGACCTGCAGCATCATGCCGGCGGGGAGCAGCGTCTCAAGCGGCGCGATGAAGGTCGCCCCGGCCACCGCCGGACCCTCGCTGCCCTTCGGCAGGTTGAAGATTGTGAACTCGGCGACCGAGTTGCCGTTCTTGTCCTTGAGAAGCAGGTAAAGCTGGCAGGGATCGATGCCGCTTTCGGTGCGCACGCAGCGCTGTTCCCAGGCCTCGAATGAAGCGGCGGTGTAGGTGCTGCCCGGTCCATCGGCGGCGGCGACCTCCTTGCCCATGGCAAGATTGTCCTGTGTCGGCGCGTCGGCCGTGACGGTTCCCGTGCCCTCGGCGGGGGCATCGGTCGTCTGTGCCGCCAGCGGTGCCGCAGTCAGGGCAAGCATCAGGGCCAGCGCGGTGCTCGTGGTCTTTGCCATCTTCGACGCATCCTTTTTTCGGTCGATTTTCTGGCCGAGTCTCTAGCATGGCCCCAGGATCAAGTCAGGTGAGAAAAGCGTGTGCAGCAGGGTTCTGCCCGGCGCTGGCGGAAAAATTGAAGAAGGGCCGGAAGACCGGCCCTTTTCATATCTTTTTTGCTCCCTGTCGGACTGGCCGACTTCATGGCTAGGGACGCTACGGCGGAATTCCGGGGCCGTCAACGGGTTCTTTTGCGGAACGCGGCAGAAAAAAACCGCGCCTTTTCAAGGGCGCGGCCAGTCAACAGGGAGGAAGTCACCGTCAGCCCCACAAGAAGCGGCAGGACTGACGAGTTGAGTCTGGCAGATCGGGGTTAACATTGTATGTTTGGCCCGGTGTGTAACAGTGCAGGGGCCGCGCGGCGCTTGCACCTTGAAGCGGTGGAGACAGCGACGTGACGGAACATCCGGTCGAGGCGGACAGCATTTTCGTGGGCGGCGGCGGCGAGGGCTATGGCGTGCCGCAGCGGCTCTTGCTGAAATACGGCAACCGGCATGGCCTGATCGCGGGGGCGACGGGGACCGGCAAGACGGTGACGCTGCAGATCCTGGCCGAGGGCTTTTCGGCCGCGGGCGTCCCGGTCTTCATGGCCGATGTGAAGGGTGATCTGGCCGGGATCGCGGCGGCGGGTTCGCCGCTGCACAAGCTGCATGAGGCTTTCGCCAAGCGGTCGGCGCAGATCGGCCTCGATCTGCAGTACCGCGCTTTCCCGGTGATCTTCTGGGATCTCTTCGGCCAGAAGGGCCACCCGGTCCGGGCGACGGTGGACGAAATGGGGCCCTTGCTTCTGTCGCGGCTTCTCGAACTGTCGGAGCCGCAGGAAGGCGTGCTGAACGTCGCGTTCCGGCTGTCGGACGAAGAGGGTCTGCCACTGCTGGACCTGAAGGACCTGCAGGCGCTGCTGACGTTCGTGGCCGAGAACGCCGAGGACATCTCGGGCCGCTATGGCCTGGTGTCGAAGGACTCCGTCGGCGCGATCCAGCGGCGGCTTCTGGTGCTGGAGAACGAGGGCGGTGCGGCGCTGTTCGGCGAGCCGGCGCTGGACCTGGCGGACCTGATGACGGTCGATGCCAGCGGAGCGGGACGGATCAGCATCCTTGCGGCGGACCGGCTGATGAATTCGCCGCGGCTCTATGCGACGTTCCTGTTGTGGCTGCTGTCGGAGCTGTTCGAGCTGCTGCCCGAGGTGGGCGACCCGGACAAGCCGAAGCTCGTCTTCTTCTTCGACGAGGCGCATCTTCTGTTCACGGACGCGCCCAAGGCGCTGATCTCCAAGGTGGAACAAGTGGCGCGGTTGATCCGGTCGAAGGGCGTGGGGGTCTATTTCATCACCCAGAACCCGGCGGACGTGCCCGATACGATCCTGGGCCAGCTTGGCAACCGGGTGCAGCACGCCCTGAGGGCCTTCACCGCGAAGGACCAGAAGGATCTGGCCAAGGCCGCCGAGACCTACCGCCCGAACCCGCGCTTTGCCATCGACGCGGCGATCCGCGATGTGGGGACGGGCGAGGCGGTGACCTCGCTTCTGGAAGCAAAGGGTGTCCCGGGGATCGCCGAGCGCACGCTGGTCCGGCCCCCGTCAAGCCAGGTCGGGCCGCTTGACGAGGCGGCGCGGCGGGCGGTCATGGCCGCTTCGCCGGTGGCGGGGAAGTATGAGCAGCCGCTGGACCGCGAGAGCGCCTTCGAGAAGCTGCGGGTCCGGTCCGAGGCCGCCGCGCGTGCGGCTTCGGATCAGGAGGAACGTCAGGCCGAGGAAAAGCGCACGTCCGAGCGCTCCCGGCGCTATGACGCGGGCGGCTACGGGGCGGACAGGCCGAAACGCAGCAGCGGCAGCGGACAGTCGGATTCGATCGGGACGGCCTTTGCGAAAAGTTTTGCCCGCCAGCTTGGCACCAGGTCGGGGCAGGCGCTGGTGCGGGGGATCCTGGGGTCGATCTTCGGAAAAAGATAGGCGGTCGACGTTGAGAAGCGTTCCGCAATCGCTATGGTGCCGGAAAACCCGGGAGGAATGGCGATGAAACGGTCACGCATCAACGAGATCATGCGCGCGGCGGATGACATGATCCGGCACTACGGCTTTGTGCTGCCGCCCTTCGCCAACTGGACGCCCGACC
>NCDY01000044.1:21581-22762 GCA_002280405.1 Rhodobacterales bacterium 32-66-9 | reverse complement strand
AAATGCGGGGTCGGATGCGCCTCGACGGGTTTCGGATAGGGCGGTTTCAGCCGGTAGCCGCCCGGGGTTTCGACCGCGCCGAGGAGGATCTGCAGCAGATGCAGCGCGCGTGCGGTCTGGAAGCCGTTGGAATGGGCCGAGATCCCGCGCATCGCGTGAAAGCTGACCGGGCGGCCGGGCATGTCCTTGTGCGCGTTGCCGCGAAAGTCGGTCCAGGGCCGGTCAAGGGTGATCGCCTGCTCGAAGGCCACCTGCGCCAGTTCCGCAGCCAACTGGCGGATGCGGGTCGCCGTCACGCCGCAGCGTTCGGCCACGGCCTCTGGCGCATGGTCCGGCTTCAGGTATTCCTCGACCATATGGCGAAAGACGGTGCGGTTGCCCTGCCACTCGGCACCAAGATCCGGCTCTACCCCCTTGCCGTCCCAGGGCGCCGGGTGGCCGCTGCGGCGGTCGATCACGAAAGGCTGGCTTTCGGCGTTGCGGACGAACAGCCCCCTTTCCGCGCCCTCGGTCCCGTTCACCAGCAGGGGCGCGTTCGTCCACTGCGCCAGGTAGTCGAGGTCGATCTTCCCGGCTTCCAGCAGGCAATGGATCAGGCTCAGGATCAAGAGGCCATCGGTCCCCGGCGTGATCCCGATCCAGTCATCAGCCACCGCCGAATAGCCGGTGCGGATCGGGTTCACGCTGATCACCCGCGCGCCGCGCGCCTTCAGCTTGCCAAGGCCGATCTTGATCGGGTTGCTGTCATGGTCCTCGGCCACTCCGAACATCACGAAAAGCTTGGTGCGGTCCCAGTCCGGCTGACCGAATTCCCAGAACGCCCCCCCGATGGTGTAGATGCCCCCGGCCGCCATGTTCACGCTGCAGAACCCGCCGTGGGCGGCATAGTTCGGCGTCCCGAACATCTGCGCCCACCAGCCGGTCAGGCTTTGCGACTGGTCGCGGCCGGTGAAGAAGGCCAGCTTCTCGGGGGCGGTTTCCCGCAGCGGCTTCATCCAGGCGACCGCCGTCGCCAGCGCCTCGTCCCACGAGATCACCTCGAAGGCACCCGACCCGCGCGGCCCCACCCGGCGCAAGGGCGCTTTCAGGCGACTGGGTGCGGTGACCTGCATGATCCCCGATGCGCCCTTGGCGCACAGCACGCCCTTGTTGACCGGATGGTCGCGGTTGCCCTCGATGTA
>NCDY01000044.1:0-21563 GCA_002280405.1 Rhodobacterales bacterium 32-66-9 | reverse complement strand
TCTCTGAGTCTCCACCCTCGGCTGGTTCACGCGCCCTCCCCGGCCATGACGGCCTGCGCTTCAAGGGCAATCTGGCGTTCTTCATCGGCGGGCACAACAAGGATAACGACACGGCTGGTCGCGTCGTGCAGCACGGCTTCGTTCCGGGCATTGGCAGCAAGGTCGGGAGATACTCCCAGGAACGACAGGCCGGACAGGATTTCCTTCCGCACCCAGGGATCGTTCTCGCCGATGCCGCCGGTAAAGGCCACCGCGTCCAGGCCGCCCATCGCCGCGACCATGCTGCCGGCGTGCCGCACCGCCCAGTAGGCGAAATGGTCAAGGGCAAAGCGCGCCTCCGGCGTGCCCGCCGCATGCAGCGCCCGCAGGTCGCTGTGGCCGCCAAGGCCCAGAAGGCCGCTCTCGCGGTTCAGGATGCGGCCGGCGGCTGCGACCCCGTGCACCTCGGCCAGCCGCAGGACGGCGTTGCCGTCGATGCCCCCGGACCGCGTCCCCATCGTCAGCCCGTCCAGCGGCGAATAGCCCATTGTCGTCGCTACCGAACGACCGTTCACGATCGCGGCGAGAGAGCAGCCATTGCCCAGATGGCAGGCCAGAAGCCGTTCCGGCAGGGCACCCCTGCCGCGCAGGATCCGCACCAGCGCCGCATAGCTGATCCCGTGAAAGCCATAGCGCCGCAGACCGCGGTCGCGCTCCTGCTGCGCAAGCGCATAGGTCACCGCCACCTCGGGGTTGGTCGCATGAAAGGCCGTGTCGAAAGCCGCATACTGGTGCAGGCCGGGGGCCAGCGCGGCAATCGCCTGAAGTCCCACCAGGTTCGCCGGGTTGTGCAGGGGGGCCAGCGGCACGCAGGCCTCGATCTGGCGCAGCACCTCGGGCGTCACCCGGCAGGTCGCGGTCAATCCCGATCCGCCATGCACCACCCGATGCGCCGCCGCTGTCAGGCGGTCGACGGGCACCCCGGCCCGGGCCAGACCCAGCGCCATCGCGGCCTGGTGGCCATCCGCGCCGATTTCGCCGACCTGGGCCGTCGCGACCTCGCGTTCGCCGTCAAGGACCTTCAGCTTCAGCGAGGACGATCCTGCGTTCACGATCAGCCACATCAGACCAGCGCCTTGCCCAGCCCCAACAGCGCCAGACCCGCCAGAAGCACGATGGCAAAGCGGCGGAACTCTTGCGGATCGGTGCCGAAGAAGTGCCGCCCGCCCAGCCAGTTCGCCACAAGCGTGATCGGCAGGGCAAGCAGGGCGGCCCAGAGCGTATCCCAGGTGACCAGTCCGGCATACCAGTAGAGCGGTGCAGAATAGAGGTCCAGAAGCGGGAAATAGGCGATCAGCGTCGCCCGGAACACGGTCGCCTGCATCGGCTGCGCGGCAAAGAACGCCGCCACCGGCAGCCCCCCCATCCCCGGCGCGTTTGCCAGACCCGAGATCACCCCGGCGACCCCGTTCGCAGGCCCCGACACCTCACGCGAAAGCCGCCACCCGGCCAGCAGCACCGCGCACATCAGCAGCACATAGCCGGACACCACCGCCCGGGCGGTGTCCTCGCTGACCCCGGTCAGGATCCACAGCCCCAGCGGCAGGCCGAGCGCCGCCCCGCCCAGCAGCCACCAGACCCGCCTCCAGTCCACATCCGGCCCAGCCCCTTTGGCGGCCTGCAGCGACATCAGCGTTTCCAGAATGACGACAACAGCCACAAAGTTGAGGGGATTGGTGACGATGCTTGCGGCCGCGATCAGCAGTGCCGAAAAGCCGAAGCCGGAGTATCCGCGCACGAAGCCCGCCACCAGACAGGCAAGGGCCAGCCATGCCAGCGCCCCGGGCCCGAGGTCAAACGGCATCACTGCCGCCTGGTCCGGGCGGTCACCCAACCACCTGCGGGCGCATGTCCGCGCTGGAAATCCCCGCCACTTCCACCGGCTTCTTCATCGCGTCGCGGCGGAAGGGCTCGCCCAGTTCCTGGTTGATCATCGCCTCGATCAGCGTGGTCTTGCCGTGGACCATCTGGTCGTCGATGGCGCGGCCAAGCGCCGCCGTCAGCTCCTCCATCGTTCGCGCGACCACGCCCTGCAAGCCGCAGGCCCGGGCGATCCCGGCGTAGGAAACCCCCTCGTCCAGCTCGGTGCCGACAAAGTTGTCGTCATACCACAGCGTCGAGTTCCGCTTTTCCGCGCCCCACTGGTAGTTGCGGAACACGACCATGGTGATCGCCGGCCATTCCTTGCGGCCGATGGCCGTCAGCTCGGTCACCGCGATCCCGAAAGCGCCGTCGCCCGCGAAGCCCACCACAGGGGTATCCGGGCAGCCGATCTTGGCACCCACGATCGACGGCAACCCATAGCCGCAGGGACCGAAAAGGCCCGGCGCCAGGTATTTCCGCCCGGCCTCGAACGCCGGATAGGCGTTGCCGATGGCGCAGTTGTTGCCGATGTCGCTGGAGATGATCGCCTCGCGCGGCAAGGCCGCCTGAATCGCGCGCCAGGCCATGCGGGGGCTCATCCACGCGGGCTTGGCATCCCGAGCGCGCCGGTTCCAGCTGGTGCCGGGGTCGTCCTGTTCATGGTCCATCGACGACAGCTCTTGCGCCCAGGCCGATTTCTTTTGGGCGATCAGCGCCTTGCGTTCCGTCCGCCCGGCATCTCCCGCCGACTTCGACAGGCGCGCGAGGATTGCCTCGGCCACCTTCCGCGCGTCGCCGACGATTCCGACCGTCACCGGCTTGGTCAACCCGATCCGGTTCGGGTTGATGTCGACCTGGATGACCTTCGCCGCCTTCGGCCAATAGTCGATCCCGTAGCCCGGCAGGGTGGAAAACGGGTTCAGCCGCGTTCCAAGCGCCAGCACCACATCGGCCTCGGCGATCAGTTCCATCGCCGCCTTCGACCCGTTGTAGCCCAAAGGCCCCGCGAACAAAGGATGCGAGCCGGGGAAAGCGTCATTGTGCTGGTAGCCGACGCAGACCGGGGCGGTCAGACGCTCCGCCAGCGCCATCGAGGCCGGAATCGCCCCGCCGATCACCACGCCCGCGCCGTTCAGGATCACCGGGAACTTCGCGCTGGACAGAAGCTGCGCCGCCTGCGCGATCGCATCCTCGCCGCCCGCGGGCCGCTCGAACTCCACCACTGCCGGAAGGGTGATGTCGATCACTTGCGTCCAGTAGTCGCGCGGCATGTTGATCTGCGCCGGGGCCGACTGGCGGCGGGCCTGAAGGATGCAGCGGTTCAGGACTTCCGCCACGCGCGAGGGGTCACGCACCTCCTCCTGGTAGCAGACCATGTCCTTGAACAGGGCCATCTGCTCCACTTCCTGAAAGCCGCCCATGCCGATGGTCTTGTTCGCGGCCTGGGGGGTCACCAGCAGCAACGGCGTGTGGTTACAGTAGGCCGTCTTGACCGCCGTGACGAAGTTGGTGATGCCCGGCCCGTTCTGGGCGATCATCATCGACATCTTTCCCGAGGCGCGGGTGAACCCGTCCGCCATCATCCCGCCCGAGCCTTCGTGGGCGCAGTCCCAGAAGGTGATCCCGGCCTTGGGGAAAAGGTCGGAGATCGGCATGAAGGCACTGCCGATGATGCCGAAGGCATGTTCGATCCCATGCAGTTGCAGGACCTTCACAAAGGCTTCCTCGGTCGTCATCTTCATGGCCTGTCTCCCTGGCTTTCCGGCAGTCTAGCGTCACGATGAGTCCAGCCTTAGGGCCAGTTGTCGCGGCCCGGTAGCGCCAGAGCCCTTGCGATCCTTGCGACCCCCTCGGATATGCGTTGCGGGGCGATGGAGGAATAGGCGAGGCGGTAGAAGGTCTTCGGGCCGTCTTCGGCAAAGAAGGCCCGGCCCGGCTCGATCAGCACCCCCTCCGTCCGCAGCCGCAAGGCCAGCGCCTCGGTGTCGGTGCCTTCGGGCGCGCGCATCCAGAAGCTCGAACCGCCGAAGCCGCCCTGCCCTGCGACCGTCAGGCCTTCCGCCGCGATGGCCTCGGCCATAAGCTGACGGCGGCGGCGATAAGCGTTCTTCATCCGGTTGACGAGGGCGTCATAGTGCCCAAGACCGAGGAAGTAGGCCATCGTGCGCTGGATATGGCCGGGCGGGTGCTTCAGCATCAACCCGCGCAAGGCCCGCGCCTCGGCGACAAAGCCGGGCGGGCCGACGAGGTAGCCGAGGCGCAGGCCGGGGAAGACGGACTTGGAAAAGCTGCCCGCATAGATCACCCTTCCCCCCCGGTCCAGGGATTTCAGCGCGGGGGCGACGGGTTTCAGGAAGGACATCTCGAATTCGTAGTCGTCCTCGATGACGATGGACCCTGCGCGCTCTGCGGCCTCCAACAGGGCGACGCGGCGGTCGACCGGCATCGTGGCATTGGTCGGGCACTGGTGCGAGGGGGTGGTAAAGATCACATCTGCAGCAAGCCCCTGCACGGGAAGTTCCACTGGAACTGGTAGGCGTTCATGAGGTGCCAGAGCGCGTTCTGCGCGCCGAGGGTCAGAAGAACCTCATCCTCGCGCGCGGCGATGCCCCGGCGGGGCAGGATGGTGCGCAGAAGCTCCTGGATCAGCAGGGGGTCGTCGCGATCGTAGTAGTCGGTCGTAAGCGCCGCGAAATCGCGACGCCCAAGGGCGCGGAGCGCGCATTGCCGCCAGTTCTGATGGTCGAAGAGCGTGGGGTCAGCCTGGCCGTAGATGAAGGCAAAGGGGTAGCGGTCCCAGTCCTCGGGCCGCTCGACGCGGGGGGTCAGGGTGAAGCGGCCGCCAGTCAAGCCCTTGAAATCTATGGCCTCCGCACGGGGTTCGGATTGGGGAAACTCCGGCGCGAGGGGGGCGGTGTCCGAAACGAAATACCCCGACCGCCCGGCCGAGGTAAGGTAGTCCGACGAGACGAGATCGGCATAGGCCAGCGTCACGGTGATCCGGCTGACGCCAGGGTGCTCGGCCAGCCCACGGGACGAGGGCATCCGGCTGCCGGGGCGGAATCGTCCGGCAAGGATGCCTTTGGTGACCATGGCGCGGATCTGCTGTTGCAGGGAACCCTGCGCGCCGGGGGTCAGGTAGAAGGCTTCGGGGGGGATGGCGGGCATGAGTCCAGATGAGCGACCGCTTGACCCTTCAAGTCAAGGCGATTGCGCCGTCTTCCTTGCGTCTTCCTTCCATCTCTATGTGCGTAGAGATGGCAGGGTGTTAACCTTCTGCGGAGAACTGGAGCGGAACAGAGAGCAGCGCCCGACCGCCGGGTGGGCGAGCACCATCGGTTCTAGGCACTTTATGGCTCAACCTCTCCCGCCGCAGTTCTGCGGATTGACGTCGCAAAGCGCCCGCCCGAGGGGGGTGAGGCGGACAAGAACACAGTCCAGTGGACTGTTTTCCCGCGCGATGTGCCCGAGCACGCTTGCGAGGGCCGGGAGCGCGGGCGCTGCCCGGCGGCGCAAGCGCCTTGATTCCGGGCAAAAAAGGGTGCCCGTAACCGGATACCGTCCCCGCCCGCAAAGGCCCTCAATCCTTACCCGAACACCCGCGTCAGTGCCCCATCAATCGCCGTGGTGATCTCGTCGATGTCGTCCTTCGTCGCGATCAGGGCAGGCGAAAGGCAAAGCGTGTTGTTGAACCCCGGCAGGCTCCGGTTGGTCATGCCGATGATCACGCCTTGCGCCATGCAGTCGGCGGTCACGGCGGCGACCTTTTTCTCGTCCATCGGTTCCTTGGTCGCGCGGTCCGCCACCAGTTCCGCCCCAAGGAACAGGCCCTTGCCGCGAACGTTGCCGATGACCTTGTGCTTGTCCATCAGCGCCTGCAGGTTCCCAAGGCAATAGTCGCCCATCGCCAGGGTGTTGGCCAGAAGCCCCTCTTCCTCGATGATCTTCATGTTCTCCAGCGCCGCCGCCGGGCCGGAGGTGCAACCCCCGAAGGTGGAGATGTCGCGGAAGTAGCTCATCGGGTCCGAGGGGTCGTCCTTGAACATCTCGAAGACGGCTTCGGTGGTCACCGTGCAGGAAATCGCGGCGTAGCCCGAGGCGACGCCTTTGGCCATGGTCACGAAGTCCGGCTTGATGCCGTAGTGCTGGTAGCCGAACCAGGTGCCGGTGCGCCCGACGCCGCAGACGACCTCGTCAATCGCGAGGAGGATGTTGTATTTCCTGCAGATTTCCTGCACGCGGTCCCAATAGCCCTGGGGCGGCACGATGACGCCGCCACCTGCGGTGACGGGTTCCAGGATCAGGCAGCCGACCGTGTCGGGGCCTTCACGCAGGATCACCTCTTCGATGGCGTCAGCGGCGCGCTGGCCGTAGTTTTCCACGTCCCACTGCTTGCGGTATTCAAGGCAATGCGGCACGCGGACAAAGCCGTCGGGATAGGGCCCGTATTGCATGGCGCGCTGGTCCTGGCCCGAGGTGGCAAGGGCCGCGATGGTGGTGCCGTGGTAGTCGCGGTCGCGGTAAAGGATCTTCCACTTTTTCCCGCCATGGTGCCGGTGCGCGATCTGGCGCACCATCTTGTAGACCTTCTCGTTCGCCTCGGACCCGGAGTTGTTGTAATAGACGCGGGTCAGCCCCGGCATCTTCTCGGTCAGCTTCTTGGAGAACATCGCCCCGGGGATCGAGCCTGCCGACCCGGCGAAGTAGTTCAGCCGCACCAGCTGGTCGCGGACGGCGTTGGCGATGGATTCCCGGCCGTAGCCCACGTTGACGGTCCAGACCCCGCCCGAGACGGCATCGAGGTGTTCCTTGCCCTTGGCATCCCAGACCCGCATCCCCTTGCCCTCGACGATGACGCGGGGGTCGACGGTCTCATACTGCTTGTGCTGCGACAGGTGGTGCCAGACATGGGCGCGGTCGGCCTCGACCACGGCGCCGATGTCGTTCATGCCCGCGTAGTCTTCCATGGCCTGTCCTTTCGACTGCGTTTCGCGCGGAAGTATCGTGGAATTCCGGAGCCGGGATTAGGACCAGACATGCCCCGCCGATAGAGCCAGTCAACGGCGGGCGTGCTCTTGGTACCAGTCGACAAAGGGTTTCAGGCCCGCAGCAAGGCCGGTTGCCGGGCGGAATCCGGTCAGTCGCTGCAACAACGTGCAATCGGCCCAGGTCGCGGGCACGTCGCCTGGCTGCATCGGCAGGAAATTGCAGATCGCCTTGCGGTCAAGCAGGGTTTCAAGAGTGCCGATGAAGTCCATCAGATGCACCTTGTCGGAATTGCCGATGTTCACGATCCGCCAGGGGGCGATGGGGCTGAGGCTGTCGCCTTCGACCGGGGTTGCGCGCGCCGCTGGCACCGGCGGGGCCAGCGGCAAGAGGCGGACGACCCCTTCGACCAGATCCTCGACCGCGGTGAAATCGCGCCAAAGCTGGCCATGGTTGTAGACGTCGATCGGCTGGCCCCGCAGGATCGCCTCGGTGAACTTGAAATAGGCGAGGTCGGGGCGGCCCCAGGCGCCGTAGACGGTGAAGAAGCGGAACAGCGTGATGGGCAGTTCCCAGAGATGGGCATAGGAGTGTGACAGCGCCTCGACCGCCTTTTTGGTCGCGGCGTAGACAGTCAGGGGGTGATCCGTGCGGTCGGTCTCGTGGAACGGCATCTCGGGGTTCGCGCCGTAGACCGATGAGGTGGAGGCGATCATCAGGTGGCGGACCTTCAGGGCCTTTGCTACCTCCAACACATTGAAACTGCCGGTAAAATTTGTCTCGACGTAGGACCGGGGATGGGTCAGGCTATAGCGCACACCGGCCTGCGCCGCGAGGTGGATGATCGCATCCGGCGCGAAGTCCCCGGCGACCGTCTCCAGCGTCGCCATGTCTTCCAGCATCGCCTCGGTCGCGGTGAAACCGGGCAGCGCCAGCAGCATCGCATGGCGCTGTTGCTTGAGGCGAACATCGTAATACGGCGTCATCCCGTCATAGCCGTGCACCCGGTGGCCTGCCGCCAGAAGCTGCCGGGCCAGATGAAAGCCGATGAACCCGGCGGTCCCGGTGATGAGGATCTTCTGCACGCGTCTTGCGCCCCTGCCCGCTTGCGGCGGACAATCTGCGGGGTGCGCGGCCAAGTCAAGCCTGCCTCCGGCGGGGAGGAAGGCCTTGCAGCCGCCCGTCGCATCCGCTATCCCTCCCCCACCTTCGCGGCGGGTTGGCGGAGAGGTTACGCAGCGGATTGCAAATCCGTGAAGACCGGTTCGATTCCGGTACCCGCCTCCACCCTCCCTCGACCGATGCCCCCGGATTGCGCAGCAATGCCGCACTCGCGGGCCTGGATGTTGACGCTGGCGTGAAAAGGGGTGAAGGCTGCGCAACCGCAGGCTATACTGCGGGCGGACAGAACAAGGACGCCGGGAAAACCGGCGAGCGGTTCGGGGCAGGCAGCGCAAGACGGACCGGCCCCGACTGCTGCGGCGCAAGAGCAGGAGGCGTGAGGTGGTCGGCAAATTCCTACTCGGCATGGTTTCCGGCGGCCTCGTGGTCGCGGGCGGCCTGATCGTCGCTTCGGCAGTGGCCCCGATGCGACCCGCGAACGACACCCCCCCGGTTCCCGGCGCAGAGGCACAGGTGGCACCCGCAGCCGAGCCGGCGGACGCTGCCGTGGCCGTGGCCGAGGCACAGGCAGAGCCTGCACCCGCCGAATCTGTGGCCGCCGATCTGCCCGCAGTGCAGCCCGATGTGCAGCCCGAAATTGCCGGTGCCGTCGACGGCCCGACCGCACCCGAGGCCGAAGCGGCGGCGCTGGCCGAACCGGCAGCCCCCGCGCCGGCCGAGGTCGCGGCACCCGAGACCTCGACTGTGCCCGCCAAGCCCGCCGAGACAGTGGCGGATGTCGCGGCGGCGGCCCCTGACCCCGCAGCGCCCGCAGCGAAGGAAGACACCGTGCTGGCCGATGTCGGACCGGCCGCCGCGGTGCCGGTGGCAAGTCCGGTGCCGAAGCCTGCGGCCGACCCTGCCCCGCAGCCAGAGGAGCCGGCGGCCGAACCGACGCCTCCGCCGGACCCCGATCCCCAGGCTGCGGCGACCGCCGAAACCGTTCAACCCGATGCCGTCGAAACGGCGCCGGCCGCCCCGGCATCGCCTCAGGCAAAGCCCGGGCCGGTGCCCGACATCGCCGCTGCCGACCCGGGTCCGGTCGCAGCGATCGACCCTGAACCCGGCGTCGCCGCGGACGTCGCGCCGCCCGGTGCCAAAATCATGCCTGCTCCGGTCGGCCTTGGCGGCGGCACGGACACGATGCCGGGCACACCGCCCGAGGCGATGCCCGGCAGGCCCGAGGCCCCGATCATCGACGCCCCGCTTGGCAAAGCGCCGCTTGGCAAAGCCCTGGCCGACGGGACCCGGGTCGCCGAAACACCGGCACCCACGTTCAAGCCGACCCCAGGCCTGTTGGACTCAGGCGAGGGTCTGATCATCGGGCGCGGCGCGAACGACGCCCCCGCGGGCGTGGCAGGCGACCCGAATGCCGACCCCAGCGCCGACCCGAATGCCAACCCCGAGGATCCGCGCCCGATCGCGCGCTTTGCCGCGCGTTTCGAGAACCCCGGGGCCAAGCCGCCGCTTGCGGTCGTGCTGATCGACCGCGGACAGCCCGAACTTGACCGTGCCGGCCTTGCCGCCCTGCCCTTCCCGGTGTCTTTCGCGCTGGACCCGCTGGACCCCGCGACACCGGACCGGGCGGCACTGTACCGCGCAGCGGGCCGCGAAGTGGTGATGCTGGTCACCGGCATCGCGACCGGCGCTCAGGCCTCGGACGTCGAGGTGGCCTTCCAGGCGATGGAACAGGGCCTGCCCGAAGCGGTTGCCGCGATGGACCTTGCCGACCCCGCCTTCCAGAACAATCGCGGACTTGCCAGTGCCGTGGTCCCGATCCTCAAGGCGCAGGGGAGGGGTCTTCTGACCTGGGACAAAGGGCTGAACGCCGCCGATCAGGTCGCGCGGCGCGAAAACCTTGAGGCGGCAGTGGTGTTCCGCGACCTCGGCCCGGCCGGGACGGACCGCGTGGCGATCCGTCGGCTGCTGGACCGGGCGGTGTTCAAGGCCGGGCAGGATGGCCGGGTCGCGGTCGTGGGCGAGGCCGATCCCGAGACTGTCGCCGCGCTGCTGGAATGGTCGGGGGAAGACAGGGCCGGGACGGTGGCGCTGGCACCGCTGACGGCGGTTCTCAGGGTCGATTGAGAGCGGACGTATCCCCCTGGCCCAAAAAACTTATGAAAATTCCTGGGCCAGGGTCAGCCGTTGCCGCGACCGGCAAAGCGGCCCGCATCTTCGGCGGCACGGCGCAACGCATTGGATTTGTTGACAGTTTCCTGATACTCGGCCTCGGGATCGCTGTCAAAGACGACACCGCCGCCCGCCTGGATGTAAAGCTGCTCGTCCTTCAGCACCGCAGTGCGCAAGGCGATGCAGAAGTCCATCTCGCCATTGGCGGCGAAATAGCCGACGCCGCCGCCATAGATGCCGCGCTTTTCGGGTTCCAGCTCGTCGATGATCTCCATCGCCCGGACCTTTGGCGCCCCCGAGACGGTGCCTGCGGGCAACCCCGCCAGAAGGGCTGAAAGCGCGTCCTCGCCGGGGGCGATGTCGCCCACCACGTTCGACACGATGTGCATGACGTGGCTGTAGCGTTCGATGACGAAGGTCTCGGTCGGGCGCACGGTGCCCACCCTGGCCACCCGGCCCACGTCGTTGCGCCCCAGATCGAGCAGCATCAGATGCTCGGCCCGTTCCTTGGGGTCGGCAAGCAGGTCCGCCTCCAATGCGCGATCCTCTTCCGGCGTAGCCCCGCGCTTGCGGGTCCCGGCGATGGGGCGGACGGTCACCTCGCCGTCACGCAGGCGGACCAGGATTTCCGGGCTTGCGCCGATCACCTGGAAGCCGCCGAAGTTGAAGAAGAACATGAAGGGCGAGGGATTGGTGCGGCGAAGGCTGCGGTAAAGCGCGAAGGGCGGCAGAGTGAAACGCTGCGCCCAGCGTTGCGACGGCACCACCTGAAAGATGTCGCCCGCGCGGATGTAGTCCTTGGCCTTTTCGACGGCGGCCTTGTAGTCGGCGTGGCTGAAGTTCGATGTTGCCGGCCCGACGGGCGAGGCTTCGCCGAAATCCCGCGCGGCGGAGGGCGCGCGGTCAAGATCGCGCAAGCTGTCCATCACCCGTTCGGCGGCCTGGGCATAGGCCGCCCGCGCCGAGAGGCCGCCCGCGACCCAGGCGGGGGCAACGACGGTCACCTCGCCCTTGACCCCGTCCAGCACCGCCACAACCGATGGGCGGATCAGCTCGGCATCGGGCAGACCCAGGGGATCGGGGTTCATGTCCGGCAGATGCTCGACCAGGCGGATCATGTCATAGCCGAGATAGCCGAACAGGCCCGCCGCGACGGGGGGCAGCCCCTCGGGCATCTCGATCCGGCATTCGGCCAGAAGGTCGCGCAGGGTCTGCAACGGATGGCCGACAAGGTCGGTGAAGGACTGCCGGTCAAACCGCGCCTCGCGGTTGATCCGGCTTTTCTCGCCGCGGCACTGCCAGACGAGGTCGGGCTTCATGCCGACGATGGAATAGCGCCCCCGGACCTCGCCCCCGGTCACCGATTCCAGCATGAAGGTGTCGGCGCGCGCATCGCCAAGCTTCAGCATCAGGCTGACCGGCGTGTCGAGATCTGCCGCCAGCCGGGCCCAGACGATCTGGTTGCGACCGGCGTTCCAGGCCGCCTCGAACTCGGCAAACCCCGGAGAGAGCTGCATCAGGGCAGGCTCGTGTTGATCGCGTTGATCGCACCCTGATCCAGGGTGATCCCGGCCTCGGCGGTCAGCGCCCCGGTGAAGGCGGCAAAGGCATCGCCGGCGATTGCCTGTGCGGCCTGGGCGGTCAAGGCATCCCGCATCGCGACGGCATCCTTGCCTTCGGTCGCGGCAGGAAGAATCCGGTCAAGCTGCACAACTGCGGTAAAGCCGTCTGCCGCGATCACCTGCACGCCGCCTTCGGGCAGCTTGAACACCTCGGCGAGGAGCGTCTCGGGGGCATCCGCGACAAAGCCGTTGCGCGCCGTTTCGGGCGTCACGTCGACGATGCCGAAGCTGCGAATGGCAGCGCCACCTTCCACGGCGGCCTTGATCTCGGCGGCCCGGGCGGCCAGCGCCTTGCTGACCGCATCCTTGCGCCAGTCCTCGGCAACCGCCGCCTTCGCCTCGTCGAAGGGGATCGGCGCTGCGGGAACGATCTCGTCCAGCCGCAGCGCGACGACCCCGCCATCATCCAGCACGATCGCCTGGGGGAAGTCACCGGCTTGCACGGCCTCGGCGGCGGCGCGGAAATCCGGGTAGCCCTCGATTGTCGTATCGCCCGGTTTGCCCGGCACGAAATCCAGCGTCGCAAGCGCCAGACCCGCATCCTTGGCAAGATCCTCCAACGTCGCGCCTCCGGCCAGAAGATCGTCGATCTCTTCGACCCGGCCAGCGATCAGACGGCGCGCGGCATCCATCTGGAATTCGATGGCCAGCGTGTCGCGCGCGGCCTCGAAGGTGGTTTCCTCGGCGCCCAGAACCGATACGACGCGGAACAGCGCCGGACCAAGGTCGGTCTGCAGAGGCCCGATCACGCCGCCCTCGGCAGCCGCGAAGACCGGCTCGCCCGCGGCGCCAAGCTCGGACTTCGCGATGTCGCCCAGGGCGATGGCATCAAGGGTGAGACCGCGGTCGGCGACCAGCTTCTCGAACGGGGTTCCGCCGTCCAGAGCCGCTTTCGCCGCATCGGCCTGCGCCTGGTCGGGATAGACCAGACGTTCGACGATCCGCCGCTCGGGGATCACGAACTCGTTGATCCGTTCCTGATACAGCTTGCGCAGCATCGCCTCGTCGACCGGCTGGTCCTTGGCGATCGCCTCGGGCAGCAGCGAGACATAGGTGATCCGCTTGGCCTCCGGCTTGGTGAAGCGGTCCAGATTTGCGTCGTAATGCGCTTTCAGATCGGCCTCGGTCGGCGCGGGGACCGGTGTGGCCAGATCGGCCTCGACCAGGCGCAGCATGGAAAAGCCCCGCCGCTCTCCGGCCCAGGCGAACAGGGTATCGGTCATCGCCTTCGGTGCCACAAACCCGCCGCCGACCGCGCCCTGCAGCAACTGCCGGCTGACATCGCGGCGCAGGTTGGTCTCGAACTGGGTTTCGGTCAGGTTGCTGCGCTCCAGCGTGAAGCGGTAGGCCTCGCGGTCGAACTCTCCCGAGGCGCCCTTGAAGTTGTCCATCGCGGTGATCCGGCTGGCGACCGCGGCGTCGCCGACCGAGATGCCGACCCGTTCCGCCTCGTTGTCCAGGGCGGCACGGGTGATCACCGACTGGATCACCTGCTTGTCGATGCCGAAGGCAAGGGCTTGCTGCATGGAAATCTGCTGGCCTACCTGCTGCGACATGTCACGGACCCGGGCCTGCAGGGCGCGCGCGTAGTCATCGGCGGTGACGTCGATGTTCCCGACGCTTGCGACTTTGGTGATGCCCCCGGAGAAACTGGTCACGCCAAAGCCGCCCAGCCCCAGGATCAGCAGTCCCAGCAGCGTCCAGACCGCAACTTCCTTCGCCGTGCTGCGCGGGCGTCTGCCGTCTTCGGTCGGGGTCTTCGCCATGGCCTTGCCTTCGGAGGGTTCGCTTGCGGTGCATAGTGGGAAGGCATCACCGGGGCAAGATCAAGATCGCGTCGACGGCCCTGGCATCACGGTCCCGTCAGGGCCGGAAAGCCGCGAGCCGCCGGATCACCTCGGCAATCCCCGTCGCATCGACATTGGCAAAGGCGATGCGGATCTGCCGCCTGCC
This sequence comes from Rhodobacterales bacterium 32-66-9, assembly GCA_002280405.1. Taxonomy (GTDB): domain Bacteria; phylum Pseudomonadota; class Alphaproteobacteria; order Rhodobacterales; family Rhodobacteraceae; genus Tabrizicola. The sequence continues at coordinate 7,809 of NCDY01000044.1, read as the reverse complement.
CGCGGCCGAGCCTTCGGGCTGGAACATCGTCCCCGGCAGCATGAGCAGCGAGGCGCCGGTCACCAGCCGCTTGCACAGGGCGTCGGACGCCATGGCGTAGGGGTGTTCGACATAGGCGAAATAGGCGCCGCAGCCCAGAAGCCGCCACCCCGGCAGGCGCGTGAAGCCTGCCACCATCGCGGCGCGGCGGGACAGAATCTCGTCCCGCTCCCCCGCCAGCCATTGCCCGAGGTTGCGCATGCCCCAAAGCGCCCCGATCTGGCCCAGCTGGCTGGGGCAGATCGCCACGGTGTCAAGGAATTTCTCGACCTCGGCCAGACGTTCGGGGCTGGCTACCACCGCGCCGACGCGATGGCCGGTCAGCCGGTAGGCCTTGGAGAAACTGTACAACTGAATCAGCGTGCCGGCCCAGTCGGGGTCCCGGAAAAGATCATGCGGAGCGCCGCTGCGGCTGTCGAAATCGCGGTAGGTCTCGTCCACGATCAGCGCCAGGCCCCTGGCGCGGCAGAGGTCGCGGAAGGCCGCCAGCGTCTCGGCCGGATACTCGACGCCGCCGGGGTTGTTCGGACTGACGAGGACGATGGCCCGCGTCCGGTCGGAGATCAGCGCCGCCGCCATTTCCGCCGACGGGATCAGCGTCGCGTCCGTCTCCAGAGGCACCGTCGTGACCGAGGCCATGTCAAGCCACATCTTGTGATTGAAATACCAGGGCGTGGTCAGGATGACCTCGTCCCCCGGGCCTGCCAGCGTGGCCATCACCGTGCAGAAGGCCTGGTTGCAGCCCTGGGTGATCGCAACCTGATGCGGGGCGATGCTGCCGCCATAGGTCGCCGACCACTGCGCGGCAATCTCCTCGCGCAGCGCCGGAAGCCCCAGCACGGGGCCGTAAAGATGCGCGTTCGGGTCGTTCAGCGCGGCCTCGGCCAGCGCCTGCCGCAGACCCAGCGGCGGGCTGTCCACCGGGGCGGCCTGGCTGACGTTGATCAGCGGGCGGTCCGCCGGGAAGGAGACGCCCTCGATCCAGCGCCGCGCCTCCATCACCGGGGGTGGTTCGGTGGCGGCGAAGGCGGGGTTCAGGGGCAGGGTCATCGGGGCAACTCCTCGTGCGCTTCGCGTCTCGTCGTTCTGGCGCCCCCCCCGCCGGCGCGGCGCGGTCAATCCGCCCCGCGCATCGGCTGGACATATTGCAGCGCCATGTCCCAGGGGAAGAAGATCCAGGTGTCCTGGCTTACGCTGGTGATGTAGGTGTCGGCCTGCTTTTCACCCTCGGGCTTGGCGTAGACGCAGGCGAAATGCGCCTTGGGATACAGGCTGCGGATCAGCTCCAGCGTCTTGCCGCTGTCAACCAGGTCATCGACGATCAGGATGCCCGAGCCGTCGCCCATGATCTCGGCATTCGGGGCCTTGATCACCTGCGCCTCGCGGCGCTGATCCGCCCTGCCGCCGCCGGAGTGGTAGGATTTCACCGAAATCGAATCCACCACCCGGATGTCCAGCTCGCGGCTGACGATCATCGCGGGGACCAGCCCTCCGCGCGTGATCCCGACCACGGCCTTCCAGGTGCCGCCCTCCCCCGGACCCTTGCCGTCCAGCCGCCAGGCCAGCGCCCGGGCATCGCGGTGGATCTGGTCCCAGCTGACATGAAACCCCTTTTCATGCGGCAGGCGTTCGGCAGACATTGGCTGTCCTTTCAGGTGGCGGCGATCTTGATCCCGAGCAGGGCAAGAAGTCCCCCGAAGCTGCGGTCGATCACGGTTTTCAGACTGATGTATCCCGCGCGGGTCCGGTCAAGCGAGAAGATGCGGGCAACGATGGTGTTCCAGCCGGTCTCGACCAGGAAGAGATAGGCCAGCAGCGCGACCAGCACCCAAGCCCCGGTGCCGGGCGGCACGGTTCCGACGAAGATCGCGCTCAAAAGCACGGCAGGTTTGGGGTTTGCAAGCTGGGTGAACAGGCCAAGCCGGAACGCCGACAGCGCCGACCGGGGCGGAACGTCGGTCACCACCGGCAAGGGATCGGCGGCGTGACGCCACATGCCGATCGCCATCCACACCAGATACAGCCCGCCCAGGATCTTGAAAGCCCAGAGCAGGGTCGGAGCGATCTGGAAGACCAGCGCCAGCCCGCTCAGCGCCAGCGTCGCCCAGAAGACCGCGCCCGCGCCGATCCCAAGCGACAGGAAGAACCCGGTGCGCACCCCTTCCGTCACGCCGGTCCGCGCGGACATGAGCACGGCCGGGCCGGGGCTTACCGCCCCCATCGTCAGAAGGCCCGCGACGGCCAGGAAGGCCGCAAGCGTCACTGTCCGCCCTCTTTGCGGCCCTGCAGAAGGTCGATGTCCGGGGCTTCGATCGCCTTCATGCCGACGACATGATAGCCCGCGTCGACATGCAGGTTCTCGCCCGTGGTCCCGCTCCCGAGGTCCGACAGCAGATACAGCGCCGCCTTGCCGACCTCTTCCTGCGTCACGTTGCGGCGCAGGGGCGAGTTCAGCTCGTTCCACTTCATGATGTAGCGGAAATCGCCGATGCCGCTGGCCGCCAGCGTCTTGATCGGCCCCGCCGAGATCGCGTTCACCCGGATGCCGTCCTTGCCCAGATCCTCGGCCAGATACTTCACGCTGGCCTCAAGCCCCGCCTTGGCCACGCCCATCACGTTGTAATGCGGCATGACCTTCTCGGCCCCGTAATAGGTCAGGGTCAGCAGGCTGCCGCCCGGCCCCATCATGGTGGCCGCCCGCTGGCAGACCGCCGTGAAGGAATAGACCGAGATGTCCATCGCCAGCGCGAACCCTGCGCGGCTGGTGTCGACGTAGCGGCCACGAAGTTCGTTCTTGTCGGCAAAGCCGATGGCATGGACCAGGAAGTCCAGCTGTCCCCAGTCCGCCTTCAGGGCGGCGAAGAGGGCGTCGATGCTGTCGTCACTGGCCACGTCGCATTCGAACAGGTTCGGGCTGCCCAGCGATTCCGCCAGGGGCTCGACCCGCTTTTTCAGCGCCTCGCCCTGATACGAGAACGCCAGTTCCGCTCCCTGCGCCGCCACGGCCTGCGCGATGCCCCAGGCGATGGACTTGTCGTTCGCAAGCCCCATGATCAGCCCGCGCTTGCCGTGCATCAGTCCGGTTGACATTCCCGACCCCTCGCCCACTTTTCATTGACAAAGACGTGTAGGCGATGCCGGGCCGCCCTTCAAGGCAGGTCCGCTGTCACTGGCAAGGAGCACCCATGGACCGGTCCGGCATTTTCGCAGGCGATGACCCGTTCGCCATCGCGCGCGGTTGGCTGGCCGAGGCGGAGGCGCAAGAGCCGAACGACCCCAACGCCATTGCCCTGGCCACGGTCGATGCGGACGGCTTGCCCAATGTCCGCATGGTGCTGCTGAAGGAAATCGAGACGGATGCCTTCGTCTTCTACACCAATTACGGCTCGCAAAAGGGGCGCGAGATCGCGGCCTCGGGCAAGGCGGCCTTTGTGCTGCACTGGAAATCCCTGCGCCGCCAGATCCGGGTTCGTGGCACGGTCAGCCGCGAGGACGGGCCGCAGGCCGACGCGTATTTCGCCAGCCGCAGCCTGAAATCCCGGCTCGGGGCCTGGGCCAGCCGGCAGTCCGAACCCCTGTCCTCGCGTGAGGCGCTGATGGCCGAAGCCGCCCGCGTCGCCATTGCCAAGGGGGCGAATCCGCCCCGGCCGGCAAACTGGGGCGGCTTCCGGCTGCATCCTGTCGAGATAGAGTTCTGGGCCGACGGCGCATTCCGGTTGCATGACCGTTTCCGCTGGCGCAGGACTGACGTTGCGGAAGACTGGCAGATAACCCGGCTGAATCCGTAAGTTAGCCTGAGAAGACAATTTTTTGTGCTGCGCGCCTGTTGAATTGCCCTTGATCCCGGCAGGACATTTCCGCCATCAGTGCGGTCTAGGGCTCATTCTGGGGAGAAGGCTCTGCCGATGACGGACGAAGAAGAGGTCATGCAGCTCGTGCATGGTCGCGTTAAGTGGTTTGATCCATCCAAGGGTTTCGGTTTCATCGTTTCTGACCAGACGGATGCAGACATTTTGTTGCACGCCAACGTTCTGCGGAACTTTGGACAGGGTTCCGTCGCCGACGGTGCCGGGATCGAAGTGCGCACGGAAGGCGCGCTGCTGCCCTTTGGCGAGGATGCTGCCCATCTGGTCAGCGCCGACATCCTTGCCCTTGATCTTGAGCCTGCACGGGTCAAATGGTTTGACAAGGGCAAGGGCTTCGGCTTTGCCAATGTCTACGGGCGTCCCGAGGACGTCTTTGTGCATGCCGAGGTGCTGCGCGTGTCCGGCTTTGCCGATCTGACGGCAGGCGAGGCCGTGGCCCTGCGCATCATCGACGGAAAACGCGGACGCATGGCTGTCCAGGTCCTGTCCTGGGAAGCCGCCACACGGGAGAAGGCACAATGAAACGCGCGCTGGTGATCCTGCTGTTCGGCCTCGGCGTGCCGGGCAGCGCCTGGGCCGATGCGCCCTGTGCCGTGGACCGGTTGGACATCCGCTGGGCTGACGGGCGCGAGACCTTTGCCGTCGAGGTCGCGGACGATGCGGCCGAACGCGCCAAGGGGCTGATGTTCCGCCAGGACATGCCACTGTCGGAAGGCATGCTCTTCGTCTACGACGCGCCGCGGCAGGTGAGTTTCTGGATGAAGAACACGCTGATCCCGCTGGACATGGTCTTTGCCGATGCGACCGGAACCGTGACCCGGGTCTATGCCAATGCCGTGCCGGGCGATCTTACGCCGATCGATGGCGGCGAGGGGGTGCAATTCGTCGTGGAGCTGAACGGCGGGCTTGCGGCCAAGCTTGGCATCGCGCCCGGCGCGGTCCTGCGCCACCCCGCCATACCGGCCGGCGGCGCTGCCTGGCCCTGCGAAGGCTGAGGCTTTTCATTCCGTTCCGATCCCGCTAAAGGGTCGGCAGTCGGGGCGTAGCGCAGCCTGGTAGCGCGACGGTTTTGGGTACCGTAGGTCGAGAGTTCGAATCCCTCCGCCCCGACCATTTCCCCCTGCCGGGCGCAAAACTTTTCGAAAAGTTTTGCCAAATTCCTTCGAAGGAATTTGCGCCTGGCGCGCAGGTAGCCCATACCCGGACCGGAAAGGTCCCGACCATGACCCTCGCCTTCGACCACTCATACGCCCGCGACCTGCCCGGCACCTATCTGCGCGTGGCACCTGACGTGGCCCCTGCCCCGAGGCTGCTGTTTCTGAACCGGCCCCTGGCCGCCGACCTTGGCGTGACGCTTGACGACGACCACGCGCGGGACTGGTTTTCCGGTGCCGCCCTGCCGCCCGGGGCCGATCCCATCGCCCAGGCCTATGCCGGCCACCAGTTCGGCGGCTTTTCGCCCCAGCTTGGCGACGGGCGCGCGCATCTTCTGGGCGAGGTCGTCGCACCCGACGGTCGCCGCTTCGACATCCAGCTGAAAGGCTCCGGCAAGACCCCGTTCTCGCGCGGCGGCGACGGCAAGGCGGCGGTCGGCCCGATGCTGCGCGAGGTCGTGATCTCGGAGTTCATGGCCGCAATGGGCGTGCCCACCACCCGCGCGCTGGCCGTGGTCGCCACGGGAGAGGAGGTCTGGCGCGAGACGAAGCTGCCCGGTGCCGTCCTCGCCCGCGTCGCCGCCAGCCACCTGCGCGTCGGCACCTTCCAGTTCTTCGCCGCCCGGGGCGACCAGGCGCGGGTCAAGGCTCTGGCCGACCATGCCATCGCCCGCCACTACCCCGACCTTGCCGGGCACGACGCACCCTACCTTGCCTTCCTCGACGCCGCCATCGAGCGGCAGACAGCCCTGATCGCCGACTGGATGGGCCTTGGCTTCATCCATGGCGTGATGAACACCGACAACATGGCGATTTCCGGCGAGACCATCGACTACGGTCCCTGCGCCTTCATGGAAGGCTACGCCCCGGACACCGTCTTTTCCTCGATCGACCGGCAGGGCCGCTATGCCTATCAGAACCAGCCGCTGATCCTGGGCTGGAACCTCGCCCGGCTGGCCGAGACGCTGATCCCGCTTCTCGACCCCGACCCCGACCGCGCGGTCGAGATCGCCAACGACCGTCTCGCCACCACCGCCGCCCGCTACCGCGCCGACTGGACCCGCGTCATGCGCCGCAAGCTGGGCCTTCCCGGCGAAGACCCCGGCGACGACCGGCTTGCCGAGGACCTTCTGACCGCGATGCAAGGTGCCGACTGGACCCTCACCTTCCGCCGCCTTGCCGATGCGGGCAGACTGCGTCCCCTCTTTACCGACTTCACCGCGATGGAAGCCTGGCTGCCGCGCTGGCGCGCCCGCGCGGGCGACGGCGCCGCCCGGCGTCTGGCCGCCGCGAACCCCGCCGTGATCCCGCGCAATCACCAGGTCGAGGCGGCCCTGACCGCCGCCACAGAGGGCGACATGGCCCCGTTCCACGCCCTTCTCGCCGCGATCCAGGCCCCCTTCACCGAGGCCGAGCCCTACATGCTTCCCGCCCCCTCGGGCTTTGGCCGGTATGTCACCTTCTGCGGCACCTGATGACATTCAGCCCGGTCTGTGGAACTCTCGCGCCAGCCCCTTCGCGAGAGCCCCGATGACCGACCGCGCCGCCTTTCTCGACCACATCACCCGGACCCTCGCCAGCATCGAGGCCGATGGCCTGATGAAACGCGAACGCCTGATCACCGGGCCGCAGGGCGCGCATGTGCAGATGGCCGGGCGCGAGATGCTGAACCTCTGCGCCAACAACTACCTCGGGCTGGCGGACGACCCGCGCCTGATTGCGGCTGCCAAGGCGGCGATGGACGACCACGGCTTCGGCATGGCGAGCGTGCGCTTCATCTGCGGCACGCAGGACCTGCACCGCCGCCTCGAAACCCGTCTGGCGCGTTTCCTCGGCCAGGACGACAGCATCCTCTTCGCCGCCTGTTTCGACGCCAATGGCGGCCTTTTCGAGCCGCTCCTCGGCCCGGAAGACGCCGTCATCTCGGACGCGCTGAACCACGCGAGCATCATCGACGGCATCCGCCTGTGCAAGGCAAAGCGTTACCGCTATGCCAACAGCGACATGGCCGAGCTTCAGGCGCAACTCGATGCCGCCAAGGCCGATGGCGCCCGCTTCATCCTGATCGCCACTGACGGCGTCTTCTCGATGGACGGCACTTTCGCCAACCTTCCCGCCATCCGCGCCCTGGCCGACCGATACGGCGCGATGGTGATGGTCGATGACTGCCACGCCACCGGCTTCACCGGCCCGAAGGGCGCAGGCACACCGGCGCGGGCGGGCGTCAAGGTGGACATCCTCACCGGCACCCTCGGCAAGGCGCTTGGCGGCGCGCTTGGCGGCTACATCGCCGGACCGCAGCCGGTGATCGACCTTCTGCGCCAGCGCGCCCGCCCCTACCTCTTTTCCAACGCCCTGCCCCCGGCTGTCGTCGGGGCCGCCCTCGCCGCGCTCGACATCGTCGAACAGGCCGACGACCTCCGCGTCCAACTCGCCGAAAACGCCCGCTACTGGCGCGCAGGCCTGACCGCCGCTGGCTTCACCCTCCTGCCCGGAGAGCACCCGATCATCCCCGTCATGCTCGGCGACGCCAGAGCGGCGCAGGCGATGGCCGCCGACCTCAACACCCGCGGCGTCCATGTCGCGCCCTTCTTCTTCCCCGTGGTCCCCAAGGGCCAGGCCCGCATCCGCACGCAGATGAACGCGGCCCTCACAAGGCGAGACCTCGATTTTGCGCTGGACGCTTTCACCCAGGCCGGAAAAGCGACGGGAGTCCTCGAATGACCAATGAAATGAAGACCCTGGTGAAG
>NCDY01000043.1 GCA_002280405.1 Rhodobacterales bacterium 32-66-9 | reverse complement strand
GGTGTACTTGCCGACCACGGCGACGCGAACCTCGCCTTCGGGGTGGGTCAGGCGGTCCATCACGTCTTCCCAGCGGGCGAGGTTCGGTTTCGGCGCGGGCGCGATCCCGAAGGCGTCGAGGACGGCCTGGTCGAGGCCCGCCTGATGGTAGGCGAGCGGGGCCTGGTAGATCGTCTTCAGGTCATAGGCGGGGATGACGTGTTCCTTGCGGACATTGCAGAAGAGGGCGATCTTCTCGCGCTCGCGGTCCGGGATCGGGTGTTCGCTGCGGCAGACGAGGACATCGGGGGCAAGGCCGATGGATTGCAGTTCCTTGACGCTGTGCTGGGTGGGTTTGGTTTTGAGTTCCCCGCTTGCGGCAAGGTAGGGCAAGAGCGTCAGGTGCATCAGGATCGACTGGCCGCGCGGGCGCTCGTGGATGAACTGGCGGATCGCCTCGAAGAACGGCAGCCCCTCGATGTCGCCGACCGTGCCGCCGATCTCGCACAGCATGAAGTCGACCTCGGCATCACCGATGCGGAGGAAGCCCTTGATCTCGTTGGTGACGTGGGGGATGACCTGGATGGTCTTCCCCAGATAGTCGCCCCGGCGTTCCTTCTCCAGCACGTTGGAATAGATCCGGCCCGAGGAGATGCTGTCGGTCTGGCGGGCATGGACGCCGGTGAAACGTTCGTAATGGCCGAGGTCGAGGTCGGTCTCGGCGCCGTCGTCGGTCACGAAGACCTCGCCGTGCTCGAAGGGCGACATCGTGCCGGGATCGACGTTGAGGTAGGGGTCGAGTTTCCTGAGCCGCACGGTGTAACCCCGGGCTTGCAAAAGCGCGCCGAGGGCGGCGGAGGCGAGGCCCTTGCCAAGGGAGGACACCACGCCGCCGGTGATGAAGATGTAACGCGCCAAGGCGGACTCCCGTGTTTTGAGGCGCGATTCGGCAGGGGTGGAATCGCGGTACCACGGGAGTCGGGGTATAGCGACTCTCGCGCTGGTTAGCAACCGCCCGCGCTAGATCATGCGGGTATCCCCCCGCAGCCAGCCAAGCAGTTGTGGGATCAGGGGTTGGTCGCGGGTGCGGCCGGTTCATCCGCGCGGGGCGGGGTGGCCGGGGCATCGCCTTGCGGGGCCGTGGCGCCGGGCAGCGTCAGGTCGGTTCCGGCAAGTCCGCCGCCGGTGGCCGGCAGGCTGGTTGCGGGCGCGCCGGACACGGGCGCATCGGTCGCGGGCGCGCCGGTCGCGGTGTCGACGACGGAACTGCCTTGGCCGCCGCGTGTGGCAAGGACGGTCAGCGTGATCGAGGTCACGATGAAGGCCGCGGCGAATATCCAGGTCAGCTTGGTCATCGCGGTTGCAGCGCCGCGCGCCGACATCGTGCCACTGCCGCCGCCGCCCATCCCAAGCCCGCCGCCTTCGGACCGCTGCAGGAGCACGACGCCGATCAGAAGCAGCGCAAGGATCAGGTGAATGGTGAGGACGACGTTTTCCATGGGGGCTTCCTGGCGGGCTTCCGGGCGGCTGACGCGCCTATCTAGGCGGAAGGGGGACGGGGTGCAAGGGTTGTGGCCCCGGTTTCCCGGACAGGGAGCCGTCCCGGGGCCCATCGAGGGCCCCGGGACGGCGCGGCTGCGGCGCTGTGCCCGACCTCGGTGTCAAGGGGGCGGGCGGAGGGTGCCTCCGGCGGGAGTATTTGGGAAATGGGCAAACCCGAGGCGGGGGCAGGGGAGGGGCGCGATCAGGGGCCTTCGTGGACGGCGGACAGCTTGTTGCCGTCAGGGTCGCGGACATAGGCCGCGTAGAAGGCCGGGCCATACGGACGCAGGCCCGGGGCGCCTTCGTCGGTGCCGCCTGCGGCGAGGGCGGCCTTGTGGAAGGCGTCGACCGCCTGTCGGCTGGACGCGACGAGGGCGGGCATGGTGCCGTTGCCGACAGTCGCGGGCTTGTCATCGAAAGGCTGGGTGATCCAGAGCCGGGTGCGCGGGTCATCGGGAGAGCCGTAGCCCACCTCGGTGTCTTCGGTCGCGCGGCGGATCAGGCCAAGGGGCGCGAGGGCCGCGTCATAGAAGCGCGCCGCGCGGGCGACGTCGTTGGTGCCGATTGTGAGGTAAAGGAAGGTCTCAGCCATCGACTTCGTCCATGGTCTGCTGGCCGGAAAGCCGCTGGCGCAGGATCGACCACGAAAGGCCGATCCCGAGGATCAGCGACAGGACGAGAATTCCAAGCCAGACGTTCAGCGCGGAATTCTGCAGCCCAAGCAGGCCCCAGTCGGTCAGCACCCAGAGCCCGGCGGCAAAGACCGCGGCGATGATGATGGCACCAAGGATGCCGATCGAGCGCAGGGTGGCGACGAGGTAAACCATGGCGATCACCGCGAGGATCAGGCCGGTGAAGACGATCAGCGGGGTCTGCGTCCCCCAGGCATCGCGCGCCCAGCGGACATAGTTCCACTGTGTCGGATTGAAGATCGCAGCGAGAAGGAGAAACGCGCCCAGCCAGCGCAGAAGGATGCCCATGATCAGTCCTTTCGGGATCAAGCCCGGGTCATGCTACCCCTTATCGCGGGCAAAGGCCAAGAGGGCGGGGGGACCGGCGCGCATTTTGCCGTTTCGCAGGCGGCGTGTGACGTCTATAGACGCAGCGGTTTGAGGCAGCCGGAGAACAGTCATGGCCAATGTCGTCGTTGTGGGTGCCCAGTGGGGCGATGAGGGCAAGGGCAAGCTGGTCGACTGGCTGTCCGAGCGCGCCGATGTGATCGCGCGCTTCCAGGGCGGGCACAATGCCGGGCATACGCTGGTCATCGGCAACACGGTCTACAAGCTGTCGCTCTTGCCCAGTGGCATCGTGCGCGGCGGCAAGCTTTCGGTCATCGGCAACGGCGTGGTCGTGGACCCCTGGCATCTGGTGGCCGAGATCGAGAAGCTGCGCGGCCAGGGGGTGCAGATTTCGCCCGCGAACCTGATGCTGGCCGAGAATGCCAGCTTGATCCTGCCCATCCACGGGGAACTCGACCGGGGCCGCGAGGCGCAGACCACAGTCGCGAAGATCGGGACGACCGGGCGCGGGATCGGGCCGGCCTACGAGGACAAGGTCGGGCGCCGGGCGATCCGGGTGGCGGACCTGTTCGATGCGGCGACTTTGGACACGCGGATCGGGCGCCTGCTGACCCATCACAACGCCTTGCGCGCCGGTCTGGGGCTGGAGCCGGTAGATGCCGGGGCGCTGAAGGCCTCGCTTCTGGAGATCGCGCCGAAGATCAAGCCCTATGCCGGCCCGGTCTGGAAGGTGCTGAACGAGGCGCGGCGGGCGGGCAAGCGGATCCTGTTCGAGGGCGCACAGGGCTCGCTTCTGGACATCGACTACGGGACCTACCCTTACGTCACCAGTTCCAACACCATCGCGGGACAGGCGGCGACAGGCACCGGCGTCGGGCCGACGGCGATCGACTTCGTCCTTGGCATCGTCAAGGCCTACACCACCCGCGTTGGCGAAGGCCCGTTCCCGGCCGAGCTGCACGACGCCGACGGCGAGCGTCTGGGCGAGCGGGGGCACGAGTTCGGCACCGTCACCGGGCGCAAGCGGCGCTGCGGCTGGTTCGACGCGGTGCTGGTGCGCCAGACCTGCGCCACATCGGGCGTGTCGGGAATCGCGCTGACCAAGCTCGATGTGCTGGACGGGTTCAGGACGCTGAAGATCTGCGTGGCTTATGATCTGGACGGCAAGCGGATGGACTACCTGCCGATCGCGGCGGACGAACAGGCGCGCTGCACGCCGATCTACGAGGAATTGGAAGGCTGGTCCGAAACCACCGCCGGGGCGCGCAGTTGGGCCGAGCTGCCGGGGGCGGCGATCAAATATGTGCGGCGGATCGAGGAGTTGATCCAGTGTCCGGTCGCGCTACTGTCCACCTCGCCAGAGCGTGACGACACGATCCTGGTGACGGATCCCTTTGCGGATTGACGGCAGACTGATCGTGCGATGTCGCCCTCGCGCCGCGGCGGGCAGAACCGGAGGACAGGAATGGCGCTAAGCTACAAGGCCCGCAGGCGCTGGGCGCTGGTGATCCTGCTCATCGGGCTGCCGCTCTATGTGGTGGTGGCCGTCAACCTGATCGACCTGTTCGGGCGGCCCTCAATCCTGGTTGAACTGGCGGTCTATGTGGGTCTGGGGTTCCTTTGGGCCTTGCCGTTCCGGTTCGTCTTTCGCGGCATCGGCCAGGAAGATCCGGATGCGAACAAGCCGGACGGGCAGGGCCCATCCGTCTGATCTTGCCGGATCGAGCCGAGAAAGCGTCAGCTCAGGCGGCGCGCCTCGGCCAGGTAGGGCGAGGTTTCAGCGAGCGCATAATGCCCGCGCGCGACCTTTTCGATCCGGCCGGTGCGCAGAAGCGTGCCAAAGCTGCGCAGGCCGTCCTCGCGGCTGACCGGCTTGCCACCCGCCGAGGCCATCATCCGGCGCATGAGCTGCGGGCGGGTGAACTGCGCGCGCTTTTCGACGCAGGTCGCAAAGGCGGCGGCGGCTTCCAGCATCTCGGCCATCGACCGGGCGCCGACGGTCTCGGCAAAGGCGGCAAGGCCGGATTCGTCGATCTCGCGCGCATCTTCGGCCAGATCCTCGTCATCCTCGGCCTCGGTTGCGGGGCCGTAGGACGGTTTTTCCAGAACGATGCTGCGCGCGGTTGCGGTGACGGTCGCGGCGGCACCGGCCCCGATGGCACCCGAAAGCCGTCCGGTGCGCAGCGCGACCATCGGCTGGGCATCGGGATTGGCCGGGGCGATCCCCGGGGTGGCGGGAGCCATCGACGGCGCGGCGGCGGGCGCAAGAGTGGGCGCGGCGGCGGGCGCGACACGGTCGATCCGCTGCGCGGAGACGAGCACCAGCGGCGGCGGGCTGATCATGCCGGGGCGGATCGTGCCGGGGCGCGGTTCCTGCGGGCGGATGTTGACCGACTTGCGGCGCGGCTTGACTTCGGGCGGTGCCGGCGGGGCTTCCGCCGCATCGGGCTGGATCGCCTCGGCCAGGTCGTCCCGGTAGGGATCGAGGTTCACATCGGCGCGCGGGGCCTCGTAGTCCAGGTCGGCGCGGTCGGCTTCGGTAGAGACCACGGCGGCCTTCAGATGCGACAGGGCTTCCTGGCGGCGGCGGTTGGCATCTTCGGCCATGACCTCTTCGGCCTGCTGCATCAGGCGGGCGACCTCGTCCGAGTCCTGCTGCGTGGACAAGACACGGGTCGCCGCGGGATCGCGGGCGGCGGGCTTTTCGTCGGGATGCAGCCGCACGACGCGCGGATTCAACTGGCGCGAGCGGCCCGGCCTGGCGACCGGCCTGGCAACCGGCAAGGAGGCTTCGGTCCGGGCGGCGGCGGCACCGTCCGCAGCGTCGAACCCGGTGTCGGGATCGATATCGGCGGCGGCTTCGGGCAGGGGATCGACGGCTTCGGCCTCGGCCAGGGTAAGGTCCGGCGCGGTGTCTTCGGGCAGGGTCTCGTCAAGGGGTGCGGCAAGCACGCCGTCGCGGGACAAAGCGCCCTCCAGCGCCGCGAGGTCGGACAGATCTTCCCCGACGGCTTCGGAGTCGACCCGAGTGTCCGCTTCGGCTTCCGCGACGGGCCGGAGGTCATCCTCCCCAGCCGCGGCGGTCGCAATGGCGCCAGCATCGGCGTCAGCATCGAGGCTGTCGTCCCAGGCCCGGGCGGTTTCGGGCACCTCGGCCGGCGTCTCGGCAGGGACCGCGACCGCGACTTCGTCGTCGGCGAGCATGCCGTCCAAGACCGGATCGGCACCGGTTTCGCCGTCGGCCTTGGCTGCGGCGTGGTCGGTTTCCTCTGCGGCCGTCTCGGCCAGAAGGGCCGAAGCGGGGGCGGAAAGGTCCGCGGCCGCCGGGTGAACGGCGCGCCGGATGCGGGCGAGCTTGGCCGCGACCCCATCGGGGATCGCGTCCTGCAGCGCAGGCTCCGCCGCGGTCTGATCCTCGCCGACCGGGGCCTCGGATTCGACCGGGCCGTGCGAGGGCCGGCGGACGACGGGGTTGAACAGGATCCGCGGCGCAACGGCCTCGGCGGCTTCGCCCGGGCCGGCGGCTTCGGCCCGGGGGGCAGCGTCGGTTTTGGCTGCGGCAAGGCGCGAGATCTCACGCTCGGCCAGTCGGTGCAGCATCGCGGCATCCGGGGGCGGCGGTTCTGCCCCGAAGTGACGGTCCTGGGCCGCGAGATCGCGGAAATATTCGGCAATCGCCTTCATGGTGTCGAAGGGATTCTCGAACCCTTCCAGCGTGCAGCTGAAAGTCCCGTAGGATACGGTCAGAATCTTGCTTTCACTGGTCATGACTGGACAGCCTTTCGCCTTGGTCGTCGCACGATAGTCCGGAACACCGCCCTAATGCATGGACAGACCGGGGTAATTTGATGGATTGATTGTGGCCGGACCCCCGGAAACCTGCCTTATTTGGATACAGTCTTACATGATCTCGCCGATTGTCCAATCAACCCACGGTGTGACGCTTGCCGGAGGCGGGCCCTTCGCGGCGCGCGACCTGGCCCTTGCGCTGGCGCGCGCGCCGGTGCCGGTGGCGGCAGACAGCGGGGCCGACCGGCTGCTGCGGCTTGGGGTCACGCCGGCAGCGGTGATCGGCGACATGGATTCGATCTCGGATCGGGCGCGGGCGGCGATTCCGTCGGAATGCCAGCACCTTGTGGCCGAGCAGGTCACCACGGACTTTGACAAGGCCCTGCGGCTGATCGAGGCTCCGCTGGTTCTGGCCCTTGGTTTTGCGGGCGCGCGGCTTGATCACGGGCTGGCCGCGATGGCCACGCTGATCGCCCGGGCCGAGCGGGCCTGCATCCTGATCGGCCCGAAGGATCTGGCCTTTGCCGCGCCGCCGCGATTGACGCTGGAGCTTGCCCCGGGCGAGCCCCTGTCGCTGTTTCCGCTGGCCCCGGTGACCGGACGCAGCGCGGGGCTTGAATGGCCGATTGACGGCATCGGTTTTGCGCCGGACGGGATGATCGGCACCTCGAACCGGGTCACGGCGCGACGGGTGGTGCTGGAGTTCGACCGCCGGGGCATGCTGGTGATCCTGCCGCGGCGGCGGCTTGATGCGGCGATCAGGGCTCTTCGGGCAGCAGCGTGAGACGGGTGGTCCTGGCCTTGGCCCTGGCGGTCAGGCGTTCGCGGTGAATGATGTACAGGCCCGAGGCGACGATCACCGCGATGCCGCCGAAGGTCATCGCGTTGGGGAAGTCGTCGAAGATCAGGTAGCCCAGGATCACTGCGGTCACGATCTCGAGATAGTGCAGCGGTGCCAGCGTGGCCGATGGCGCGAATTTCAGCGCATAGGTCATGCACATGTGGCTGACGGCGGCCCAGAATCCGACCATGAACAGCCAGAGCCAGTTCCACCCCGCGGGCCAGACCGGGTCCAGTGCGGGGATGCCGCTGCCATCGGCAATGACCATCACCGGCAGCGACAGCACGAGCCCGGTCCAGGATGTGTGGAACTGCATGGTGACCGGGTGCATCCA
The DNA here is from genome assembly GCA_002280405.1 of Rhodobacterales bacterium 32-66-9. GTDB lineage: Bacteria > Pseudomonadota > Alphaproteobacteria > Rhodobacterales > Rhodobacteraceae > Tabrizicola. The sequence goes on along the minus strand of NCDY01000043.1, from coordinate 23,180 downwards.
GGCCGAGATCGCGCGGGTGACCAGCATGTAGAGCGCGAAGAGGACGGCAGTGGCAAGCGGCCAGAGCGCCACAAGGCCGAAGGCGGCCAGCGACGGCTGGATCACGAACAGGACGCCGACAAAGCCCACGGCGCAGGCGGCGATGCGGCGGGGGCCGACCTGGTCGCCGAACAGGAAGTGACCGAGGATGAGCAGGATGAACGGCTCGACAAAGACGATCGCCAGCGCGTCCGCCAGCGGCATGACCTGGATGCCCGAGACGAAGGCGAAGGTCGAGACCAGAAGGAGCAGCGCGCGCAGCGTGGTATGGCCCAGCGCACGGGCCGACAGGCGCAGGGACAGGCGCATGATCAGGACGACGGGCAACATCAGGGCGGTCTGCACGATGAAGCGGGCCGCAGTGATCTGGCCAGCAGCGGCGCGAGCACGCAGAAGGCGAGCATCAGGATGACGCCTTGAAGGGTCGTGTCACGGGTCATGCCCACTGCCTACCGGGCGGGCCGGGAATGAGCCTGCCTGGAAGCGACATCGCGCCGGTCGGGGCGGTTTGCGGAAAGAGCGCCTTGCGGCGCGAAGACTTCTTGTCTCGTCGTCGGGCTTCGCCTCCTCCTCGGCTGTTGGGGGGTCCCCCCCAAACCCCGGAGTATTTGGGAAATGGGCAAATGAGGCTTGCCCATTTCCCAAATACTCCCGCCGGAGGCGTCCGCCGGGTCAGCAGTTCGGCACGTTGACCGCCAGGCCGCCAAGCGAGGTTTCCTTGTACTTCTCGTGCATGTCGCGGCCGGTCTGGCGCATCGTCTCGATGCAGACATCGAGGCTGACAAGGTGCTGGCCGTCGCCGCGCAAGGACAGCGAGGCGGCGGAGACCGCCTTGATCGCGCCGAGGCCGTTGCGTTCGATGCAGGGCACCTGCACCAGGCCCTTCACCGGATCGCAGGTCATGCCGAGGTGGTGTTCCAGCGCGATTTCAGCAGCGTTTTCAACTTGTTCCGGCGTGCCGCCCAGCACGGCGGCAAGGCCGGCGGCGGCCATCGCGGCGGCAGAGCCGACCTCGGCCTGGCAGCCGCATTCGGCACCGGAGATGCTGGCGTTGTGCTTGCACAGGCCGCCCATGGCGGCGGCGGTGAGGAGGAAGTCTCCGATCCTGGCGGTGGACGCGCCCGGAACGTGGTCGAGATAGTAGCGCAGGACCGCGGGGACGACGCCCGCCGCGCCGTTGGTGGGGGCGGTGACGACCTGGCCGCCGGCGGCGTTCTCTTCGTTCACCGCCATGGCATAGAGCGACATCCAGTCGTTGATCGTGTGGGGCGGTGTGAGGTTCAGGCCGCGCTCGGCCATCAGCGCGTCGTGGATGCCCTTGGCGCGTCTGCGGACCTTGAGGCCGCCGGGCAGGATGCCGGTCCCCTCCATCCCGCGGCTGATGCAGTCGTTCATCACCTGCCAGAGGCGGGCGATCCCGGCGTCAAGTTCGGGCGCCGTCCGGAACTTCAGCTCGTTGGCGCGCTTCATCGCGGCGATGGTCAGGCCGGAGGCCTTGGCCATTTCCAGCATTTCGGCGGCGGATTCGAACGGGAACGGCACGTCGGCACGGGCCTTGGCCCTGGCACCGCCGGCCTCGGCCAGTTCGGCCGCGGTCAAGACGAAGCCGCCGCCGATCGAATAGTAGGTTTCCTGCAGGATCACGTCGCCCTGGGCGTCGGTGGCCTTGAGGATCATCCCGTTCGCATGACCGGGCAGTGCCGGGCCGAAGTCGAAGTGCAGGTCCTTCAGCGGGTCGAAGGTCAGGGGTGGCAGGCCCGGAACCTCGATCCGCCTGGTGTCGCGGATGCGGGCGAAGGCGGCGTTGGCCTTTTCGGCGTCGTAGGTGTCGGGCGCAAAGCCCGCCAGGCCGAGGATCGTCGCGCGGTCGGTGGCATGGCCAACCCCGGTGAAGGCCAGAGAGCCGTGCAGCGAGGCCCGTAGCCCGTGAAACTGGAAGGGCGAGGCCCGCAGCGTGTCAAGGAACCGCGCGGCGGCGACCATCGGGCCCATGGTGTGGCTGGACGAGGGGCCGATGCCGACCTTGAACATGTCGAAGACGGAGAGGAACATCAGGGGACTCGGGTTCTGGGGCGGGGATCAAAACACCGATCCCTCGGAAGGATCGGCTGGTTCGGGCCGGGTGAAGGGATGCATGCCCAGCCCCTCGACCCGGGCGATGACGGGGGTCTCGACGCGCGCCTCCTGCGCGCGGGCGAGCGCTTCCAGCGCCGGATGGGCCGCAAGATCCAGCCAGCGCGGGGCGTCCGCCGGATACAGGGCGGCCCAGCGTGTCAGGGTGATGGTATAGACGCCCAGAGGCGTTGCGGCGGCGAACAGGCGGTCGTGTCGGCGGGCGGCGGCCTCGAGCAGGTCGAAATGGCGCAGCATCCGGGCCGCGATGATCTCCTGATGCGCGCGATGGGCGTCGACGGGCGCATATTGGTGCGGGTAGAAGATCTGGCGCAGATCGGCATGGGCGGTGTTGGACAGAAAGAACAGCCAGCGCAGGAAGACGGGACGATCGGGATCCGCCGGGCCGGGGCCAAGGTTGTGCGTGTCCGAGAGCCACAGCAGGATCGCCCCGGTTTCAGAGATCTGGCCATGGGGCGTCTCCAGCACCGGGATCAGGCCCGTGGGGTTCAGCGCGCGGTAGGCAGCACTGTCCTGCTGGCGCGCGGCGCGGTCGACCAGCGCCGTGCGATAGGGCAGGCCCGCGCCGTCAAGCACCAGACGGATGATCAGCGAGGCATTGTCCGGGGCATAGTGCAGCGTATACATGCGCGGTCTTCCACGAGCGGTGCGGCAAGGTTGCGCAAGTCTTGCGGCACCGCTGCGCAAAAAGCGACCCTTTGCGGCCAGGGGGCGCTGTCATGTTAACCGGATGTCAACCTTGACCGCTGCAGGCTGCACTCGGACAGATGGCGGAGGTCGGGATGGGGCGGTTGGCGACGATGGCGGGGCTGATGGCAATCGGGCTGGCGCGGGGTGCGCTGGCGCAGGCCGGGCCGCTGGATCTGCTGGTCGGCACGGACCCTGACCGGTTCATTGCCCGGATGACCGATCTGATCGCTGGATTCGGCGGGCCGAACGGCCTGACCGCCGACGGGATCGCGGACTACATCGCGCTGGAACGCGCCGGGGCGCGGGCGACGGCGATGCGCCGGATGTTGTCGATGGACCTTGACGGCGACGGTGCGCTGGATCGCGTCGAGCTCGCGGTCAACCAGCGCGCGGCCAAAGCCTCGGCCCGGGGCCAGATGGAACGGCAGTTCGTCGCGGCCGACAGCGACCGAGACGGGCGGGTCAGCCAGGTCGAGATGCTTGCGGACGGCCAGAGGGCAGCCCTGCGCGCCTTGGGCGAGGATGAGGCTGACGCGCTCCGGGCGCTGATGTCGCTTGACCGGGATGGCGACGCCGCGGTGACCCGGGACGAGGTCGCGACCGCCGTCCTGCCGGTGGACCAGGCGACCTGAACCTGCCGGGCTGCCGTGGCCCGAATGCGAAGCCTCTCGCCCTGTGGCGGCCTTTGCGCTATGCCGGGGCGACAGAGAGGGGATTTCGCCATGGCTGCCGAACTTTCACCCATCGACCAGGCCAAGTTCGCCGCCGCGCGGCGGTCGGTGGATTTTGTCGAGTCCGGGATGAAGCTGGGGCTTGGCACCGGGTCCACGGCGGCCTGGATGGTGCGATGTCTGGCCGAGCGCGTGCGCGAGGACGGTCTGCAGGTGACCTGCGTGTCGACCTCGTCATGGACGGCGGACCTGGCGCGCGGGCTTGGCCTGCCCGTCGTCGGCCTGGACGAGGTCAAGTGGCTGGACCTGACCATCGACGGCGCGGACGAGTTCGACGCCAACCTGAACCTGATCAAGGGTGGCGGGGCGGCGCTGTTGCAGGAAAAGATCGTGGCGACCGCCAGCGACCGGATGATCGTGATTGCGGACGCGGCCAAGGAAGTGGCGCAGCTTGGCGCCTTCCCCTTGCCGGTCGAGGTGATCCCTTTCGGCTGGCAGACCACCAAGGCGCTGATCGAGGAAACGCTGTACAGCCTGGATGTCATGAGCCGCGAGGTCTCGCTGCGGCTGGTGAATGGCGATCCGCTGCGGACCGACGAGGGGCACTACCTTCTGGATCTGAGCCTCAGACGGATCGGCAATCCCCGGCAGCTTGCCCTGGTCCTGAACCAGATTCCCGGCGTGGTCGAGAACGGGCTTTTCATCGACATCTGCGACGTGGTGGTGATCGGCCATGGCGACGGGCGGGTGACGGTGCGCGACATCAACTCGGGCCGGGTCGAGACCGGCTCGGTCGATCTGACCGAAAGCCGCAACATCTTTGCCGATCTGGAATGAATGTTTGCCGGTCCGGAGCGAGGCGGCCCGTCACCCGATGGTGACCGGAACCCGGGAACACGGTCTTGCCCGCCCGGCCATCACCGCATGGCTCTGACGGCGGCATAAGACGGCGGCACAACGGCGAACGGAACGCATCATGACCTTCGACTACGACCTTTTCGTCATCGGCGGCGGCTCTGGCGGGGTGCGGGCGGCACGCGTGGCGTCAGGCGACTGGGGCGCTCGCGTGGGCCTGGCCGAGGAAAGCCGGATGGGGGGAACCTGCGTCATCCGGGGCTGCGTGCCAAAGAAGCTGATGGTCTTCGCTTCGGGCTTTTCCGGCATGATCGAGGAGGCGCAAGCCTATGGCTGGACCCTGCAGCCGGGCCGGTTCGACTGGCGGACGTTCCGCGCCCGGCTGGAGGCCGAACTGGACCGGCTGGAAGCCGCCTATCGCGGCACGCTGCAGGCGGCGGGCGTCACCGTGCACGACGCGCGGGCCACGTTGGTCGACGCGCATCGGGTGCGGCTGGCCTCGGGGCAGGAATTCAGCGCAAAGCACATCCTGGTCGCGACCGGCGGCCAGCCCTTCGTCCCCGCGTTCCCGGGGTCCGAGCTTGCCGTCTCCTCGAACGAGATGTTCCACCTCGACGCGCTGCCAAGGCGGGCCCTGGTGGTGGGCGGAGGCTACATCGCCAGCGAATTCGCCTGCATCCTGAACGGCCTGGGGGTCGAGGTCAGCCAGTTCTACCGCGGCGCGCAGATTCTGCGCGGCTTTGACGACGAGGCGCGCGGCCATGTCGCGAACGCGATGCGCGCGGGGGGCATCGACATTCATTGCGGCACGGATGTCATGCGGCTGGAAAAGACCGCTGCGGGCATCCGCGCGATCGCGACCGACGGCTCCGAGCGCGAGTTCGACCTGGTGCTTTACGCCACCGGGCGACGGCCGAACACCGGCGGCCTCGGTCTCGAGGGTCTGGGCGTCGAATTCGGTCGCGACGGTCGCATCGTCGTCGACCGCTACAGCCAGACCGCCGTGCCCTCGATCTTCGCCGTGGGAGATGTGACGGGCCGGATCAACCTGACCCCGGTCGCGATCCGCGAAGGGCATGCCTTCGCGGATACCGTCTTCGGCGCGAAGCCGACGGCCTTCGACCACGAGCTTGTCGCCTCGGCGGTCTTCACCCAGCCTGAACTGGGCTCGGTCGGCCTGAGCGAGGAGGCAGCCCGCGCCGAAGGACCGATCGCGGTCTATTCGACCGCCTTCCGCCCGATGAAGACGGCCTTCGCGGGCAAGCCGGACCGGGTGCTGATGAAGCTGATCGTTTCGCAGACGACGCGCAAGGTGCTTGGCTGCCATCTTGTCGCACCCGAGGCGGGCGAAATGATCCAGCTTGCGGCGATAGCGATCCGGATGGGGGCGACGAAGGAGGATTTCGATCGCACCTGCGCGGTCCATCCGACCATGGCCGAGGAACTGGTCACGATGCGAAAACCCGTGCGGACCGCCTGACAGCGGGCCGTCATGGCTTGATTTCCCGGCGGATATGACCAGCTTAGGGAAAACGGAAGAAAGAGGTTGTGGATAATGGCAGGTAGTGGCGGTCCCTGGGGCGGCGGTGGCGGTCCGGGCAACGATGACCGGGGCGGCAGGGGCAACAACGACGACGACGGTCGTCGCGGCGGACGCCGGGGCGAGGGCGGGCCGCAAATCCCGGAGATCGACCAGCTGATGAAGCGGGGCCAGGAACAGCTTCGCGTCCTGATGGGCGGGCGTGGCAACCGGGGCACCGGCGGTCCGGGCGGCGAACCGGGTGGCCCGATCTTCACCAAACAGGGCATCGGCCTCGGGGTTCTGGCGCTGATCGCGATCTGGTCGTTCATGTCCTTCTACACCGTGCGGCCGGAAGAACGCTCGGTCGAGCTGTTCCTGGGCGAAAGCGCAGGCGTCGGCAATCCCGGCCTGAATTTCGCACCCTGGCCGATCGTGCGCTACGAGAAGGTCCAGGTCACGGGCGAGCGGACGACCGACATCGGCACGGTGCCCGGCAGCGCCGACTCTGGCCTGATGCTCACGCGCGACCAGAACATCGTCGATATCGGCTTCCAGGTGGTGTGGAACATCTCGGACCCCGAGAAATACCTGTTCAACCTTGCCGATCCCGAGATCACCATCCGCGCGGTCAGCGAAAGTGCCATGCGCGACATCATCGCCCGGTCGGAACTGTCGCCGATCCTGAACCGCGACCGGGGGGTGATCGCTTCGGACCTGCGAACGGCGGTGCAGACCACGCTGGACAGCTACAGCGCCGGGATCTCGGTGATCCGGGTCAACCTGCAGATCGCCCAGCCTCCGCGCGAAGTGATCGATGCCTTCCGGGCCGTGCAGGCCGCCCAGCAGGAACGCGACCGGCTGGAGAAGGAGGCCGACGCCTATGCCAACCAGGTGACCGCAGGCGCCCGGGGCGAGGCGGCGCGACTGATGGAGGACGCCGAGGCCTATCGGGCGCAGGCGGTGAACTCGGCCCAGGGCGAGGCGGCGCGCTTCGTGTCGGTCTACACCGAATATGTCAAGGCGCCCGAAGTGACCCGACGGCGGCTGTATCTGGAAACCATGGAACGGGTGTTGGGCGGCATGAACAAGGTGATCCTCGACGGCGTGTCGGGTGGTGAGGCGGGCCAGGGCGTGGTGCCCTTCCTGCCGTTGAACGACCTCGGCCGGATGACGCCCGCCCAAGGGGCCGGCACGACGGGAGGGTCGAACTGATGCGCGCGATCTATCTCATTCCGGCCGCCGTGGTGGTGCTGGTGCTGATCCTGTCCTCGGTCTTCATCGTGGACGAACGGAAGAAGGCGCTGATCCTGCAGTTCGGCCAGGTCATGCAGGTGAAGGAAACCCCCGGCCTTGGCTTCAAGGTGCCGCTGCTGCAGGACGTGGTGCTGTACGAGGACCGCATCCTGGGTCTGCAGACCCAGCCTATCGAAGTGACGCTGCTCAGCGACCGCCGCCTGGTGGTCGACGCCTTCGCGCGCTGGCGGATCGTCAATCTGGTGGAGTTCCGCCAGTCGGTCGGCACCGCCGGCGAAGAGCGGGCGCAGCAGCTTTTGGGCAACATCCTCAGCCAGGCGATCCCGGAAGTGCTGGGCAACTCGACGCAAGAGCAGGTTCTCAGCCAGGACCGCGCCGGGTTGATGAACCAGATCCTCGCCATCGCCAAACGCGAGGGGCAGGCCCTGGGCGTGGACGTGATCGACGTGCGCCTGACCCGCACCGATCTGCCGGAACAGAACCTGGAAGCCACCTTTGCCAGGATGCGGGCCGAGCGTGACCGGGAAGCGGCCGACGAAAAGGCACGCGGCGGCGAAGCGGCGCAGCGTGTGCGGGCCGCAGCGGACCGGACGGTGGTGGAATTGACCTCGGATGCGCGGCGGCAGGCCGAAGTCATCCGCGGCGAGGCCGATGCCGAGCGGAACCGGATCCTGGCCGAGGCCTTCGCGCGCGACCCCGAATTCTTTTCGTTCATCAGGTCGCTGACCGCCTATGAGGTCAGCCTGAAGGGCGCGAATTCGTCGATAGTGATGCAACCCGACAGCGAGTTCTTCAACTATCTGCGGTCAGAGCGCGGGGCCGCCGCCGATGCGGCGGCAGGTGCGGCTGCACCCTCGCCGTGAGCGACCTCGTCCTGGCGCTGGGTCTGGTGCTGGCGGTGGAGGGGCTGGTGCTGGCACTGGCCCCCCGCCGCGTCGAGGATGCGCTGCGGATGATCGCGGTGCTGGGCATCGAACAACGGCGGCTGATCGGGCTTGGCGCGCTGGCGCTGGGTGTCGTCATCGTCTGGCTGGCGCGAGGGGCATGAGACCTTCGGGGGCGTGACGGCGGACAAGACGCCTGTTCACGTCCCTTTGAAGCGCCGCGACGGGGTTTGCATTGCGGGAAGCTTTGACTAACTGTTTGTTCGGCAGCGACGCAGCAGGCTTCCTCCGCGAAGATCTCTGACGCCTGACCCGATCAACTGGAGTTTGCAAAGTGCCCGATCTCACGCCATCCATCCGCACCGCCCTGCGGTCCAGCACGCTTCTGGCGCTGGTGCTGGGCTTCGGTCTGAACCTTGCACCGGCTAGCCAGGCGCAAGGCTTCGGTGCCCCCGAAAGTTTTGCCGAGCTGGCCGACAAGATCAGCCCCTCGGTTGTCAACATCACCACCAGCGCCGTGGTCGCCACCCCCGCCGAGGGCATGCCGACAGTGCCCGAAGGCAGCCCGTTCGGCGACCTGTTCAACGACTTCGGTGCCCCCGGCCAGGGCGGCCCGCAACGGTCCGAGGCGCTCGGGTCCGGCTTCGTGATCAGCGAGGACGGCTATATCGTCACCAACAACCACGTCATCGCGGGTGCCGACCAGATCGAGATCGAGTTCTTCTCGCGTGAGCGGCTGAAGGCCAAGGTCGTCGGCACCGACCCGAAGACCGACCTTGCGCTGCTGAAGGTGGAAAGCAGCAAGCCCTTGCCGTTCGTCACCTTCGGCAATTCCGACCTGATGCGTGTCGGCGACTGGGTGATGGCGATGGGCAACCCGCTTGGCCAGGGCTTCTCGGCCTCGGCCGGCATCGTGTCGGCCCGCGGGCGCGAATTGTCGGGGAATTACGACGACTACCTGCAGACCGATGCGGCGATCAACCGCGGCAACTCGGGCGGACCGCTGTTCAACATGGACGGTCAGGTGATCGGAGTGAACACCGCGATCCTGTCGCCGAACGGCGGCTCGATCGGGATCGGCTTTTCGATGGCTTCGAACGTGGTCTCCAAAGTGGTCGACCAGCTGAAGCAGTATGGCGAAACCCGGCGCGGCTGGCTGGGCGTCCGCATTCAGGACATTTCGCCGGAAATTGCCGACTCCATGGGTCTTGCGTCCGCCTCGGGCGCGCTGGTGTCGGATGTGCCCGCCGGCCCGGCCAAGGATGCAGGCATCGTGGCGGGTGACGTGATCACCCAGTTTGCCGGACAGCCAGTGGCCGATTCGGGCGATCTGACCCGCCGTGTGGCCGACGCGCCGATCGGCGAGGCCGTGCCGGTGATCGTCATGCGCGCCGGCAAGACCGAGACGCTGCAAGTCACCCTGGGCCGCCGCGAAGAGGCCGAGGCCCAGGCGACGCCGGCCTCTGCTCCGGCACCCGAGGCACCGAACGAGTTGCAGACGCTGGGCCTGACGCTTGCGCCCCTGGACGACGAGCTTCGCGCGCGGCTCGGGCTTGATGCTTCGGCCGAAGGGTTGGTGATCGCCAACATAGATCAGGCATCCGAGGCGTTCACCAAAGGTCTGGCCGAGGGCGATCTGATCACCGAGGCGGGCCAGCAGAAGGTGGTGCGACTGCAGGATCTGCAGGACCGGATCAAGGAGGCCAAGGATGCTGGCCGCAAGTCGATCCTGCTTCTGGTGCGGCGCGGCGGCGACCCGCGCTTTGTGGCGCTGTCGATCGGCTGATCGGCGCCGGATGATGCGATGGCGGCGGGATCCTCCCGCCGCCAGATTCCCCGTTCAAGGAATTTGTCTTCCCGCACCAGAGTCGCTCTCGATCAGGTTGAATCCTGGGGATTCACATCTGGCCGGATCTGTGATTCATTCTGACTGCCGGGAAAGCGGGCGGCATGGATGGGGAAACCGTAGTCTTCTGATTTGCGTCGGCGGTTTGGAGCGGCTCTGGACGAAGGCATGTCGGCCAGCGCCGCCGGTCGCAGGATGCCTGTCGCGCGATCTGCGGCGGTTTGCTGGGCTGCGACCTGGCAGCGCGCGGGTCGCGCGAAGGCGCGGCGGGTGGGCGGGGACCGGCGCCTAGATGAGGGTTTCAAGCCTGGCCCTGACCTCGGGCGGCCAGGGGATCGCGGCATAGGTCGAGATGCGGCAGGCGGCGAGGACCTGTTCGGCGGTCCAGCGCAGGTCGTCCCCGCACCGGATTTCATGGGCGAGGCGGAGCGAGGAACGCCCGACCTTCAGGACGGCCAGCCGGAAGGTGAGGACGTCGCCCATGCGCGAGGCTTTGGCGAAGTCGCAGGTCAGGTGGACGGTGGGGGTGCCCCAGCCCTCGGTCGGGATCGTGCGGTGCCAGGGCCAGCCGAGATGGGTCCAGAACTCCTCGACCACGCCATTCAGGAGATTGAGGTAGGCCGGAAAGTAGGCGGTGCCGGAAAAGTCGCAGTCGCCAAAGCGCAAGGGCCGGTCGGCGGTGAAGGCGTGCGTCATCTGGGTTCCTTTTCGTCCAGCGTGGCGGGAATTGGCGCGCGGCGTCAAGGGTCGCCTGCAGGCGCGGCCGTTGACCTTTGTCCAGGCGGCGGCGTTCCAATGGGTCAATCCGAAGGCCGGGGCGATGGCGCTGGGGGCGGCGTCGGGGCTGTAGCTTGTGTCGCTCTGGCCGGCGGTGACGCCGGAGATGTGACAGGCGGGCGGTCCGAAGCCCGGCCTACCGCACCCACAAACCTTCGCGCTTCAACGTGTTGCGGATCATCTGTTCGCGGCGGGGCAGGTTCGCCCGGTCGAACAGCGCCCGGGCCGTGGCGCCTTCGCCCCGGATCACCATGCGCATCCAAGCCCCCCAGTTGCGCAGGACGGGGCGCAGGTCGTCGGCCAGCGTCTCCAGCACCGCGACGGCCCGGTCGCCTTCGCGGGCGTAGAGAAGCGGCAGCGTCCGGTAGTGGCAGGTCGCAGATCCGTCCAGCGCCACGAGATCGGTGCCTGGCCGACCGCCGCCGAACGAGTGGATGACCAGCGGCAGGGTGATCTGGTCAAGCCAGGGATAAAGCTCCTGACAGACCAGCGCCTCGGGCGGGGTGTCGCGGATGGTCGTGGCCCAGGCGAGAAAGCGGCTGCCGAAGGCGCGGGGGCTGTCGTGAAAGAACCAGCCCGCGTTGAAGTAGAGGTAGCGTTGCCAGTAGTCGTCCGGGTGCGTGGTGTCCCAGCTCGCCGCGAAGTCAAGTCCGAAGCGGTCGTAGAGCGCGGCCCAGGTCTCGCGCAGCGTGGGGCCGTAAAGCTCGACCCCTGGCCAGGTGTTTTCCCGCCGCATCGAAGCCGAAGGGCGGGTGAAGTCGAACGGAATCGCGGACAGCGGGCCGGTGACGAGCGTGTCGGTGTCGAGAAACAGGAACGGCGCGTCGGGCAGGGCGGACAACGCCTCGATCTTGTTGCCATGGGGGTAGTCGGAGCCGAAGGCGCGGGTCTCGAAGGGCAGAATCCGCGCGCCGAGGCCGGTCAGGACCCCGCGGGTGCGGTCGGACATCCTGGGGTCGCCCTGCCACCTCGGCCCCGGCTGCGGTTCGGCGACGAACAGTGTCCCCGCAAAGCCCGGGTCGGAAAGGCGCAGGGACGCCGCCAGCAGGATCGCTTCGTGTTCAAGGCGTCCGGCCTGCCCGATGGCGAGGATGTTGAAGCTCATGACGGCGTGAAGCGGAGCGAGAGGCAGGACATGCCCCCGTCCAGTTTCGCGCATTCCGAATTGCCGATCTCGCGCAGGGCAAAGCCTGCCCGGGCGATGGCGTCTCGGGTCTTCGGGAAGCCTGCGGGCATGAGGATCAGGTCGTTGAAGCGGATGGTGTTCGCCGCGGCCTCTTCGCCCTCGGGCACGGGAATGACCCTGTAGCCGTCAAAACAGCCCAACGCGGAAAGCCGTTGCGTGGACAGGATCGTGTCGGCATCCAGCAGCGAGCAATCGGTCTTGAAATGGAGAACCCCGGGGGGCGTGTGGACCTCGCGCAGCCTGTGGCCCCAGAGGGCGACGAGGCCGCTCAGCTCGGCGATGCCCGCGGCGTTGGTGCGGGCAGAGCGGCCGACCAGGATTTCCTTTTCGGTCACCAGAATATCGCCGCCCTCGATGAAGCTGTCGCTGCCGGTGATCTGAACCACCTGCGCATAAAGCGCGCGCAGATGGGGGGCCATTTCGGCCGCCTCGCCCAACCGTGACGGCGCGCCGGGGCGCATGATGACGGCACCTTGCGGCAGGCAAAGCGCGGTGTCCTCGACAAAGACGCCATCGGGGTAGGCGTCGAGCGGCGCAAGTTCGATGACCGTCGCGCCGGTCTCGCGCAGGGCGGCGACATAGGCGTCATGGTGGGCCTGCATCAGGCTAAGGTCGGGGGTGCCGGTGTCCACCGCCCGCAGGCCGCGCGTGATCGAGGCTGCGGGGCGGCGTGTGATGGCATGGGTGAAGCGGGTGGAGACAGACATCGCGACCTCGGGGCTGGCACCAAGGATCTCGCATCCCGGCCAGGCCGAGGCAAGGGGGGGATCGCCGGGGCCCGCAGCGGCCGGTGCGGCTGGCGGACCCCCTAACCCGCCCAGGGCAGGGTCAGCGCGGGGTGGAAGATCCAGCGCCACCAGGCGTGGTCAAGGAACTGCCCGGCCAGGATCAGGAAGGACAGGGGGAGGGTGAGGGTCATGGCCACGCCATAGCAAAGCGCGAACATCAGGCGGGATTCTGGTCCGGCCGGCCGGGCGGCCTCGGCGGCCTGCGAGCCGTCCCAGAGACCGGGCCTGAGTCCCGCGGCACGGGGGGCTGCAAAGGCATAGGCGCGGGCGGCGAGGCCGCGCAGGACCCAGGCAGTCAGGAAGGTCGCGGCCGCGAGGGCGAGGGCGATCTGGGCCTTTACGGCAGCCGCCTCGTCCGGCGTCAGATCCTCGATCCAGGGGGCCCAGTCGGTGGCCGTGGCGATCAGGCCGCGGGCGGCGGCGAAGGGGAGGGCGCCAAAGCTGGTCAGAAGCATCACCGCGGGTACGCGCCAGCCGGCCTGCGAGAGGAGGGAGCGGATTCGGCGCAGCTCGAACGCGGCGGAGAGACGGTCTTCGGTGGCGAGATGGGCAAGCATCAGGGGCAGGGCGGGCAGGATCAGGGCGGCAAGGAGAACACCCCCGAGGAAGATCGAGGGACCGACGAAGGCCTGTTCGTAGCCCTTGTTGAACGAGTTCTCCCACCCCGCCCACCAGGCGCCGAGCCAGAGAAGGGTGAAAGGCAGGGTCCAGGCAAGCAGGGCGGTGAATGCGATCAGTCCCGCGCGGACGTTCGCGGCCAGGCCGCCGAGCGCACGGGCGGTGCGGCCCCTTTCGCGGGGACCAAGAAGCCAGCCGGGGGGATCCTCGACGGCGCCGAAGCGGGCTCGGGCAAGATGGCTCTGGCGGCGGGTCAGCCAGCCAAGGGCGATGACGGCAGTGACGGGGCCGGTGCACAGAAGTGTCCCGACGGTGCTGTCGACGATCAGTCGGCCAAGACGGGACAGGCGTCCGGGGCCATCGGCTGTGGCGGCGAGGCTGGGCATGTCAGGGGCGTCCTGTCGGCGCGGAGATCGGGGGTGCGGCGGTCAAAGGAGGGCTCCGTCGATTGCACTGCCTTCGGCGCGATTGGCGGCGAAGCCCATGGCGGCGGCGATGGTGGGGGCTATGGCGGACTGGTCGACGGGGCGGTCGACGATGCCCCGGCCGATGCCGGGGCCGAAGATCACCGCCCAGGTTTCATGCGCGGAGCGCGAGTTGAAATGGTGCTGGAATGGCACTTCAGCCAGCGGATTGGCGTCGCGACCGCAATCCGGGGTGATCACGAAGATGGTGTTCTCACGGTAGAAGGGGTCGGCATCGGCGGCCGCGACAAGGCGCTGCAGCCCTTCGTCGATGATGGCGATGGCGCGGGTGTAATGGCTGGGATTGCCCCAGTGGACATAATCCGGATCCTGATAGTTCACCATCAGGAAGCGGGGCTGCAATTCGGCCATAGCGCGGACGCCAAGCTCGGTCAACAGCCGGTCGCCGCGCGGGTTCTTCAGGCCGGTGTCGCCGAAATCCTGCTTGCCGCCAGCGGGCCCAGAAGGCCGCGACCGCGGGCGAAGGATCTGGGGTTGCCCCGCGCGGATCCTTGGTCAGAAGGCCCGCGCGTTCCGCTTGGACCGCGCGCAGCTGATCCTCGGCGAGCCTGCCTTCGGCCAGCTGCATCGCGGTCCGGTACAGCTTGTAGCGGTGCAGCGACAGCATTTCGGACCGGTAATCCACTCCGAAATGATCGCCCGCGCCAAAGGTGAAGAATTCCTCCTGCGGGCGGTCCTCGCCGTTCACCAGAAGGACCTGATGCGAGGGGATGTCAAAGCTGCGGCGGAGATATTCGAAAAGCGTGGGTTCGGTCGGTTCAAGCTGGTCGCCCGCGCCCGGCAGTTCGCGGTAGGCGAGATAGCGGCCAGTGAGGATGTTCAGCGTGCCCTCGGCGTGCGACGTGTTCACGCCCTCAAGCCGGTCGATGCGCAGATCGGGGATGAAGGTGCCGCGCGGAGCGAGGACATGGCGCAGGTAAGGGGCCCAGGTCGCGGCTTCGTCAATCGTCTCGGCCCGCCTGACGCCGCCGCCGAAGCGGACAAGGATGACATTCGGCCCGCCATAGCGCCGGTCCCGGGCCCGGGCCGTCTGCGGCAGGGCAAGGGCGGTCGCAAGCCCGATGGTCGAAAGAGCGAACTGACGGCGGTCCATCGGGGCCTCTGGCTTGTTAATAGACTTAACATTACACGAACCGCAGCGGATTTCGACCGATTCCTTTTCGCACGGCATCGCAATCCGGTCAGGCTCCGGTCGCGGACGCAGGTGCGGTGCCGCGCAAAACGGATGCGGCCCCGGACAGGAGTTCTGATGACGTGAGGTGGGCGACCCTGGAATCGAACCAGGCGTGGGTCGCCCCGGGGGAGTTACAGTCCCCTGCCGCACCTTGCAGCTCGTCGCCCGCCGGGGGGTCGTGTAACCAAGGGGGCCATGGGCGTCAAGGGCGAACGCGTCCGGGGCCGCCACGATTTCGGCTTGCATCGGGTGACCGGCCTGCCGCAAGGTCCGGGCCGGATTTTCGGGGGTTTCGCGATGGCGGCGGGTGGCAGGAAACCGGCCTGGGTGGTCGACAAGGAACGCGGGCAGAAGGCCGAAGCGCGGGAGACCGTCTGGCTTTTCGGGCTGCATGCGGTGCGCGATGCGCTGCTGAACCCTCGGCGCGAACGGCTGCGGCTGGTGGTGACGAAGAACGCGCTCGACAAGCTGGAGGCGGCGGTCGCGGCCTCGGGCATGACGCCAGAGGTGGTGGAGCCGCGCCGGTTTGACGTGCCGATCGACGAGGGATCCGTGCATCAGGGCGCGGCGGTCGAGGTCAAGCCCTTGAACTGGGGGCGGTTTCAGGATGTCTGCGCGGCCGGAGAAGGCCTGCCGCTGGTCGTCCTGCTGGACCGGGTGACGGACCCGCACAATGTGGGGGCGGTCCTGCGCTCTGCCGAGGTGTTTGGGGCGCGGGCGGTGATTGCGCCAAAGCACCACTCTGCGCCCGAAACCGGCGCGCTGGCCAAGACCGCAAGCGGGGCGCTGGAGCGGCAGCCCTATCTGAGGGTCACGAACCTCGCCGAAGCGATGGATGCGCTGAAGGCCATGGGCTACACGCTGATCGGTCTGGACGGCGATGCGCCGCTGACGCTGTCCGAGGCCGTCGCGGCGGCGGGCGGGCGGCCCATCGGGCTGGTCCTGGGTGCCGAAGGCCCGGGACTGCGGGAAAAGACGCGCGAGACGTGCGACCAGTTGGCCCGCATCCCTTTTGCCGGGGCCTTTGGCAGCCTGAACGTGTCGAACGCGGCAGCGGTGTCCCTGTATGCGGCGACGCGCGGATGAGCGGCTTTGCGTTCACGTCTTTGCGACAGGTCTTTAACCTCGCATTCGGATTTCTAAATGGAAAGGGAGAGGCACGGGACCGGAACCCCGTACTCTCTTCACTGTCCCTCGTTCCGCGACTTGGCGCCTGAGGTCATCCTCGGGCGCCTTTTTCCATCGGAAGCGACCATGAGCAGCGACGCCGACATCCGCGCCATCCTGACATCGGTCAAGACGATTGCCGTCGTGGGCTGGTCGCCGAAGCCCGATCGGCCAAGCCATCGGGTCGCCGCGTTTCTGAAGCGGCGCGGCTACCGGGTGATCCCGGTCAATCCAGGACAGGCGGGACAGGCGGCTTTGGGCGAGACGGTGGCGGCGACGCTGGCAGAGGCCGTGGCGAAGGTCGGTCCGGTGGACATGGTCGACATCTTCCGGCGCAGCGAGGAAGCGGGCGCCGTGGCCGACGAGGCGGTGCGGCTGGGCGCGAAGGTGGTCTGGATGCAGCTGGGCGTGGAGGACGAGGCGGCGGCGTCGCGGGCACGGGCTGCGGGGCTGCAGGTGGTGATGAACCGCTGCCCGGCGATCGAGATCCCGCGGCTGGGGCTGTGAGCGGCAAAATCCTTCGAAGGATTTTGCAAATCTTTTCGAAAAGATTTGCGTCCTGTGGTCAGCGCTGCGCTTTTTCGGCAATGCCAGACACGCCCTCGCGGCGGTCGAGTTCGTCCAGGACATCGTCCAGCGTCACGTCGCGCGCGGCGAGCATGACCAGAAGGTGGTAGAGCACATCCGCCGCCTCGGCGGTCAGCCGGGCGCGGTCGCCCCTGACGGCCTCGATGATCGCCTCGACGGCCTCTTCGCCGAACTTCTCGGCGCATTTCTCCGGCCCCTTGGCGAGCAGCTTGGCCGTCCAGGAGGTTTCCGGGTCGGCCGTCTTGCGGGCGGCAATGGCGGCGGCGAGCTTTTCCAGGGTCATGGCCGCCTCACGGCGATGCCGGCGGCGGCCATGTGGGCCTTGGCCTGGCCGATGGTGAAGCTGCCGAAGTGGAAGATCGAGGCGGCGAGGACGGCGGAGGCGTGGCCCTGGGTGATGCCTTCGACCAGGTGGTCAAGCGTGCCGACGCCGCCGGAGGCGATGACGGGGATGTCGACTGCGTCGGCGATGGCGCGGGTCAGCGGCAGGTTGAAGCCGGCCCGCGTGCCGTCGCGGTCCATAGAGGTGAGGAGGATCTCGCCGGCGCCTTTCGCGGCGACGATGCGGGCGAAGGCGACGGCGTCGATCCCGGTGGCGCGGCGGCCGCCGTGGGTGAAGATCTCCCATCTTCCGGGGGCGGTGGTCCTGGCGTCGATGGCGACCACGATGCACTGGCTGCCGAAATGGTCGGCGGCTCTTGCCACGACGTCCGGGTCAGCGACGGCGGCGGAGTTGAAGCTGACCTTGTCGGCCCCGGCCAGGAGGAGCTTGCGCACGTCCTCGGGGGTCCGCACGCCGCCGCCGACGGTGAGCGGCATGAAGCACTGTTCGGCGGTGCGGGTCACGAGGTCATACATCGTGGCGCGGTTGTCCTCGGTCGCCATGATGTCGAGAAAGCACAGCTCGTCCGCCCCGGCGGCATCATAGGCCTTCGCGGCCTCGACCGGGTCGCCGGCGTCGATCAGGTCGACGAAGTTGACGCCCTTCACCACGCGGCCGTCGGCCACGTCGAGGCAGGGGATGATGCGGGTTTTCAGCATGGGGCCAGAGATGCCGCCTGGGGGGTGGAAAAGCAAGCGGGATCGCAAGGTGCGGCGCCCGGGCGGGACCACGTCTGGAAGCGAAGCAGGATCAGCGGGTTGGCCGTGGCGGCCGGTCGCGGGCACAGGCCTCGCGTCCCTTGCCCGTGCCGAGCCGAGGGATCGCCGCTTGCGCCCGGAACCCTGGGCGCCCGGGGAAAACGCGGACCGGGCATGGCGCTGATCGAAGGGCGGACGGCGAGTGGCATCGTCCGAGCGATGCGCGGCGACGGCGGACCCGGTCAGGTCTTCAGCGCCCGCAGCGCCCGGGCAAGATCGATCGCCCCGTCATAGAGCGCGCGACCGGTGATCGCGCCCGCAATGACCCCGGTGTCGCGGAGGGCGACGAGGTCGTCCATGCGGGAGACGCCGCCGGAAGCGATGACGGGAATGGCGACGGCGCGGGCGAGGGCCTCGGTCGCCTCGATGTTCGGACCCTGCATCGCGCCGTCGCGGTCGATGTCGGTATAGATGATCGCGGCGACACCTGCGTCCTGGAACCTGCGGGCGAGGTCGGTTGCCATCACGTCGGTCTCGGTCGCCCAGCCCTTGGTCGCGACGCGCCCGTGGCGGGCGTCGATGCCGACGGCAACCTTGCCGGGAAAGGCGCTCGCGGCCTCTCGCACCAGAGCGGGGTTTTCCACGGCGGCGGTGCCGAGGATGACGCGGGACAGGCCCTTGTGCAGCCACAGCTCGATGGTGGCCATGTCGCGGATGCCGCCGCCAAGCTGGGCGGGAACCCTGACCGCCTTCAGGACGGCTTCCACGGCGGCGGCGTTCACCGGCTGCCCGGCGAAAGCGCCGTTCAGGTCGACGAGGTGGAGCCAGTCGCAGCCCGCGTCCTGGAACTTCAGCGCCTGGGCGGCGGGGTCGTCGCCGAAGACCGTGGCCCGGGACATCTCGCCGCGCAGCAGCCGGACGCACTTGCCGTCCTTCAGGTCGATGGCTGGGTAAAGGATCATCTTGCGCCCCCCGCGGATGGCGGGGTCTTTGGCACGGTGCTGAGGGAATGAAAAGACCGGCGGCACGACCCTGCGAGCGGACCCTGTCGCTGCCCTGGACTGGACCGATCCGTTCCGGCGTCCTTGCCGGGGGGCCTGCTCCGAGTTGGACAGGGCCAGATCGCCGGCCCGCCGGGACCGGTGCCGGGCGGCAGGGCTGGTGACCCCTTGGCGGCCTGGCTCCGATCTTCCGGCGGCGTGTCTAGGGCCGCCAGCGCAGGAAGTTCGCGATCAGGCGCAGACCGGGGGCCTGGCTTTTCTCTGGGTGGAACTGGGTGCCGATGATGGTGTCGCGCCCGACGATGGCGGTGATCGGGCCGCCGTAGTCGCAATGCGCCAGGCGCTGGGTGGGGTCGGCGACCCGGAAGTGGTAGGAGTGGACGAAATAGGCATGGTCGCCGGTGGCGATGCCGTCGAGGACCGGGTGCGGGCGGTCGAGGGTCAGGTCGTTCCAGCCCATGTGCGGGACCTTGAAGGTGCGGTCGGCGGGGGCGATCTTCACGACCTCGCCGGGGATCCAGCCGAAGCCATCGGTCAGGCGGTATTCGTGGCCGCGCGAGGCCAGCATCTGCATGCCGACGCAGATGCCGAGGAAGGGGCGGGCCTTGGCGGTGACGGCGTCCTCGATCGCCTCGAAAAGCCCGCCGTGGCTGCCAAGCGCTGCTCGGCAGGCCGGGAAGGCGCCGTCGCCGGGCAGGACGATGCGGTCGGCGCGGGCCACGTCTTCGGGGCGGGAGGTGACGAGGATGTCGCCGCCGCCAACTTCCGGCAGCATGCGCTGGAAGGCTTTCAGGGCAGAGTGGAGGTTGCCCGAGTCGTAGTCGACAAGGACGGTCAGGCTCACAATGCGCCCTTGGTGCTTGGCAGCGCATCGCCGAGACGCGGGTCGGGCTCCACCGCCTCGCGGAGCGCGCGGGCGACGGATTTGAACGTGGCCTCGGCGATGTGGTGGCTGTTCAGGCCGTGGACCAGATCCACATGCAGGGTGATGCCGCCATGGGTGGACAGCGCCTGGAAGAACTCGCGGACAAGCTCGGTGTCGAAGCTGCCGATCTTCCCCGCGGGGAAGGTTACGGACCAGACGAGCCAGGGCCGCGCGGACAGGTCGAGCGCGGTGGCGATCTGGGCATCGTCCATCGCAAGGCGGAAATGGCCATAGCGGCGGATGCCGCGCTTGTCGCCGAGGGCCTTGGCAAGCGCCTGGCCAAGGGCGATGCCGGTATCCTCGACGGTGTGGTGGTCGTCGATGTGCAGGTCGCCGCGGGCGGCGACGGTCAGGTCGATCAGGCTGTGGCGCGCCAGCTGGTCCAGCATGTGGTCGAAAAACCCGATGCCGGTCCGGCAGTCGTGCCGACCGGTGCCGTCGAGGTCGAGGGTGACCGAAATCTCGGTCTCGGCGGTCTTGCGGGTGACGGTGGCTTCGCGCATCGGCGGGTCTCCTCGGCTCGCGCCGGGGGTTATAGGGCGCGGACTGCGCGAGGGGAAGGCGGTTCGGGGCGCGGGCCGCTTCGGTTGTGCTATCCGGTCACAGCGGGAGCGGAGACGCGACATCACCATAAATGGTGCGTGCGGCGGAAGGGATTCGCAGCCTGAGCGAGACCCATGCCCCCCCCGGCCGTGGGCGCGGGACCGCACCCGGCGGGCCGGTCGCGGGTCAGGTTGCGCATGATGTGCAATTTCGTATCTCCTCTGCCCGATTCTGGGCTTAATATGGCCCAGACTTGCGCCGAGACATTCGCGACGGCTGTCGGACCCGAAACGGTCGGGGACAGGACATAGGTTGGAGTTCAGTCAGGTCATGCCTGAGATTTTTCCGGTTCTTCTGTGCGGCGGGTCGGGCACCCGCCTGTGGCCCGTATCGCGCAAGAGTTTTCCCAAGCAGTTCGTGCCGCTGGCCGGGCCGGGGACATTGTTCCAGGCGGCAGCCGGACGGATGCAGGGTGCGCCGGATGTCGGCCGCCCGCTGGTGCTGACGAATTCGGATTTCCGCTTCATCGTGGCCGAACAACTGGCAGCGGACGGGATCCGGCCGGGCGCGATCCTCATCGAGCCCGAGGCAAGAAACACCGGTCCGGCGATTCTGGCGGCGGCGCTGCATCTGGCGGCGGAGCATCCGGATGCGCTGATGCTGGTGATGCCGACCGACCATTCGATCCCGGACGTGGAGGCCTTCCGCGCCGCGGTGTCGGCGGGCGTGCCGCGTGCCCGGGACGGGCAGATCGTGACCTTCGGCATCCGGCCCGACCGGCCCGAGACCGGCTATGGCTGGATCGAGCTTGGCGCGGTGCCGGTGGACGGAGAGGCGCAGAAGGTCGCGCGGTTCGTTGAAAAGCCGCCGCTGGACAAGGCCCGGGCGATGCTGGCCGAGGGCCGGTATCTGTGGAACGCGGGCATCTTCCTGATGTCGGCCAGGGTGCTGGTCGCGGCCTTTGCCGCGCATGCGCCCGACCTGACCGGTCCGGTGACCGAGGCGGTCGCGGGCGCGCGGACGGATCTGGAGTTCCTGCGGCTGGCCGAGGGGCCCTGGGCAGCGGTCCGGGACGTCTCGATCGACTATGCGGTGATGGAGAAGGCCGCGAACGTCGAGGTGGTGCCGCTGGGCGCGGCCTGGTCTGATCTTGGCGACTGGAATGCAGTCTGGCGCGAGCATGGTGGCAGGGGGGCTGGCACGGTGGCGCAGGGGGCGGTGACGGCCATCGACTGCAAGGGGAGCCTGCTGCGATCCGATGGCGCGGCGCAGCATGTGGTCGGCATCGGTCTGCAGGACATGATCGTCGTGGCGACGCCCGATGCGGTGCTGGTGGCCGACCGGTCGCGGGCGCAGGATGTGAAGACGGCGGTGGCGCAGCTGAAGGCGCGGTCGGTGCGGCAGGCGGAGGTCTTCCCGCGCGACCACCGGCCCTGGGGCTGGTTCGAGACGCTGGCGCTGGCCGACCGCTTTCAGGTCAAGCGGATCGTGGTGAAGCCGGGCGCGGCCCTGAGCCTGCAAAGCCATGTCCACCGGGCCGAGCACTGGATCGTGGTCAGCGGAACGGCTCAGGTCACGGTCGGCGACGAGGTGAAGCTCCTCAGCGAAAACCAGTCGGTCTATGTGCCTCTGGGCGCGATCCACCGGCTGGCGAACCCCGGCAAGGTGCCGGTCGTGCTGATCGAGGTGCAGACGGGCGCCTATCTGGGTGAGGACGACATCATCCGCTACGAGGATATCTATGCCCGCAGCGGCGAAAAGGTTGCGCCGCGGTGAAAGCGCCTGTCCCGGAGATCCTGCAGAAGTTGGCCATCGTGATGGCGCACCCGGATGACGAGGTGCTTTGGGCCGGTTCGGCCTTGCGCGCGGCCGAGAAGATCGTGCTGGTCTACGGCGAGCTGCCCTGCGCGCCCGACCTGACCGCCGGCCGCCGTGCGGCGATGGCAGCGTTCCCGTTGCCGACGCTTGATTGGCTGGCGATGACGGAATCGGGCGTGTTCGACAGCGCGTCCTGGCCGGAGGCGCGCGAGACCGACTATGGGCTTTACCCGCATCCGGTGCTGCGGGTGCTGCGGAGTTTCGACGCCGACCGCTATCGCGCGCAGTTTGCGGCCATGCGCAAGGCGCTGCACCCGCGGCTGACAGGGATGCGCAACGTGATCGCGCACGGACCCTGGGGCGAATACGGGCATGAGGACCATGTGCAGGTCTTTCGCGTCGTGGCCAGTCTTGCGGACGAAATGGGCTTCCGGCTGTGGGTTCCGGCCTATGTTGCGCCGAAGTCCGAAGTGCTGATGCACCGCAACCTGCGCTACTTTGGTCGGCCGACGCCGCCAATGGCCATTGACGCCGCATTTGCCGAAGAGATCGCCCGGATCTACAAGCGGACCGGGACCTGGACCTGGTTCGACAGCTATCAGTGGCCGGCGTCGGAACGCTTTCTGCCCTGGGTGCCCGCCGGTGCCGCACCCGGCGACGATGCCGTGGCGGCGGATGTCCAGCGCATCGTCTTTCCGTCCGAAGATAAGGCGCAACGTCGCCGGCATCTGCGCTGGTGGCGACGCGAAGCGGTGCGAAGGGCTCTGGCCTGGGTGAACGCCCGCCGCGCCGGGTGACGGAATGTCGGTGACCGGATGGGCCTGATGCGCATGACCCTGACCTGCGCCTTCGCGCAATGGAGCCCGGGCCTGGGTGACAACAACTGGGTGGCCTGGCTGACCGTGGCCGTCTATCTGGCCGCGGCGCTTGCGGCGGCGGCGGCGGCCCGGGCGATGCCGGAGCCGGATCCCCGCATCCGGCGCGAGCGGATCTTCTGGTGGGGTGGTGCCGGGCTCATGCTGACACTGGGGATCAACAAGCAACTGGACCTGCAGTCGCTTTTGACCGTGATCGCCCGCTGTCATGCGCAGCTGTCCGGCTGGTATGACACGCGACGGATCGTGCAGGAGGTGTTT
>NCDY01000176.1 GCA_002280405.1 Rhodobacterales bacterium 32-66-9 | reverse complement strand
GCTCGTTGGTCTTGCCGGACATCGCGCTGACGATGACGATCACGTCATAGCCGCGCGCAACCTCGGCCTCGACCTTCCGCGCGGCGTTCGCGATCCGCGTCAGGTCGGCGACGGAGGTTCCGCCGAATTTCATCACCAGAAGCGGCATGCACCCTCCCCAGGACCGTCAAAATCCCCGCGCGTCATATGCAAGCCACAGGCAGGGTGCAAGTGGCATCGGCTGCGAAAAGGGGCGCGTGCCGCGCAAGCCCCGGGTCTCGTCGTCGGGCCTTCGCCCTCCTCCTCGGCAGATGGGGGTTTCACCCCCAAGACCCCCAGGATATTTGAGGAAGCGAAAGGATCTTTCCCTTCGTCAAACATCAGCGCCGGACTGCGACATGGTGGTGTTCCTGGTTCGTGCGACCGGGTCGCGGCCGAGGAGGAGGGCGGAGGCTCGACGACGCGACGCGGGAATACAGGCACCAGCCGCGCTATTTCCTGCGGCGTTCCTGCAGCGCGCGCCAGCCGATGTCGCGGCGGCAGAAGCCCCCCGGCCAGTCGATGCGGTCGACCATGGCATAGGCCGCGTCGCGCGCATCGCGCAGGGTTTCACCGCGCGCGGTGACGTTCAGGACCCGACCGCCGGTCGCGACGAGGCTGGCGTTCCGCTCGGCGGTGCCGGCGTGAAAGACCATGTGGCGGCTGTCCTCGGGCAAGGCCTCCAGCCCCCGGATCTGGCTTCCCCGGGCGTAGGGGCCGGGGTAGCCCTTCGCGGCCATGACCACGGTCATGGCATGGTCGTCGGCCCAGTTCACATGGACGTCGGCAAGCCGCCCCTCGGCGCAGGCGTGCATCAGGTCCAGCGCCTGCGCCCCAAGCCGCATCATCAGGACCTGGGCCTCGGGGTCGCCGAAGCGGGCGTTGTATTCGACCAGCCGGGCCTGACCCTTGTCGATCATCAGGCCCGCGTAAAGGACGCCGCTGTAGGGCGTGCCGCGCCGGGCCATTTCGCGGATCGTGGGCAGGACGATCTCTGCCATCGCCTGCGCCTCGATTTCGGCGGTCAGGACCGGGGCGGGGGAATAGGCCCCCATGCCGCCGGTGTTCGGGCCGGTGTCGCCGTCGAAAGCGCGCTTGTGGTCCTGCGCGGTGCCGACAGTGAGGGCATGGGTGCCGTCGGTGAGGACGAAGAGGCTGGCCTCTTCGCCGTCCATGAACTCTTCGATCACCACCTCGGCCCCTGCGGCACCGAAGGCACCGCCCAGGATGTCGTCGATGGCGGCCAGGGCCTCGGTTTCTGCTGCGGCGACAATCACGCCTTTTCCGGCGGCCAACCCGTCCGCCTTGACGACGATCGGCACGCCCTTCTGCCGGATGTACGCCTTGGCCAGGGTCGGATCGGAAAAGCGGGCCCAGGCGGCGGTCGGGGCGTTGCAGGCGTCGCAGATGTCTTTGGTGAAGGCTTTTGACGCCTCGAGCTTCGCGGCGGCGGCAGAGGGGCCAAAGGTCAGCAGCCCCGCCTGACGGCAGGCGTCGGCGACCCCGGCGGCGAGCGGCGCTTCGGGGCCGATGATGACGAAGTCGATGGCGTTTTCCTCGCAGAAGGTCACGACCCCGGCCCCGTCGAGGATGTCGATGTCGGCGCATTCCGCCAGCGCCGCGATCCCGGCATTGCCGGGGGCGACGATCAGCCGGTCGCATTTGGGGTTCTGCTTGACCGCCCAGGCCAGGGCATGTTCGCGCCCGCCGGAGCCGAGGATGAGGATGTTCATGGCCGCGCCCCCGCTTGGACTTTTGCTGCGGGCGTCATAGGGTCGGGGGCGACGGAGGGCTGTCCGAGCTTTCGGGCGCGGTGAAGCGGGTGATTGAGGGCGAATTCGGCCTGGTGCGGGTCCGGGGCGAGGTCGGCCGGGTGTCGCGTCCGGCCTCGGGGCATCTGTATTTCGACCTGAAGGATGACCGCAGCGTGATTGCCGCGATCAGCTGGAAGGGGCAGGTGGCAAGGATGCAGGTCCGGCCCGAGGAGGGGATGGAAGTCGTCGCCACCGGGCGGATGACCACGTTTCCGGGGCAGTCGAAGTATCAGCTGATCGTCGAGGACGTGGCCCCGGCGGGCACGGGTGCCCTGATGGCGATGCTGGAAAAACGCAAGGCCGCGCTGGAGGCCGAGGGTTTGTTCGACCCTGCGCGGAAGCAGCCGATTCCCTATCTGCCGTCGGTGATCGGGGTGGTGACCTCGCCTTCGGGGGCGGTGATCCGGGACATCCTGCACCGCCTCCGCGACCGGTTTCCCCGGCATGTGCTGATCTGGCCGGTGGCGGTGCAGGGGCAGGACTGCGCGGCGCAGGTGGCGGCGGCGATCCACGGGTTCAACGCGATCGGGCGCGGTGGGCCGATCCCGCGCCC
Source organism: Rhodobacterales bacterium 32-66-9 (assembly GCA_002280405.1). Taxonomy (GTDB): domain Bacteria; phylum Pseudomonadota; class Alphaproteobacteria; order Rhodobacterales; family Rhodobacteraceae; genus Tabrizicola. Next base: position 7,067 of record NCDY01000176.1, on the reverse strand, counting down.
CGATGTGCTGATCGTGGCGCGCGGCGGCGGGTCGCTGGAGGACCTCTGGGGCTTCAACGAGGAAATCGTGGTCCGCGCGGCGGCGGCGTCGCTGATCCCCTTGATCAGTGCGGTCGGGCACGAGACGGAAACGACGCTGATCGACCATGCCGCCGACCTGCGGGCGCCCACGCCCACGGCGGCGGCCGAGCTGGCGGTGCCGGTCAGGCTGGAGCTTCTGGCCACGCTGGAGGCGCTGGGCGCGCGGCTGGTGCGCGGGATCGGGCAGGCGGTCGTGCAGCGGCGGCAGCGGCTGCGCGATCTGGGACGGGCCTTGCCGAGGGTGGAGACGCTGGTGGCCACACCTCGCCAGCGCCTGGACGCGGCGGGCCTGCGGCTGGGCGCGGGGCTGGGGCTGGCGGTGGCGAAGAAGCACCGCGACTTTGACCGGCTGGCGGGGCGGATGCAGCCCGGCGCGTTGCGGGGCCTTCTGGCGCGGCAGCAGGATCTGCTGGGCGCGCGGGAGGAACGGCTGGCGCGGGCGGTGGTGGTCCGGCTGGAGCGGCGGCGGGAGCGGCTGGGGGATCTGGCCGCCCGGCTGGCCCCGGCGCTGGGGCGGATGCTGGGCGATGCGGCGCGGAAAGCGGCCGAGGGGCGGCGGGATCTGGCGCGGCTGACGGACCGGGTGGAGGCGGCCCTTCGGGCGCGGCTGGCGCGGCTGGCCGACCGGCTGGAGGCGCTGGACCGCACGCGGGTGACGCTGGGCTATGCCGAGACCCTGAAACGGGGCTATGCGGTGGTGCGGGGGGACGGGGCGGTGGTGACCTCGAAGGCGGGGGCCGAGCGGGCGGCGGCGCTGGAGATCGAGTTCCGGGACGGGCGGCTTTCCCTTGGGCCGCGCCCGGGGAAGCGAGCGAAGGGAGACGGGGAAACTGGGCAGGGAACCCTGTTCTGACGCAAGAGTGGCCGCGCGCGGTCAGATTGGAACATTGAAGAATATCAAGAATTTGACTGCGGGCATTCGGAAGATCTTGACCATCCCCGGTCCGCCTGTCGGCCCGGCGGATCAAATTCCTTGCGACGGAATTTGGGCGCGCCCTGGCCTGTCGGACGTTTCTTGCGGCCGACGCCTTCGGCGGGCGCGGGACCATCCGCAGGGCGCAGGATGTCCGATCCGTCTTGCCGGAATGTTCCGGGCAGAGCAGCGATCGCCGGTGGTGGCTTTGGCCAGCGGGCGAGGGGCCGGTGACAGCGCAGGTGGCGCACCGACGCACAAGTTCGGGATGATGTTTGATGGAAACATCATCCCGATCTCGCTTCTTGGTGGTCGCGTGATTGACGCGAAAAACCGGAGTCCACTTTTCCGCATAACGCGCTAACCGTTCGGCCCGGCTTGGTGGTACGGGGGGGGGAGCAGCTTCGGACAGGCGCGTATGCCGGCCGGGTCGCGCGCGGCGGCCGGGCGGGAAGGATGTCGCCTGATGGCGCGGGGTCCGGTCGAGAGCGGCTGGCCGGCTTTGGCGGGCAGGGATTGCGGCCGGCCGCGGCTCAGACGCCGACCTCGGGGCCCGGGCAGGGCAGCGGGCTGTCGTCCGATGCGACCTCGAAGAGCTCTTCGCCCGGGGCGGCATCGACCGACAGGGCGACCAGCGCCCCGCCGCGCAGCCAGAAGGTCCAGCAGGCCGGGGTCGGGTCGGAGCCGTAGACAAAGCAGATGTCGGCGCCCCGGGGATACCAACTGCCATATTGGCATTCGCCGGGCACCGTGCTCCACCTGACCTTGCGGTCCGGCAGATACTCCTCGATCCCGAAGATGCTGTCGAACTGGCGGTAGGTTATGGTCCTGCCGGTGACATGGGCTTGAAACTCCTGCGCGGTCAGCGGGGTTTCGGCACTGGCCATGGCGGGCCAGAGCGCGAGAAGAACGGCAAGACGCATCTGCAATCAGACCCCCAGATCGGGGCCGGCGCAGGGCAGCGGGCCGCCGTCGCGCGAGGTTTCGATGATCTCCCAGCCGCCGCCATCGCCCATGTAGCGCCCCCGGATCTTGCCGTCTTCCAGGAAGTAGAGCCAGCAGGCCGGGGACGGGTCGTTCTCGTAGCGGAAGCAGATCTGGTTGTCCTTCTGATACCAGACGCCGTAAATGCAAAGCTGGCCGTCGAAGGCCCAGCGCACCCGACGGTCCGGCAGGTATTCCTCGGTGCCGAAAAGCCCGCCGCCATAGCCGCGAGGATCAGGGGGAAAAGCAAGGCGCGCATCGGGGGCTCCGGTCAGGGTGGGGAAAGAGTGCCAGAGGGCGGGGAGATTGACCAGTCAAGCCGCCGTGTCCGCAGAGCTTTGCCGGGGTCGGGATTTCCGCCAGCGGTCAAGATGCGGTCCGACGGCGCGGCGCCAGAGGCGGGGTGCGAGGGCCAGCGCGCAGGCAAGCGGCAGCGGCCAGGGCAGGCGCGGGGCGTCCTCGGCCAGGCGCAGCGCGGGGAAGGGACGGGACGGGTGGACATGGTGGTCGGAATGCCGCGGCGCGTTCAGCATCATCGCCGAGGTGAACCAGTGGGCCGTGTTCCAGCTGTGGGCGGTTCCGACGGGTTCCAGCCTGCCGTCGGCGCCACGGGCGCGGATCAGGCCGTAGTGCTGGACATAGTCGGACAGAAGGATCTGGCTTTGGGCGTGAAGCGCCAGTCCGGTCCAGACGAGAAGCCCGGGCAGCCCCGCGACCAGGGCGGCAAGGGCAAGCGACGCGAGGCCGCCCGCGATGTAGACAAGAAAGGGGTTCAGACCGAAATGGCTTGCCCGCCGGCGCAGGGCCTGTTCGGCCAGGAGGCCCTGCCGGAAGCTGCCGGTCCAGGCGCGGGGGGCAAAGCGGTAGAAGCTTTCGCCCTCGCGCGCGGTGTTGGGGTCGTCCGGGCTGGCCACATACCGGTGATGCACCAGACGGTGGGCGCTGGCGTGCTGGCCGAACAGGAAGGCCGTGTAGACTGCGGCGCCAAGGCGGAAATGCTCGCGCCGGGGGCGGTGGATCAATTCGTGGGCGGCAGGGTGGCCGACCTGACCGAGCCAGAATCCGGTGGCCAGGAACAGCAGGATGCACTGGTCGGGAGGTAGGCCGGAAGGTCCCGCGATGCCCCAGGTCGCGAGGGGCAGAAGAGCGAGGGCGGACAGGCCGATGGCGACGAGGAGGACATCGGCGGCGGGAAACCCGGTCGCCTCGGACCGGCCTTCGGTCAGGGGGATGATCTGGTCCAGGATCAGGGTGAGCACGGCCATGTAGAGAAAGGCCGCCCAGAGCCAGGGCCCGCCAAAGGCCAGGCCCAGCCCGATCAGGGGCAGGGGCAGGAGAGAGGCCGCGACGAAGGCGGTAAGGGGCAGAGGATGCTGGGGCAGGGCGCGGGGTCCGGATGAGAGGGCGGTCGATCGCAGTTTTCGAGGAAACTGGCGCGGGCGCAACGGGGTTTTGTGTCGCGGGGCACCTGGGCGGCGCTCGGCGCGCCCGGGCTGCGGGTCCGGCGCGACGGACTTCCAATGCCCCCCCAAAGCGACTAGGTGAGGACAGGGCGTGTTCCCGGGGGGCCTGGCTGATGTCGTTCTTCAAGAAGCTCAAGGATCGGGAAGGTCCTGGCGCGGGTCCGGCTTCCGGAGCATCGCGGGCAGCGGATATCGCGCCTGCCGCGAAGCCGGTGTCTGCGGCACTTTCTGGTGAAAAGCCCGGTCTGATCGGTCGCCTTCTCGGCCGTTCCGAGGAGCCGCGCCGGATCCTGGACGATGCGATGCTGGAAAGCCTCGAGGAATTGCTGATCCAGGCCGACATGGGCGTGGATACGGCGGTGCGGGTTACCGCCAACATCGCCGAGGGGAGGTTCGGACGCAGGATCTCGACCACGGAGCTGCGCGACGCCCTTGCTGCCGAGGTCGCGCGGATCATGGAACCCGTGGCGCGGCCGATGCCGCTTTATCCCCAGAAGCCGCAGGTCGTGCTGGTGGTGGGCGTGAACGGCTCGGGCAAGACGACGACGATCGGCAAACTTGCCAGCCAGTTCAAGGCGGCAGGCAAGACCGTGGTGATCGCGGCGGGCGACACGTTCCGCGCTGCGGCGGTGGAACAGTTGCAGATCTGGGGCCAGCGCGCCGGAGTGCCGGTGCTGACCGCGCCCGAGGGGTCGGATCCGGCCTCGCTTGCCTTCGACGCCTTGACCCGGGCGCGGGCGGACGGGGCTGACCTCTTGATGATCGACACGGCGGGGCGCTTGCAGAACCGGGCCGATCTCATGGAGGAGCTGGCCAAGATCGTCCGCGTCATCCGCAAGGTCGATCCCACGGCGCCACACAACACTTTGCTGGTGCTGGACGCAACCACCGGCCAGAACGCGGTGACGCAGGTCGACATCTTCCGCAAGATCGCCGATGTGTCCGGGCTGGTGATGACCAAGCTGGACGGGACGGCCAAGGGCGGCGTGCTGGTGGCGCTGGCCGACCGGTTCGGGCTGCCGATCCATGCCATCGGCGTGGGCGAGCAGATCGATGATCTTGCCCCTTTCGATCCGGAGGACTTCGCGAAGGCACTGGTGGGAGCGGAAGGGTGATCCGCGCCGGGCTCTCTGCCTTCCGGGGCTGGACCGGGCCGCGGACCTCTGCCCGCAAAGGATCAGGCGCGAGGGCTGCGCCTCGTGATTGGGAGCGGCCCGCCGCAGACTAGGTGTTCAGTCCCGGCATCTGGTGGATCGGGTTTAGGATGAATTGATCTGGCTCTGATGTCCAGATTTTGCAGATGTATTCGTAGGGCGTGAGACCGCCGAGGGTCTTGAGCCTTCGGGCGAAGTTGTAGGCTGCGAGGAAGTCGGCCAGGTGGCTGCGCAGCTGGGAGTGGTCGTCGTAGTGGTAGCGCTTGACGGTGGCGTCCTTGATCGTGCGGTTCATGCGTTCGACCTGGCCGTTGGTCCACGGATGATTCGGCTTGGTCAGCCGGTGCTCGATGTCGTTCGCCGTACAGATCATGTCGAAGCGCATCGGCCGGGAGGTGATGGTGTTTCGGTTTCGGGGCTGTTCGGCGAACTGGATGCCATTGTCGGTCAAGATCGTGTGGATCTTGTAGGGCACAGCCTCCAGCACGCGCTCCAGAAACTCCCAGGCTGTGCGTCTGTCTGCCGTTTCGACGAGTTGGGCGACGGCAAACTTGCTGGTGCGGTCGATGGCCACGAACAGGTATAGCTTGCCTTCAGCGGTCTGCACCTCGGCGATGTCGATGTGAAAGAACCCTATGGGGTAGCGCTTGAATCGCTGGCGCTTGGGCTTGTCGCCGTCGACCTCCGGCAGCCGCGAGATGTCATGACGCTGGAGACAGCGGTGCAGCGAAGAGCGGGTCAGGTGCGGGATCGTCGGCTGCAGGGCATAGAGGCAGTCATCCAGCGGCAAGAGGGTGTGCCGCCTGAATGCGACAACCATCGCCTCCTCGGCCTCGGTCAGAACGGATGAGCGCGGTTCCTTCGGCCCGGTTTTCTGGTCCTCGACCGTCGCCCGCTTCCGCCACTTCGCGACCGTCTTGGGGTTGATCCCGAGCTCCTTGCTCAACGCCGCGAGCGAAGCTTGCGATCGCTGTATTGCTGCTCGAACAGCGTGCGTGGTCGTGGCGCTCCCGTGACGAACTTGTCCCATGTGGCTTCCTTCCATTCCTGAGAAAGGACTGCCTTCCGGGGCTGGACCGGGCCGCGGACCTCTGCCCGCAAAGGATCAGGCGCGAGGGCTGCGCCTCGTGATTGGGAGCGGCCCGCCGCAGACTAGGCCCTCCGGGCGCGCGCGCTGCGCGGAGAAGCCGGGGTCGGGATGATCGTCCCGCAGGTGGCAAGGCCGACGGCGGCAAGTTTCCGCCGCCCGGTGCGCGCGCCGGGAGCAAGGCGGTGTATCAAGCGCCTACCTGGCCTATCCCGGCGTCGGTCCGGTCTTGCGGGCGACTTGGCCGGGCGGGCCGGGCGGGGCGTCGCGCGAGCCGGGCAATGGATACGGCCTTGATCGGCTGGCCGGTTCCGGGCGAGAAGGTGGGGCCGGGCGGGGCCGGGCGGTGCGCGGCGATCGCAGCCGGTGCGGCGATGATGGAGTGGGCGGGACAGGCAATGGCAGAACGGAAGATCAACCCGATTCTCAAGCAGGTGCTGGAACTGGGGCCGACCCTGGTCTTCTTCCTGATCTACATGCGGATCAAGGATCAGTCCTACACGCTGGGCGGGACCGAGTATTCTGGCTTCATTGTGGCGGCGCTGATCTTGGTGCCGTTACTTCTGGTTGCAATACTAACGCTGTGGTTGTTGACGGGCGCGATCAGCCGGATGCAGATCTTTGTCGCGGTGATGGTCGTCGTCTTCGGCGGGCTGACCGCCTGGTTCAATGACGAGCGGTTCTTCAAGATGAAGACGACGATCGTCTACGGGGTCTTCGCCGTGATCCTGGCGGCGGGCCTGCTGCGGGGAAAAAGCCTGCTGCAATGGGTGATGGCCGAGGCTTTGCCAATGAAACCAGAGGGCTGGATGATCCTTACGCGCAGGCTTGCGTTGATGTTCGCGGCCCTTGCGGCGGTCAACGAAGTGATCTGGCGGACGCAGACGACCGAGCTTTGGGTGAAGCTTGAAACCTTCGCCATGCCAGCGGCACTGTTTCTGTTCCTGATGTTGCAGTTCATGGCCCTGCAGCGGTTCATGATCGAGGAGCCGAAGGACGAACCCTGACCGTCTCCACAGGAATGCCCCGCAACGGGCCGGGTTCTGCCCCAGACCTGCCTTGAAGCATCGCTAAACCGAAAGGCGAGCCGAAGGGAGGTCACCTATGCACCGCACGCCGTTCGATCTGGTCCGTTTGTTCCTGAGCCTGTTCCAGGATCTGCCGCCGATGTCGCGGTCGCTGTATCTGCCCGGCGCGGTGCTGCTGGTGGGATATCCGGTCCTGTCCGTTGCCTTCGGACCCGACCATTCGGGCCAGGCTTTCGCGACAGCCTTCATTGCGGCCCTGGCGGTGCGGATCGGCATGGGCTTCGAGGGCATGGTGCGGCGGATGCTGACCCGCTATTCGGTGACCCGGACTGCGGTCCTGGCGCTGGGCTTTGCGGG
>NCDY01000042.1 GCA_002280405.1 Rhodobacterales bacterium 32-66-9 | reverse complement strand
GTGCTGATCGACAGCATCTCGCCCCGCCGCGCCCCCACGGCCGGCCGCGCCGAGGCCGCCGAACAGATGGACGCCGCCGAATGGGCCGCCTTCCGCGACCGCATCAGCACCATCGCCCGGCTGGGGACCGAGGAGTTCGGCCTGACCGTCGGCATCCACGCCCATGCTGCCGGTTTCATCGACTTTGAACCCGAGCTTGAGCGCCTGCTGGACGAGGTGGATGCGAAGATCCTGAAGATCTGCTTCGACACCGGCCACCATTCCTATGCCGGGTTCGACCCCGTGGCCTTCATGCGCCGCCACATCGACCGGATTTCCTACATGCACTTCAAGGACATCGACCCGGTGGTGAAGGCCGATGCCATCGCCAAAGGCACCGGCTTCTACGAGGCCTGCGGTCAGGGCATCTTCTGCAACCTCGGCACCGGAGACGTCGATTTCCCCGCCGTCCGCCGGATCCTTCTCGATGCCGGGTATCAGGGCTGGTGCACTGTCGAGCAGGACTGCGATCCGACGCTCGATGTCAGCCCGGTCGACGACGCGCGCCGCAACCGCGATTATCTTTCCTCCATCGGCTTTTGAGGCGGACCGACATGGCTAAACTGAACTGGGGCATGATCGGCGGCGGGATGGGCAGCCAGATCGGCCCGGCCCACCGCATCGGCGCGCTGGCTGACGGGCACTTCACGCTTGCCGCAGGCGCCCTCGACCACCGCCCGGACGAAGGCCGCGCCTATGCCCAAACGCTTGGCATCGCCCCCGACCGCGCCTATGGCGACTGGACCGAAATGCTGGCGGGCGAAAGGAACCGCCCCGACCGCTGCGATCTCGTCACCGTCGCCACGCCCAATTCGACCCATTTCCAGATCACCAAGGCCTTCCTTGAGGCTGGCTTCCACGTCCTGTGCGAAAAGCCGATGACCATGACGGTCGAGGAAGGCGAGGAAATCGTCCGCGTCGCCGAACGGACCGGCCGCATCTGCGCGGTGAACTACTGCTACTCGGCCTATCCGATGGTCCGCCAGGCCCGCGCCATGGTCCGCGCCGGCGAGATCGGCCGCGTGCGGCTCGTGGTGACCAGCTTCAGCCACGGCCACCACGGCGATGCCGCCGACGCCGACAACCCCCGCGTCCGCTGGCGCTATGACCCGGCGATGGCGGGCGTTTCCGGCCAGTTTGCCGACTGCGGCATCCACGCGCTGCACATGGCCAGCTTCATCTGCGACGACGAGGTCTCGACCCTTTCCGCCGACTTCGCCTCCACCATCCCGTCCCGCGTGCTGGAAGATGACGCCATGGTCAACTTCCGCACCGCCCGGGGCACTGTCGGCAGGCTCTGGACCTCATCGGTCGCCATCGGGCGGCAGCATGGCTTCGACATTCAGGTCTTTGGTGAAACCGGGGGGCTGCGCTGGGCCTCGGAACAACCGAACCAGCTGATCTACACGCCAGTTGGTGGTCGCACCCAGATCATGGAAAAGGGCGAATCCGGGCTGCATGACGACGCCAAACGCCTGTCCCGCGTGGCCATTGCCCACCCGGAAGGCTTTCCGATGGCCGTCGCCAACATCTACGTCGACCTTGCCGACGCGATCCGGGGCAAGACGCGCGACGGCCTGCCCCGCGCGCCCGCAGGCTTGCGCTCCATGGCCGCCGTCCACGCTGCCGTCGCGTCGGCCAAGGCGGGCGGCACCTGGGTCGACGCCCGCCCGCCGATGTTCCGATAAGCCAACCACCCGGCCAAGAGGCCCGAAGATTTTCGCGAGAATCCTCGGGCTTCCCCGCTTATGCCGCGCGCACCGTCAGCCGGCACCCCGCCGCAAGGTCCCCCGTTCCACGACGTCGCACGGGAACAGCCGGACCTCCGGGGCCAGGTCCGGCGCTTCGATGGTCGCCACCACCAGCGCGACCGCCGCCGCGATGATCTCGGCCACGGGCTGCCGGATCGTCGTCAGTCCGATGACCTGCCAGCGCGCCATCTCCATGTCGTTCAACCCGATCAGCCCGATGTCGCGCGGCACCGCCAGCCCCGCCTCGCGGATCGCGCTCAGCGCACCGATCGCAAGCAGGTCGTCGCCGCAGAAATAGGCCTCGGCGCGGTCCCCGGCCAGCAGGCGCTGCATCCGGGCCCGGCCCGCGTCGAACGTGTAGTCCTCGGCATAGCTCACGCTGACCTCGATTCCGGGATGCCGGGCCAGCGTGCCCAGAAACCCCGCCGCCCGGTCCTGCGTCGAGGTCGCCCCGCGCGGTCCGCCCAGAAACGCCACCCGGCCATAACCGCGCCGGATCAGGGCCTCGGCGGCCATCCGTCCGCAGGCCACGTTGTCGATGCCGACCACATGCACATCCGGCACCGCCGAGGCGCGCCCGAAGGCATGCACCACGGGCAAGCCCGCGCCCTTGAAGCCTTCGGCAAAGCTGGGGGGCAGGGTCGAGGACGCCACGATCACCCCATCCACCGAATACTGCCGCAGCATCCGCACCGTGGCCGCAGGATCGGTCGCATCGCTCAGGTTCACCAGCAGGGGCCGCAGCCCCCTTTCCTGCAGGCCCTTGGTGAACAGGTCGAACACCTCCAGGATCAGGGGGTTGTGAAAGTTGTTCACCACCAGCCCGATCAACTTGGTCCGCCCCGTCGTCAGGCTGGAGGCGAGCGCATTCGGCGCATAGCCCAGCGCGGCCGCTGCCTCCTCTACCTTGGCGCGGGTCCGGGCGGAAACCGAGGCGCCGTCGGTAAAGGTCCGCGACACCGCGGATCGCGAGACCCCGGCCCGTTCCGCCACCTCTTTCAGCGTCACCGCCATCGCCCGACCTTGCCCTGCGCTGTTCCGGCGCAACTATACATGCTGCGCCCCCGGTGAAAACCGATCCGGACCAAAGGTCCGAAACCCGGCGGATTTCGCCCTTTGCACCCGGTGCCCACCCGGCTATGACGGCACGGTCAGACGGGGGTGACGCATGGACCATTTCCTCTACCGCAACGGCACCCTTCACGCCGAGGATGTCGCGATCCCCGACATCGCCGCTGCGGTCGGCACTCCGTTCTATGTCTACTCCACCGCCACCCTGACGCGCCACTACCGCCTCTTCACCGAGGCGCTTTCCCCCCTTCCTCACCTCGTCTGCTTCGCCATCAAGTCGCTGTCGAACGTCGCCGTGCTGAAGACCCTCGGCAATCTTGGTGCGGGGATGGACGTGGTCTCGGGCGGCGAGTACCTCCGCGCCAGGGCGGCGGGCGTGCCGGGCGACCGCATCGTCTTTTCCGGCGTCGGCAAGACGCGGGACGAGATGCGGCTCGCCCTCACCGGCGGCATCCGGCAGTTCAACGTGGAAAGCGAACCCGAGATGCGGGCGCTGTCCGAAGTGGCGACCTCGCTTGGCCTGACCGCGCCCATCACCATCCGCGTCAACCCGGATGTGGACGCCCGGACCCACGAAAAGATCGCGACCGGCAGATCGGAAAACAAGTTCGGCATCCCCATCGCCCGCGCTTCGCTGGTCTATGCCGAAGCGGCAACCCTGCCCGGCCTGCAAGTGATCGGCATCGACGTCCATATCGGGTCGCAACTGACCGAGCTGGAACCCTTTGAACAGGCCTACCTGAAAGTCGCCGACCTCACCCGCCGCCTCCGTGCCGAAGGCCACACCATCACAAGGCTCGACCTTGGCGGTGGCCTCGGCATCCCCTACCGGCGCTCGAACGACGCCCCACCCCTGCCCACCGACTACGGCGCGCTCATCAAGCGCACGGTCGGCGATCTTGGCTGCGAGATCGAGATCGAACCCGGTCGCCTGATCTCGGGCAATGCGGGGCTGCTCGTCTCCGGCGTCATCTACGTCAAGCACGGCGAGGGCCGCGACTTCCTGATCCTCGACGCCGCGATGAACGACCTCGTCCGCCCCTCGATGTATGGCGCGCACCACGACATCATCCCGGTGGCCGAACCCCCCGTCGGCGCGCCCCGGCAAGAGTTCGACGTGGTCGGCCAGGTATGTGAGACCGGCGACACTTTCGCCAGGGGACGCGATCTGCCCCTGGTGGCCGCGGGTGACCTTGTCGCCTTTCGCAGCGCCGGGGCCTATGGCGCGGTGATGGCGTCGGAATACAATACCCGGCCGCTGATCCCCGAAGTCCTGGTCCAAGGGGATCAATTCGCTGTCATCCGGGCACGTCCAAGCTTTGACGAAATCCTCAACCGCGATACCATCCCAGCATGGCTGTGACACATCGTCCGGTCCCAGGCAGGTAAGATGACCGGACCAAAACCACAGGTGCCGCTGAAATCGCTCGTCCGGCCCATGCGCCTGACGCTGGCCGGGCTGTGGGCGGAACGCCTGGCCCGCGCGTTCTGGCCGCTCTGGTCGCTGGCGCTGGCCACGCTGGCCGCCCTCGCCTTCGGCGTGCAGGACATTGGCCCCCTCGTCTACGCCCAGGCCGCAGGGGCTGGCGTCGGCAGTGTCGCCCTGATCCTTCTGGCCTATGGCGTCAGACGCTTCCGCAAGCCCACGGCGATGGACGCGCTTGACCGGCTGGACGCCACCATGCCCGGCCGCCCGATCGCCGCCCTGACCGACACCCAGGCCATCGGCACCGGCGACCCCGCGTCGCTTGCCGTCTGGCAGGCGCATCAGGACCGCATGGCCGCACGCGCCGCCGGGGCCCGCCCGGTGCAGCCCGACCTCAGGCTTTCCTCCCGCGATCGCTTCTCGCTGCGCTATGTCGCCCTCACCGCTTTCGTCATGGCCGCCCTCTTCGGCTCGTTCTGGAAGGCCGCCTCGGTCACCGGCCTTGCCCCCGGCGCGGCCCTCGCCACCCCCGGCGGCCCGGCTTGGGAAGCCTGGGCCCAGCCCCCCGCCTATACCGGCAAACCCTCGCTCTACCTCAACGACATCACCGCCCCGACGCTGGATCTGCCCACCGGCACCCGCCTGCAGATCCGCCTTTATGGGCCCGAGGGCAGCCTGACCGTCGCACAGACCGTCGCCGACCTGCCGCCTGCAGCGGCACCGCCTTCCGAAACCACCCCTGCCGCCGCCGTCCCGAACGGCATGAAGGGGGTGCTCGACCTGACCGTCACCCGCTCGGGCGACGTTGCCATCGACGGCCCGAACGGCCGCGCATGGCGGGTCACCGCGATCCCCGACAACGCCCCGACCGTCGAGGTGTCCGGCGAAATGGTGCGCGAGGCGGACGGCCGCTTCAAGCAGGGCTTCAAGGCCGCGGACGACTATGGCGTCGTCGCTGGCCGCGTCACGATCACCCTCGACCTCGCCCGGGTCGATCGCCGCCACGGCCTGACCGTGGACCCCGAGGCCATCGCGCCCGTCACCCTCGACTTGCCGATGCCGCGCAAGGGCAGCCGCACAGAGCTGGCCGCAACGCTCGTCGACGACCTCTCCAAGAATGTCTTCGCCAACCTGCCCGTGACCATGGTCTTCACCGTCGCCGACGCGGGCGGCAACGAAGGTTCGTCGGCCCCATATGCGGTCACCCTCCACGGCAAGCGATTTTTCGACCCGCTCGCCGCCGCGCTGATCGAAATGCGCCGCGACATCCTGTGGAACCGGGTCAACGCCCCGCGGTCGGTGCAGATCCTCAAGGCCGTCACCAACCGCCCCGACGGCTTCATCCGCAATGACCGCGCCTTCCTGCACCTGCGCGTCCTGATGCGCGAGCTTGAGGCGAAACAGGCCAGCCTCTCCACCGAAGACCGCGACGCCATCGCCGAAAAGCTGTGGAAGATCGCCCTCATGGTCGAGGAAGGCAACCTGCGGGATGCGCTCGACCGGCTGCAGCGCGCGCAGGACCGGCTGCAGGAGGCGATCAAAAACGGCGCCTCGCCCGAGGAAATCGACCAGCTGATGAAGGAAATGCAGCAGGCACTGAACGAATACATGCGCGAACTTGCCGAAGAGGCGCAGCGCAATCCCGGCAACCGGCAGCAGTCCGACATGATGCAGGGCCAGATGATGTCCGGCGACCAGCTGCAGGGCATGCTGGACAAGCTGCAAGAGCTGATGAAACAGGGCAAGACCGCAGAAGCCGCCGAACTGATGCAACAGCTTCGTCAACTGATGGAAAACATGCAGGTGGTGCAGGGCCAGCAGGGTCAGGGTCAGGGCCAGAACGGCCCGATGGGCGAGCTTGGCCAGACGCTGCGTGACCAGCAGCAGCTGTCCGACGATGCCTTCCGCGATCTTCAGGGCGTGCCGCGCACTGGCACGGACCAGGGACAGGGTGGACAGCAGGGGCAGGATCAGGGTCAGGGACAACAGCCAGGGAACGGGCAGGGCGACGGGCAAAGCGGCGGTCCGGACCGGCAACAGGGTGACGGCCAGGCCGCGCCCGACGACCGCAGCCTGACCGATCGCCAGCGCGAGTTGCGCGATCGGCTGAACCAGTTGCAGCAGGGCCAGCTTCCCGGCGACGGCACCACACAGGGCGAAGACGGCCGCCGCAACCTCGACCGCGCCGGCCGCGCGATGGCAGACGCCGAAAAGGCGCTGCGCGATGGCAATCTCGACGGCGCGCTCGACCGTCAGGCCGAGGCGATGGAGGCGTTGCGAGAGGGCATGCAGCAGTTTGGCCAGGCCTTGGCCGACGAGCAGCGCCAGAACCGGGACGGGCAGGGCGGCGACCGCCAGGCTGGGTCCGCCGATCCGCAAGGCGCGGATCCGCTCGGCCGCCGCTCTGGCGAAACCGCACGCATCGGTTCGGACGAGAACATGGTCCAGAACGCGCCCGATGTTCGCGCGCAGGAACTGCTGGACGAAATCCGCCGCCGCTCCGGCGAACTCGCCCGCCCGCTGGAGGAACTGGACTACCTCAAGCGCCTGTTGCAGATGTTCTGACCGCCGCGCGCTCGATAATGTCCTGCGCGCCGGTTTTGCCACCCGATCCGCGCCCGGGGCTGTCGCGCGGACAGGATGACGCGGGTGAAGGCGGCCTTGCCTGTCCGGCCAGGATTTGGAATGGATGCATGGAGATGGACTGATTCACCACACAACCGTTTTCCAGCCAAATTTTTGTCCACAATGAAGCCTATGGATCGGGTCAGCGTGCTTTTCTTGGGCAAGTCCCTGCAGGGAAATTAAATGGATTTCGGCAGACTCCAGGCCACCGCAATCATTCGCAAGAACTCGATTGCCTTCGTCGAACAGATGTTCAGCCTTTACTCGGCACGCCGACCTCTGGTCCTTGTTTCCGACAGCGCGCAAGCCGATCAGCTTCCCGGGATCGACATCGACCGCTGCATCGACCCCGCCAGCCAGACCGGCTGGATCACCACGCAGCATCCCGTCATCCTCGACGACCTGCCCGCCCAGGTCAGCTATACCTCGGGCACCGAAGGGCTGCCCAAGGGCATCCTTCTGACCTATCGCAACCTCGGCTACACGACCGAGCGGATCATCGACGTGATGCAGATGACCGCCGAGGTTCGCGAGTATGTCGGCGTCCCGGCAACCTTCAGCTTCGGGATGGCGCGCTACCGGGCGGTCAGCGCGGTTGGCGGTCAGGCCTACATGCCCCCGCGCGGTTTCGATCCGATGGAACTGGCCCGCATGCTGAGGGCTGGCCAGGTCAACGCGCTTTCCGCGGTGCCGACACTTCTGCGCATCCTGCTCTCCGATCCTGCGCTCATCGGCGACGCAGGCAAGGCGCTGCGCTGGATGGAAATCGGCTCGCAACCGATGACCGCCGAAGAAAAGCGGCGCATCCGCGACATGTTTCCCAAGGCCCGGATCGTGCAGCACTACGGCCTGACCGAAGCCTCGCGCAGCACCTTCCTGGTGATCTCCGACGCGCCTGACGCGATGCTCGATTCGGTCGGTCGCGCCGTGGGCCAGGGCGAAGTGCAGCTTTCAGCCGACGGACGCATCCGCATTCGCGGCCCACAGGTCGCCCGCTCGCGCATCGATGCCCAGGGTCTGCACGACCTGACCGATGCCGAGGGCTGGTTGCAGACCAACGACCTTGGCCATCTGCAGGATGGCTTCCTTCATTTCGACGGTCGCGCCGACGACCTGATCAACTGCGGCGGCCAGAAAGTCGTGCCCGATCAGCTGGAAGATCGTATCCGCGCCCGCCTTGAACCCGGCGCACAGATCGCCGTCGCAAAGGTTCCCGACGCGCAGCGTGGCGACGGGATCCTTGTCGCCCTCGCCGGAGCTTCGGAACAGACGCAGAAAGTGAAGGACGCCGCCACAGCCGCGCTTGCCGAGATGGGCATTTCCGCCGGCAGCGCCTTGCATGTCATGGCGCTCGATGCGCTTCCCGTCACCGGCACCGGCAAGGTCCAGCGCCGTGTGCTGGCCGACCAGTTCGCCCTGCGCAAGGTGACCGCCCCCCCGTCCTCCTCCGGTGCCAAGGGCGAGATCAGCGACGTCCGCTCGCTCTTCCAGCACGAATTCACCGGCCAAAGCGTCGGACCCGATGACACATTCGAAACCCTTGGCGGCGATTCCCTCCACTACATCCAGTTCTCCCTGGCGTACGAGGCCCGCTTCGGCCAACTGCCCGACGACTGGGAAAAGCTGACCGTCACCCAGCTGCAAGATCATGCCAGGGGCGGCGACACCTCTGCCTGGCGCCGCCTTGAAACCGTCACCCTCACCCGCGCCTTCTTCATGGTCTGCATCGTGGCGCTGCACACCCAGGCCTTCATCTATTCCTCGAACTGGGGTGCAGCCTATTTCCTGGTGATGCTTGCCGGCTACTCCGTCGCCCGCTTCCAGTTGCCCGAGATCATCCGCTCCGGCAGCACCCGGACCCTTTGGGGCACCGTGCGCTATGTCGCGATCCCGACGATCCTGATGGGCGTCCTCCTCGAGCTTGTCACCCGCAAGTTCGAATGGCCCTCGCTGTTTCTCGTGTCGAACTACCAGGACCCCACCACCATCAAGGGCTACACCTTCTACTTCATCGAATTCTATGTGCAGATCCTCCTGATCGCCGCCCTCCTCTTCTCCTTCCCCCCCATCCGCCGTGCCTTCGCCGCCAGGCCCATGCTCAGCGCCGTCATCTTCTTCTTCGCCGTCGCCGTCCTCGACTATCTGATCGAGCTGAAATGGACCGGCGACTACAACTATGACCGCACGCCATGGCACTACGGATGGACCTTCGCCCTCGGCATGGTCATCGCCGCCGCCAAGGACCTGCCCTCCCGGCTTTTCGCCATGGTCCTCAGCCTCGTCTCGGTGCTTTTGGTCTGGCAGCTGACCTCCGCCGCCTTCTACGTCGCCGGGGGGATCGCCGTCGTTCTCTTCATCCGCACCCTTACCGTCCCCGCCCCAGCCAAGGTGCTGATCGCCGAAGTCGCCGGCGCCTCCATGTTCATCTATCTCACCCACTACCAGATGATCTCGCTCGTCAACAAAGTCTTCGGCCAACCCATGCCCTGGCTGACCCTGTTCCTGTCGATCATCGTCGGCATCATCGGTGCGCACATCTACGCCCGGGCCGAGCGTCTGGTCCTCAAACCCCGTCGCGCCTCGGTGCCCGCCGAATAGCCGCCCGCCCGCCTTACCGCCCCTTAACCCCGATTGCGTTCGCTCCCGCGCAAAAGAGCACGCCCCCATGGATTCCCTCTCCCCCATCCACCACCTCCCCATCGCCCAGATCGACGCCTTCGCCCTCCTGCGCGACCGCACCGCCCTCGACCCCGCCGCGCTGACCCTGCTTCAGCACTCCATCGCGACCGAAGGCTTCCGCACCCCGATCGAGGTCTGGGCCCTCTCCACCCCCCGCAATGGCCACACCCACGGCCTCATCTCCGGCCTCCGCCGCTTCACCGCTGTCCGCGGCCTCGGCCACCCTCTTCCCCGCGCTCCCCCGCACCTCCCGCACCCGCCTCCGCGCCCATGCGACGGTGGTCGAGGCGCTCGCACCTCTCCTCACCGACCCCGAAACCCTTGGCGCTCGCGCTTGCCGGTCGGCGCGGCCAGCCATTGCGTCTCGGGGTCGAACCAGATCAGCAACGATCCGCGCTTCTCGAGCGCAGCGTTGTAGTCATGCCAGTTCGTGGTGCGGTAGGTCGTGGGCTTCGGTCTGCTCGTGCCGACCAGCTACGACGCGGGATTCACAGAGTGAATCCCGCATCGCGTTTGCGCAACAGGGTCAAGCGGCTGTAAAGCCTCTACCTTACCCCATTCGCCCGCGCCACGAAGTCCGTCAGGTGAGGCACGTAGTCCTCTGGCCCCGCGCCGCCCTGCGCCACTGCCCCGGCGAAGCTGTTCTTCGCGGCACTCGCCATCGTGGTGGTGACGGTGGCGGCGTTGGCCATCGACTCCAGGTAGCGCAGGTCCTTCAGGGCGTTCGAGAGGGTGAAGCGGTGGGCCTCGCGGTTGCCTTCCAGCGCGTAGCCCATGAAAGTCTGGTAAAAGCCGCAGTCCATCCGGCCGCCCCGGATCACGCTGTCGAAGGTCGCGGTGGAGATGCCGACCTTGGCCGCGACGGCCAGCGCCTCGGCATAGATCGCGGCGTAGCCGAGCGAGAGGAAGTTGTTCAAAAGCTTCATCCGGTGCCCGTCGCCCACGCCGCCGATATGGACGATCTTGCCGGCCCAGGTGGCGATGACGGGCTGGATGCGGGTGAAGATCGCGTCGTCGGCGCCGACCATGCAGTCCAGCGTGCCCTCCCACGCCTCTTTCGGGGTGCGGGACAGGGGGGCGTCGGCGAAGTGGACGCCTTTGGCCTCAAGGTCGGTGGCAAGGCGTTCGGTGACGGTGGGGTCAGAGGTGGAGCAGTCGACGATCACCGTGCCGGGCCTCAGGTGCGGGGCCATCTTCGCCACCGTTTCCGCCACCTGGGGCGAGCCTGGAAGGGTGAGAAAGACGATCGTCGAGCGCGCGGCGAGGTCTTCCAGGCTGGCCTCGACAGCACCGCGCCCGATCAGGTCATCGACGGGCGCGCGGTTGCGGTGGGCGGTGACGGTCAGCGGATAGCCCTTCGTCACGATGTTCTTCGCCATGCCGTGGCCCATCAGGCCGGTGCCGATGAAGCCGATGTGTTCCTGGTTCATTGCGGTCTCCTTTGGGGGAAAGGTGGCGCAGCAGTGCCAGGTTGACAATCCCTGCGAGGCAAGGCGCAGTTGATGCGGTTTGACAGGGAGGCCGACAATGTTTCGCGCACTGGTTCTGGAGAAGGAAGGCGATGCCGCCGCGGCGCATCTGCGGGACTTGGACGAAAGTGCGCTGCCTCCCGGCGACGTGACGGTGGCGGTCGAATACTCGACGCTGAACTACAAGGACGGGCTGGCGCTGTCGGCCAATGGCGGCGGGATCGTGCGGACCTGGCCGCATGTGGCGGGGATCGACTTTGCCGGGGTCGTGGAGGCGTCGTCGGACGGGCGTTACAAGCCCGGCGACAAGGTGATTCTGACCGGCTGGCGGGTGGGCGAGGTGCATTGGGGCGGCTATGCCCAGAAGGCGCGGGTCAGGGCGGACTGGCTGGTGCCGCTGCCTGCGGGCCTGACGCCAAGGCAGGCGATGGCGGTGGGGACTGCGGGGTTCACCGCGATGCTGGCGGTGATGGCGCTGGAGGAGCACGGGCTGACGCCGGACAAGGGCGAGGTGCTGGTGACCGGGGCCTCGGGCGGCGTGGGGTCGGTGGCGGTCGCGGTGCTGGCCAAGCTTGGCTATCAGGTCGCGGCGGTGACGGGGCGGGCCGAGACGGCGGGGTATCTGCGCGACCTCGGGGCCTCGCGGATCGTGGCCCGGGCGGAGTTGGCAGAGGTGGTGAAGCGGCCCCTGGAAGCCGAGACCTGGGCGGGGTGCGTGGATGCGGTGGGCGGCGCGATGCTGGCGCGGGTGCTGGGGCAGATGAAACACGGCGGGTCGGTTGCGGCGGTGGGGCTGGCGGGGGGGGCGGCGCTGCCCGCCTCGGTGATCCCGTTCCTCTTGCGGGGGGTGAACCTGCTGGGGATCGACTCGGTGACGGTCCCTTACGAGCGGCGGATGCGGGCCTGGGGGCGGGTGGTGACGGACCTGGCCGTCGGGAAGCTGGAGGCGATGGTCCGGGAGGTGGGGTTGGGGGAGCTGCCTGCGCTCGGGGCGGCGATCCTGCAGGGGGGCGTGCAAGGGCGGGTGGTGGTGGATGTGAACCTCTGAGGCCTGTCCACGTGTGGACAGCTGGAGGCCGCATGGGATTCCAATGGGTTGGCTTTGGGCGTTAGGGGTCTGTTAAGGGGTGGGGCACTGGTGGAAGCAGACCGCTGCCGTCGACACCGAGACTGGAACGACCCGCTGTTCATGTGACTATCGCTTGAACTTGCGCAAGTAACTGGAGTTTACCCATGGCTGAGACGCGAGGCCCGGTCGACAGGATTGACCTCCCGAAGAGCTGGGAGCAGCTGGACTGGCAACTTGACTTCGCCAAACCACAGCAACTCTTCGAGCCGAAGAGTCCGATAGACCAAGATCGTTTGTTCGTCGGACGGGCTTTGTTGCGCAAATGCGATGAAAGGTTCACCTTGTGAATCCAGCGTGAGAGCCGGGCTGCATGAGCAGACCGGAGCCCTCGACCTACCGCACCACGGACTGGCACGACTGCAGTGAGCCATTGAGGCACCATTGGTTCGAGCCCAATGGCGAACGCGCTGGCGAGGCGCGGGTCGGTGTCGATCCGGTTCGATCCCCAAACACAATGGCTTGCCGCACCGACCGGCAAGCGCGGGCGTCAGCCGGTTTTCACCGACGCTGCGATCCAGGCTTGCCTGGCACTGAAAGCGCTGCTTCGGCTTCCCCTGCGGCAGACCACTGGTTTGGTCGCCAGCCTGCTTGATCTGGCCAGGCTGGACTGGCCGGTGTCGGATTTCAGCACCCTGTGCCGCCGCCAAAAGACCCTGGCCGTCCTCTTCCCCTACCGCCCCGGCATCGGCGCCCTGCACCTCTTGATCGACAGCACAGGTGTGAAGGCCGGTCGCGATGGCGAGTGGCTGGCCAAGAAGCACGGGCCATCCAAACCACGCGATTGGCGCAAGGCGGCGCGGGGCCGGAGGACTAAGTGCCCCACCTGACGGACTTCGTGGCGCCGGCGAATGGGGTGGAGTAGGCCACAGCCCGATATGGCAGGGGCCATCGCCCCTGCCACTTCCCACGTTCAGCCGAAGGGACCGGGCGGAGGCCCAAAGCCTCCGTCCAGCCCCCGCCCGCCCCTCGGCGGGGGCTTCTCCCCCGCCCGGGCAGGGGCAGGACGGTGTTGCTCTTGTTTGAACCGGTCTTGCGTCACCGTTGTGCAACAGCGCGGGGAAAGGCAGTGCCTTTCCTTCTCCGCGCTTATGATGGCGGGGCCAGAGGACTATGTGCCTCACCTGACGGATTTCGGCGTGCGGGCGAGTGGAGTAGCGGACGTTAAGCAGTAACACGGCCCACTAAGCATCGCGCACAGACTCGATTCGCTGCCGCGAACCCCAAAATGTGGGGGATAACTGGCCGCCGATCACGAAATATCGCTTTCCAGAATCGCGGAAAGTGGGGCATGGTCCAGTTAACCCATTGGCGGGACTCGAAAATTCTCAGCGCTAAGCTGTTGTAATTTCTTGTTGAATCTCAGGCGTCCACTGGGCATAGTGAAAAAAAGAAAAGGCCCCGAAAAAACCGGGGCCAGAGTTAGAAGTGAGGCCTAGGTCAGGATCGAACTGACGTCCCCCAGATTGCGACCCCTGGTGCATGACCATTCTGCCACTAGGCCACTGGGTCAGCTTATAGCTGGCCCTATTCTTTTCAACCGAAATATTTGGATCTCCTACTAGATTTCGTGCTTGAAAGCTTGGCGGCCACAACAAGAATTTGTTAACCACACTTCGAGTGCCCGCACGACCCGCAGGTCAGGCACCCCTCGACCATCCGCAGGTCGTAGCTGCCGCAGGCCTCGCAGGCCTTGCCC
>NCDY01000041.1 GCA_002280405.1 Rhodobacterales bacterium 32-66-9 | reverse complement strand
GATGTCAGCGCACCAGACTTGGTTGGGCCGGTCCACCCGCAGCCCGCCGAGCAGATAGGGGTAGGTCTTGTGGCCCTTCGCGGGCCTGCTGGTGTCGGGCTTCTGGTAGATCGGCATCAACCGCATAAGGCGCATCAGCCGCCGGATGCGTTTTTCGTTCACGGCATGGCCCTCGTTCTGCAGGTGCCAGGTCATCTGGCGGACGCCGTAGAACGGCGTGTCCAGGAACTGCCTGTCGATCAGCAGCATGAGGTCGAGGTTAAGGGCAGTTTCACCCTGTGGCGCGTAGTAAAACGACGACCGTGAGATCGACAGCAGGCGGCACTGTGCGCCGACCGACAGCTTGGGATGGGTCCGTTCGATCATCCCGCGCCTCACTTCCCGGTCCGACATGCGCGGCCTCCTGACCCGTTCGGAATCCTATCCGCCAGAAGCGGTTAAGGGCAAGTGAACCGGCGCGGGCAAGGCGGTGCGCATGAATGCGCACCCTACGGGTCGCGCGTATGGTCTGACTGTCATCAAACCTTCACTGGATGTGGGCGGTTATTTCCAGCATTCGGGAAATATGGAACAGAATCGTGCCGCGCAAGCCTTTGCCACCCTCGGTCACCCCGACCGGCTGGCGGCTTTCCGTCTCTTGATGCGGTTCGCGCCGCGGGGGGTGCGGCCGACCGAGATCGCGGCGGCGTTGGGGCTTAAGGCCAACACGCTGTCGCATCATCTGGCGGACCTGACGGGGTCGGGGCTGGTCAAGGTCACCCGGGCGGGGCGGTCGCTGTTCTACTCCGTCGATCTGGACGCCGCCGAGGCGCTGATCGGCTATCTGGCGCTGGATGTGGGCCGGGCGCGGCCTGATCTTCTGGCCCCTCTTCTTGCCCACCGAAAGGACGCCGCCATGCGGGATACCGATTTTGACGTGCTCTTCATTTGCTCGGGCAACTCGGCCCGGTCGATCTTTGCCGAGGTGCTGCTGCGCGATCTGGGACGGGGGAAGTTCCAGGCGTTCTCCGCCGGGTATCGCCCTGGAACCACGCTGAACCCCTTCGCGCTGGAGGTCTTGCGGCGCAATGGCCATGACATTGCCGGCCTGCGCTCCAAACATGTGTCCGAGTTCCAGACGCCGGACTCGATCGTGATGGACTTCGTCTTCACCGTCTGCGACGCGGCGGCGGCGGAGGAATGTCCGCCCTGGCAGGGGCAGCCGATCACCGGGCACTGGGGCCTGCCGGACCCGGTCAAGGCGACGGGGACCGAGGCGGAGAAGGCGCTGGTCTTCGTCCAGACCTATGCGGCGTTGCGTCGCCGGATCGCGGCCTTTGTCGCGCTGCCGTTCGACGCCTTGAGCCGGATGTCGCTACAAACCCGGGTCGATGACATCGGCACCGAAGCCCATGCCGCCGAGAAGGCCTGAGCCATGCCCCGGATTGCGTTGAATGGCCTGGGCCGGATCGGAAAGCTGGTCCTGCGCGATCTGATCGACACCGGGGCCGCGGGCGAGATCGTGCTGTTGAACGACCCTGCAGGCGATGCCGAACAACATGCGCTGCTGATGGAGTTCGACTCGGTCCATGGCCGCTGGCGGACTCCGGTCGCGGCGGGGGACGGTCTGCTGGTGCTGGGAGGCCAGACGATCCGGCTTTGCCATGACAGGACCATCGACGCGCTGCCGCTGGCCGAAATGGGCGTCGATCTGGTGATCGACTGCACCGGCGTCTTCAAGTCCGCCGCCAAGGTCGCGCCCTACTTTGCGGCGGGAGCGCGGAAAGTGGTGGTGAGTGCTCCGGTCAAGGACGGCGGGGCGCTGAACCTGGTCTACGGGGTGAACCATCAGCTTTATGACGGATCGCAGGCGCTGGTGACGGCGGCAAGCTGCACGACGAACTGCCTGGCACCAGTGGTGAAGGTGATCCATGAGGCGTTGGGCATCAAGCACGGGTCGATCACCACGATCCATGACGTGACCAACACCCAGACCATCGTGGACCGCCCGGCCAGGGACATGCGCCGGGCGCGGTCGGCTTTGCTGAACCTGATCCCGACGACGACCGGCAGCGCGACGGCGATCACGCTGATCTATCCCGAGCTGAAGGGGCGGCTGAACGGCCATGCGGTGCGGGTGCCACTCCTTAACGCCTCCTTGACCGACTGCGTGTTCGAGGTGGCGCGGGCGACGACAGTCGAAGAGGTGAACCGGTTGTTTGCCGTGGCTGCAGAGGGACCGCTGCAGGGCATCCTGGGATATGAGACGCGGCCCCTTGTGTCCTCCGACTTCAGCAACGATCGGCGGTCGTCCATCATCGACGCGCGGTCGACCATGGTGATCAACGACACGCAGGTGAAGATCTATGCCTGGTATGACAACGAGTGGGGCTATGCCTGTCGGCTGGCCGATATCGCGCGGATGGTGGCGGCGTCGCTGTGAGCGTGCCGAACCCCCTGCGCGCCTACGCGGCGGTGACGGCGGCCTACTGGGCCTTCATGCTGTCGGACGGCGCGTTGCGGATGCTGGTGCTGCTGCAGTTCAACAGCCTGGGATTTTCGCCGATCCAGCTGGCCTGGCTGTTCCTGCTGTATGAATTGGCGGGGATCGTGACCAATCTTGCCGCCGGATGGCTTGCGGCACGGTTCGGCCTCGCGGCGACGCTGTATGGCGGGCTGGCGCTGCAGATCGCAGCCCTGGCGGCGCTGGCGCAACTGGACCCAGGGTGGGGAGTTGCCGCCTCGGTCGCCTTCGTTATGGCGGTGCAGGGGGTGTCGGGGGTCGCGAAGGATCTGGCGAAGATGTCGTCGAAATCTGCGGTGAAGCTGTTGGCTCCGACCGAGGCGGGCGGCCTCTTCCGCTGGGTCGCGGCATTGACCGGATCGAAGAACGCGGTCAAGGGGCTCGGGTTCTTTCTGGGCGCGGCCCTGCTGGCGCTGGCGGGGTTCGAGGCGGCGGTCTGGGGCATGGCGGGGGTATTGGCGGTCATCCTGTTGGCCGTGGTCCGGTTCTTGCCTGCGGGCCTGCCCGGGCGGATGAAGGCAGAGGAGGCCTGGGCCGGCTGGCGGTCGAACGACCCGCGCGTCAACCGGCTTTCGCTGGCGCGGATGTTCCTGTTCGGCGCGCGGGATGTCTGGTTCGTGGTCGGCCTCCCGGTCTATTTCCAGGCGGTCCTGTCCGATGGCACCCCCGAAGGTCGCCGCGAGGCATTCTTTCTGATCGGCGGCTTTCTGGCGCTTTGGATCATCGCCTATGGCGCGGTGCAGGCCTTTGCCCCGCGCCTGCTGGGGGCGAAGGGCCAGGCCGAGGCCGATACCGTGCGAAAGGCGATCCGCTGGGCGGGTTATCTGGTGCCGATCCCGTTTCTGCTGGCCGGGGCGGCCTTGGCGGCGGGGGGGCCTTCGGCCTGGCTGACCGCCACGCTGATTGCGGGTCTCCTCCTGTTCGGCTTTGTCTTTGCGGTCAACTCGTCCGTGCATTCCTACCTGATCCTCGCCTACGGATCGGCGGAACGCATCAC
This sequence comes from Rhodobacterales bacterium 32-66-9, assembly GCA_002280405.1. Lineage (GTDB taxonomy): Bacteria > Pseudomonadota > Alphaproteobacteria > Rhodobacterales > Rhodobacteraceae > Tabrizicola. The sequence continues at coordinate 34,044 of NCDY01000041.1, read as the reverse complement.
GCGGGATGTCGGGTTCTACTACATGGCCAATGCGGCGGGACGGCTGATCGGGACGCTGCTGTCGGGCCTCAGCTATCAGATCGGCGGGCTGCCCCTGTGCCTTGCCACGGCGGGGATGATGGCGCTGGCCAGTTGGCTGGCCGCACGGCGGCTGCGGGATCAGCCCCTCGGCGGGAACATCCGGTAATACAGCCAGTCCGGCAGGACCTGCCCGCCCCGGAAAAGCCAGCTGAAAACGGTGGGAAAGCTGACCTTGAACCGGCCCGACTGCATGTGGCGGAACATGATCTGCGCCGCCCGTTCGGGTTCCATGATGAAGGGCATGGTGAAGTCGTTCTTTGCGGTCAGCCTGGTGCGGATGAAGCCGGGGTTGGCCAGTTGCACGGCGATCCCGGACTTGCGCAGGTCGGCGTAAAGCGATTCCGCCAGCACCATCGTCCCGGCCTTGGACGCGGCATAGCCGATGGTCCCGGGCAGGCCGCGAAAGCCCGACAGCGATCCGGTGATCACCACATGTCCCCGGCCTTTGGCGACCATGCCGGGAAGGGCCGCCCCCACCGCGCGGATGCAGCCGGTGAAGTTGATGTCGGCCATCGCTTCGGCAGCCTTCGCGTCCCAACCTTGGGCCCGCATCGGCCAGTAGACACCCGCCAGGAACACCATCCCGTCAAGGTCGGGGAGTTGCGCGGCGGCGGCACTGACGCTGTCCGTGGAGCCCACATCGACGGGCAGGATCGTGGCCGGTCCGGGCAGGCTTGCCGCGGCGGTCTTCAGGGTGACTTCGCTGCGGGCAGAGAGGATGACCTCTGCACCAGCTTCGGAAAGAAGTCGGGCAAGCGCGAGCCCCAGGCCTTCAGACGCACCGACCAGCCAGTAGCGCCTGCCCCGGAACTCTCTCATTCGGCGGCAAGCGCCAGGGTCGCAGGTTTCTCGACCGGGCGCATGGTGGCGACCAGCTCGGCCACCTTTATCCCGAACTTGCGGAACTGCGACCGGTTCATGATCGTGCCGTTCTCCATCAGATACATCCAGTCGACGACGTCGAGCACATGCCCCCCGGCCTCGGGCGTCAGGCGGATGCGGTAGCGCAGCATCACGCCGGACCCGGCAACCCGGCCCTCGCCCTGACCGACCACGTCGGGTGCGGTGGCAATGATCCGGCCGCCTTCGCCCAAGGCCAGCGTCCAGGCCCGGTGCTGGATGCTGCCGCTGTCATAGCGGAACTCCTCGGAAAGCGTTCCGGTCGAGCCTTCCCAGCGCCCCTCCATGTCCGCGACAAAACGCGAGGTCACCCGGCCCGTCGGCCCGAAGATCACCCCGTCGCAGGCGAGCGGACCGTTCAGATGCCGGCGAAGGTCGAAGGCCGGACCGCTGGCGTAGTCCGCGGGCCGTTGCGCCGTGAACGAGGCAAAACGCGCGCGAAGCGCAATCACGCCAAGGACGGTCAAAGCGCCAAGCAGTGCGGCGAGGATCGGGGTCATCGGACGGTATCCTTGACAGGCATGGGCAGGCTGGTCCGGGCAAGAAGTGCAATGGCTGATATCTTCAATACGCAGGGAAGCCCGGCATAGATCAGTGTCAGGGTGAGCAGGGCGGCGGAACTGTTTGTCGCGCCGGGGCGGAAGCCCGCTGCGTCCAGTGCGGGCAGGATCGTCAGGGCGGCCAAAGCAAGCGACAGTTTCGACACAAAGGACCATAGGCCGAAAGCGGCCGCTTCGGACGTCCCGGTCTGGGCAAGGCGCTGCGCGAAGATCGCCGGAAGAAGGGTGAGGTCGGCACCAAGGGCCGCACCCGATGCCGCGCAGATCAGGGCGAAGGCGATCAGATCCCCGGGACCAAGCGCCAGCGTCCAGAGAAAGGCCGCGATGGCCAGGCTCATCGCGGCCAGGAGGACGGCGCGCGGGGAATGCCGCCGCGCGAGGTGGCTCCAGATCGGGGTGGACAGCGCGGCGGCGAGAAAGAAGAGCAGCAGGAGCGGGCCTTCCCAGCCGGGGGCCGCAAGGCGGCTTTCGACGAAGAACAGGAACAGGGTTGAGGTGACCGCCACAGGGGCTGCGTTCAAAAGCGCGATCACCAGCAGGCGGCGCGACAGCGGATCGGCGAGAACCGGGCGAAAAAGGTCGACCGGGTTCGGCGTGGGCGCGGCAGCGGTGCCCAGCCATTCGCGGCGCATGGCAAGGGTGGCGACCAGCGCGACGGCGGCAAAGACCATGGCGAAGGCGGCAAGGGGGTGGGCGGTGAAACTGGCCAGGGCGACCGGGGCGGTGGCGGCAAGGCTGACGCCAAGAAGCGATCCGCCCTCGCGCCAGCCCGCCAGGCGGATATGACCCTGCGCGCCAAGGGTCGAGGCCTTGGTCACGCCCTCGGCATAAAGGCAGATGGTGAGGAAGGAGAAGGCCGAGAAGAGGACAATCAGCGAGAGCGCGAACCAGATAAGCGGCGCGGTGGGTGGAGGGACGGCGAACAGCGCGGCCATCGCCGCGGCCATCAGGGCGGTGGCGACCGCGATGGTGGCGCGGCGACGGGGGCGGGTCGACTCGGCAAGCCAGCCAAGCAGGGGATCCTGCACCACGTCGATCAACCGAAGCGCGGCAAGGGTGAAGCCCATCGCGGCAAGCGGCGTGCCGTACTGGTCGACATAAAATTTCGGCGCGTGGATATAGATCGGCAGGCCCGCCATGGCGATCAGCGCGGCGAACAGCGACCAGGCGGGCAGACGGGGGGTCATCGGCGGCTGTTGTCTGGAGCGCGTTCCGCGCACGCCTTCTGTCTCGCCTCTGCGCGCGAAGGGCGCGCAACCGGCTCGGACGTGCCTCTGGTGGGGATCTTCGGCGACACGAACGGCGCGATGTCGCTTTCCCAGCGGGCGGGCGTCATCGGGTGACGTCTTCGGCAGGGGGCGTCGGGCGGTTGTGGAACTTGACCTTCTTCCACCACAGCCTCAGCGCCTGCCAGTGGATCAGCGCCAGGACACGGCGCGAGCCGAACGGACGGCGAAGGGCCGAGGCGATGATTCCGGCGTTGGTCAGGGGCAGGCGCGGGCCGATCAGGTTGGTGAAAAGGCCGCCGCCCGGCGTGGTGTAGTCGATCCAGATGCCGATCCGGTCGGGGCGGATGTCGAAGCGGAAGGTGTAGGTTCCGGCAACGGGCTGGAACGGCGAGACGTGGAGGATCTTCTGCGCCTTGATCGCGTCCTCGCGCAGGATCGGCGCTCGGTCCTCGCGGTGGCAAAGATAGGAATGACGGTCGCCGTAGGTGTTGGTGACCTCGGCGATGACCGCGCGCAGGTGGCCGACGTGGTCGTAGGACAGCCAGAAGGCGACCGGGTTGAAGACATGGCCCAGAAGGCGGGGCTGCGCGAGCAGAAGCAGGCGGTCGGCAGGCAGGCCGTGCCGGGACAGCACAGCCCGCGCCCAGTCCGCCCCGGTTCCCTGTCCGGGGGTGCCGCCGTGGTCGGTGTCCTGCAGCGACATCAGGTTCCCGCGGTTGCGCGAGAACAGCGCCGGCCCGTTCGCCCTCGCGGGGTCGAGCAGGAGATAATCCACAGAATAGCGGAAGGCATTCTGCACCGGGCCCTTGCGACCGTGGAAGGTTTCCGCCGGGATCCGCTGGACCTGCATCACGCGACCAGGCGCAGGCTCTGGCGTTCGGCCATTGCCTGCACCACATCCACCGCCGACGCAAAGCCGTCCTCGTGAAAGCCGTTCCGCATCCAGGCCCCGCAGAACCAGGTGTTTCGGCTGCCGTTCATCAGCCGCAGGCGGTCCTGCGCGGCGAATGCCGCGACGTCGAAGACCGGGTGGTGGAAGGTCGTCACGTCATGGATCAGATGGTCCCGGATCGGGCGGGTCGTGTTCAGGGTCACGAACAGCGGATCGTCCTCTGGGATCGGTTGCAGCGAGTTCATCCAGTAGGTCAGATCGATGCGGTCGCCGGGGCCGGACTTCGGCTCGACGTAGGACCAGGAGGACCAGACCTTGCGGGACCGGGGCATCAGCGTGGGGTCGGCATGCAGGACCGCCTCGTTGGGCTGAAACCGGATCGCGGCAAGGGCCTGTGTCTCGGCCGGCGTTCCGTCGGCCAAGAGGCGCAGGGAGATGTCGGAATGGGTGGCGAAGACCACGTCATCGAACAGTTCCGGCTCTGCGCCGACCGCCCGGATGAAGACCGACCCGGCCTCTCGGCGGACCGAGGCGACGGGCGTGCCGGTGCGGATGTCCACGCCCTGCGCCGTCATGGCGGCCTGCAGGCGGCGGACATATTCGATCGAGCCGCCCTTGACCGTGTACCACTGGTGCTGGCCGTCGTAATCCATCAGCGCATGGTTGCGGAAGAACCGCACCAGGGCCTGCGCCGGAAAGTCGAGGATGCCGGTGGTCGGCGTCGACCAGATCGCACCAGAGAACGGCGTGATGTAGTGGTCACGGAACCAGCGGCCGGTGCGCAGGCGGCCGAGAAGCTCGCCGATGGTCATCGCGGGATCGCCTGCCATCGCCTCGGCGTTGCGGTTGAAATGCAGGATGTCGGTCAGCATCTGCAGGAAGCGCGGGGAAAAGGCGTTCCTGCGCTGGGCGAAGATCGTGTCCACCGAGGCAAGCCCGTATTCCAGCGCCCCGCCCCGGATCGAGGCCCCGAAGGACATGGTGCTGGGTGCCGTCGGCACCCCGAGCCTGTCGAACAGCCGCACGAGGCGCGGGTAGTTCACCCGATTGAACACGATGAAGCCGGTGTCGACCGGCTGGTCCTTCCGCCTGCCCGCGATCACCGTCCGGGAATGGCCGCCGAGGCGCGGCTCGGCTTCGTAAAGAACCACCCGGTTCCGTTCGCCCAGAAGATGCGCCGCCGCCATGCCAGAAATGCCCCCCCCGACAACAGCGATGCGGCGCGGGGCTTGTCCCAGATGTTCGAACGGCATTTTCGGCAGTTTCCTTCCCGTGTTTGCAGTCTTACGCGCCGCGGGCCTGTTCGGATCAGCGCGGCGTTCCCCTCTCTGCGGCCAGCTTCGGGCCAAGGTGGCGGAAAGTAACCTGTCGGACCAGCCTAACATCCGGGCCGACCGTCTCTCGTCACATAAAGGTGACAGGTGTCCTTGACCTGTTGCACCGCTGCACCGCTGCGCCGGTCAGGTGATCCAAACTGATCCTGCTTGCGTAACACTCAATAAGATGCTTGACGCCACCAAAGACGCCATGACGGACCTTGTCGGACGCCCGCCTCCTGTGGCTGCGCCTGGCGGTTTCAATGTGCGCCGGTTGAGGGAAGGGTCGTTGGCGAAGGCAGTGGACGAGACCGATTGGGCAGCCCTTCTGCTGAAGGTGCGCGACGATCAGGATCGGGCGGCGTTTGCGCAGCTCTTCCGGCACTTTGCCCCCCGGGTGAAGGCGTTCCTGATGAAGTCTGGCGCCGGGGCGACGCTGGCCGAGGAATGCGCCCAGGACGTGATGGCCACGCTCTGGCAGAAGGCGCATCTGTTCGATCCGGCGCGGGCAAGCGTGGCGACCTGGGTCTACACCATCGCCCGCAACCGGAGGATCGACGCGTTGAGGAAAGCGCGCCGGGCCGAGCCGGAAGAACTGGACTGGGGACCAGCGCCAGAGCCGGATCAGGCCGAGGTCATGGAGGCCCAGCAAGAGACGGAGCGGCTGGGGCGAGCGCTGTCCACCCTGCCCGGTCCACAGAGGACATTGATCGAGCGCGCCTTCTACGGCGAGCTTTCCCACAGCGAGATTGCCGCCGAGACCGGCCTGCCGCTTGGGACGATAAAATCGCGGATACGACTGGCGCTGGACAAACTGCGCCACGAGATGACCTGAAGGACGACGACGGACATGACAATACGGCACCATCTTTCCGACCAGCTTCTCACCGCCTATGCGGCCGGCTCGCTCCCCGAGGCTTTCAGCCTGGTCGTGGCAACGCATGTCTCGCTTTGCGACGACTGCCGGGCGCGGGCGGCTGCCTTCGACACGCTGGGCGGCGCGTTGCTGGAAGAGGCGGACGAAATCGCGCTGGGCGAGGGTGCGCTGGCCAAGGCGCTAGAGCGGCTCGATGGCCTGCCGCAGGCAACCCGGTCCGAGCCGCTGCGATCCGTCGGGATCTTCCCGGCGCCGCTTGCCGATTATGTCGGCGGCGATCTTGCCTCGGTGCGCTGGCGGCGTGTTGGCGGCGGCGTGAAGCAGGCGATCCTGCCCACGTCCAGGGATGCCTCGGCCCGGCTGCTGTTCATACCGGCGGGAACCGCGGTGCCAGACCATGGCCACCGGGGAACGGAGCTGACGCTGGTCCTGCAAGGGGCCTTCGCCGACGCAAATGACCGGTTCGATCGCGGCGACATCGAGATTGCCGACGAAGAGATGGAACACACACCGGTCGCGCTGGCCGGGCAGGATTGCATCTGTCTGGCGGCGACGGACGCACCGCTGCGGTTCCGGGGGCTGATCCCGCGCCTGGCGCAGCCGCTGCTCCGGATCTGAGCGCCGGTCCCTCGACGCGTTGTCTGGGCTGAAAGCGGGATGAAGAAAATTGGAATCCGGTTTTCCGCGTCACTCACGCGACCATTAACAATCGAGATCGGGATGATGTTTCCAGCAAACATCATCCCGATCTAGTCAAGTCCGCGCAGGCGGACCGCGATGACAGCCCCATCGCCTTGCAGCCGCGCGGGGCCTTCGCTCAGAACCAGGTCGCCCGGCGCGACATCGGTGCCGTCGATCCGGCACGCGCCAACGGCGTAAAGCGCCAGACGACCGCCCTCAGCCACTGTCTCGTCCCGCACGACGCGCACCTGCGGACAGGGCAGGGTCCGCGCGGTCATCACGTTGAAATCCTCGCTGTGTCGGCCGTTTGTCGCGCTCGCCGTGACCAGGACATCGCCGGGGAAAGCCACGGGGACCAGCGGCTCGCAGCGCAGGTCCAGCCCGTCTCCGGTCAGCCGGAAACCCGGGCCAGAAAGGACCGTCAGGTTCCGCTCGATCCCCGGAAAGATCGAGAACGGCCCATCCTCCATCACCGCCGCACGCGAGAGCCGCACCAGAAGCTGCCCATCGCGGTCCAGCCGCCAAAGCTCGGTCGTAAGCCCTCGCCCGTTCTTCCAGGGCTGGCGGCTGTAGTCGGCGGGGGTGAGGTGGATCATTCCGCCGCCCCGATCACCTTGACCGGATTGTCCGGGGCCAGCTCCTCGAAGTCGAAATTGTCCAGCCGCCGGGCGCGCTTGCCGGCTTTTTCGGACGAGATCTTGATGTCCTCGATATCCTTCGCCGCTTGCCCGAAGTGGCGGTCCAGGCTTTCCACGCGCACACCCAGCCGTTCCACATCGCCGTAAAGCAGCGCCAGTTCCTTGCGGATCGCGCCGGCCTGTTCGCGCATGCGGGCGTCCTTCAGGACCGCGCGCATCGTGTTCAGCGTCGCCATGCAGGTGGTGGGCGACACGATCCAGACCTTCACGGCAAAGCCCTCGCGGACGAGGTCGGGGAAGTTGGCGTGCAACTCGGCGTAGACGGCTTCCGACGGCAGGAACATCAGCGCGCCGTCGGCGGTTTCGCCTTCGAGGATGTATCTTTCCGCAATGGCGCGGATATGGGCGCGGACGGCGGTGCGCATCGCCTGCGCCGCCTCTTGCACCAGCCGGGGGGTGTCGGCGCGGCGGATCGCCTCATAGGCCTCCAGCGGAAACTTGGCGTCGATGACGATGGGGCCGGGGGGGTTCGGCAGGTGGATCAGGCAGTCGGCGCGCTTGCCGTTCGATAGGGTCGCCTGCATCGTGTAGGCATCGGCGGGCAGGGCCTTCTGCACGATGTCATGCAGCTGGATTTCGCCGAAGGCCCCGCGCGTCTGCTTGTTCGACAGGATGTCCTGCAGCGACAGCACGTTGCCCGAGAGTTTCTCGATATTCGCCTGCGCCTTGTCGATGGTTTCCAGCCGGGTCTGGAGTTCCCCCAGCGACCGCGCCGTGCGGGTCGAGGTGCCATGCAGCGCCTCGGTCATCTGGCGCTGCACTTCGGCAAGCCGCTGTTCCATCACCTGCAGCATCGCGGTCTGGCTGACCGCCTGCGCCTCGGACACATGATGCAGCCCCCCGGCCAGCCGTTCCTGTCCGTCGCCCAACTGCTGCAAGCGACTGGAAAGCCAGCCGATTTCGCGCATCAGGGGCTCGGCGGCAGTGGCCGAGCGGCTGACACTGCGCAGGATCAGGACAAGAAAGCCGAGGAGCACAGTGACGAGGCCCCCAAGGACCAGCACCTCGGGGTCGTTCCAGGCATAGGTCTGGCCGAACAAGGTGATCATCGCCGCCCGAACAGCCGTTCGATGTCATGCAGGGACAGTTCAACGTAGGTGGGCCGCCCGTGGTTGCACTGGCCGGAAAGGGGCGTCGCCTCCATCTCGCGCAGAAGGGCGTTCATTTCTTCGGGGCGCAACTGGTCTGACCGAGCCGTGGCAGGCCATTCGGGAAAGGATCGCGTCGATCTTCGCCCGGACAAGCTGGCTGTCGCCCTGATCGGCAAGTTCGTCGAGGATGTCGCGAAGGAGGGCCGCGCCGTTGACCTCGCCCAGAACGGCGGGGGTTTCGCGGATGGCGATGGCGCTGCCGCCGAAGGGCTCCAGCACCAGCCCGACCTTTGCCAACTCGGGCGCGGCGTCCGACAGGCGGGCGGCATCGGTGGGGGAGAGGTCAACGATTTCGGGGATCAGCAGGGCCTGGGCGCGGATGCCGGTTTCGGCGTGCTGGCGTTTCAGGCGCTCGTAGACCAGCCGCTCATGCGCGGCATGCTGGTCGACGATGACGATGCCCGTGGCGGTCTGGGCGACGATCCAGTTTTCATGCAGTTGCGCGCGGGCGGCGCCAAGCGGATGCTCCCCGAAATGCGCGTCGTGCGGCTGCGCCTTCTCCTCGCCGGGCGGCGCGAAAGCGGGGGCCTGGAGGGTCTCGGCAAAGCCCGGGGACTGGAAGGCGAAGGCGCGGGACAGGCTTTGCTGGCTGGGGCGATCCATCTGATACACCGGACGGAACGCCTGCAAGGTGGCCGCCCCCACGGTGGACGAAGCGCGGTGCCCCGCCCCGGTCAGCGCCGACTTCAGCGCGGTGATGATCAGGCTGCGGGCGGCGTCGGGTTCGCGAAAGCGCACCTCGGCCTTCGCCGGATGCACGTTCACATCCACCCGCTGCGGATCGGCGATCAGGTTCAAGACTGCGGCGGGGTGGCGGTCGCGGGACAACACGTCGAAATAGGCGGCGCGGAGGGCACCATACAGCATCCGGTCCAGCACCGGACGGCCATTGACGAAAAGGTATTGCTGGGCGGAGGAGCCTCGGGAGTAGGTCGGCAGGGCCGCATAGCCTTGCAGGCGCAACCCGTCGCGCTCGGCGTCGATCTTGAGCGCGTTGTCGGTGAAGTCGCGGCCAAGCACCGAGGTCAGCCGGGAATGCAGGGCGTCGAAAAGATCGCCACTGGCCGGGTCGGCGCGGAACAGGCTGCGCGCCTCGCCTCCGCTGACGTCGCGCAGGGTGAAGCCTGTCTGCGGCTCGGCCATGGCAAGGCGGCGGACGACCTCGGTAACCGCCTGCAACTCGGCCCGGTCGGAGCGGAGGAATTTCAGCCGGGCAGGCGTGGCGAAGAACAGGTCGCGGAGTTCAACCACCGTGCCCCGGGTCAGGGCTGCGGGCTTTACCGGGGACATGCGGCTGCCTTCGCAGGCGATCTGTGCCGCCCCCCCGCCCGCGCGCGAGATGATGGTCAGGCGACCCACCGCGCCGAGGCTTGGCAAAGCCTCACCGCGGAAGCCGAAGCTGCGGATGTCCAGAAGGTCCGAGCCGTCGATCTTCGATGTCGCATGGCGCGACAGGGCCAGCGGCAGATCCTCGGCCGTCATGCCGCAGCCATCATCGGTGACCCGGATCAGGGTCTTGCCGCCATCGGCGATATCCACCGTGATGCGGGCGGCACCCGCGTCCAGCGCGTTTTCCACCAGCTCCTTCACGGCGCTGGCGGGACGTTCCACGACCTCACCCGCCGCGATGCGGTTGATCGCGGCCTCGTCCAGTTGCCGGATCACCGGGCGGCCCGAAGCGCCCGTTATCTTGGGGGTATGAAGGGTCATGCCCCCATCTGTAGCAGGGGCGCCTGAGTCGGGGAAGAACAAAACAGGACAGTGATCGCAAGGCTTGCGCATTTTGCCGGGGGTGGCATACCGGAAGAAAACGGGGGACAGACATGCAGGACGTGCTGGAGCTGGCAAGCGCCAACCTTCTGACGCCGATGATCCTTGCCTTCGCGCTGGGCCTCTCTGCGGCTCTGGCGCGCAGCGAGTTGACGATCCCCGAGGCGGTGGCGAAGGGGATGTCGATCTACCTTCTCTTCGCCATCGGCTTCAAGGGCGGCGTCGCGGTCGCCGACAACGGGCTGGACGCGCGGCTGATCGCGGCGCTGGCGGCGGGGGTCGTGCTGTCCTTCGTCATCCCCTTCGTGGCTTTCGCGCTGTTGAAGGCGATGACCCGGCTGTCGGCGACCGATGCGGCGGCGGTGGCGGCGCACTACGGGTCGATCTCGATCGTGACCTTCGTCACCGGCTCGTCGGTCGTGCAGGGCGCGGGGCTGGTGGCCGAGGGCTACATGGTCGCCGTCGCCGCGGCGATGGAGGCCCCGGCGATCATCTCGGCGCTCTATCTGGCCACACGCTCGGGGGGGCGGGCCGAGAAGATGGACGCCGACCTCTGGCGCGAGATCCTGCTCAACGGCTCCATCGTCCTGCTGGTCGGGTCGTTCCTGATCGGGATGGTCACGGGCGATCCGGGGATGCAGCGGATCGAGGCCTTCATCGTCGCCCCGTTCCAGGGGGTCTTGTGCCTGTTCCTTCTGGACATGGGGCTGGTCGCGGGGCGGGGGATGCGGAACGCGAAGGGTGTGCTGACGGCTGGAGTCCTGGCCTTTGGTCTGGTGATGCCTGTGGTGGGGGCGGGCTTTGGTCTTGCAGCGGGGCTCCTTCTGGGGCTCTCGACCGGGGGCGTCGCGCTGATGATGGTGCTGGCGGGGTCGGCGAGCTATATCGCCGTGCCTGCGGCGATGCGGGTGGCCTTGCCGGATGCGAACCCGTCGATCTATCTGACGCTGTCCCTGGGGGTGACGTTCCCGTTCAATCTGGTGATCGGTATTCCGGCATGGGTGGCCGTGGCGCAGGCGGTGGGGGGCTGACATGCAGACGCACAAGGCAAAACGGGTGGAAATCATCATCGAGGCCCCGATGGAGGGCCGCCTGACCCAGGCGCTGGAGAAGGCGGGGGTGACGGGGTTCACCGTGCTGCCGGTCCTCGGCGGCTCGGGCCGGTCCGGCCGCTGGACCCGCGAGGGTCAGGTCGGCCGCAGCGGCATGGTCGCCGTGGTGTGCCTGATCCGGCCCGAGCGGCTGGATGCTCTGCTGGAAGCGGCTTACGCGGTGGTGGAGCGGCATATCGGCGTGATCGGGGTGACGGACGCGGAGGTGTTGCGGGCGGAGCGGTTTTGACGGTGCGTCCGCTCAAGCACCTTCCGTCAAGCAAGCTCCGGCCGTCAAGATGGAGCGCCTGCCCGAAAAGGTGACTGTCCGGTGGACAGTCACCCGGGCAGTTGGCCGAAGGCGCAAGCCGCAGGCCAAGGGGTGTTGTGCAGGTCCTGGCATTTGAAAATCGGGGCGCGGCTGCCTGGGCGGGCGCGGTAACGCGCCTGCCAGGGGCAGGCAGGCGCGGCCCGATTTGTCGCGGGACAAATCGGGCAAGGGTGCGACATCGTAGTGCCGCAACTACGGCCTATCTGCAGCGCCCAAGCAGTGGCGCTTCCCCCTCACCCATGCTTCACCATCACATGCCTAACCACGGTGTAATCCTCCAGCGCATAGGCGCTCATGTCCTTGCCGTAGCCGGATTGCTTGAGGCCCCCATGCGGCATCTCGTTGGTCAGCATGAAATGCGTGTTGATCCAGGTGCAGCCGTAGCGCAGCCGCGCCGCCGTGGCCATCGCGCGGCCCACGTCGCGGGTCCAGACTGAACTCGCCAGCCCGTAGTCGCTGTCGTTGGCCCAGGTGACCGCGTCGTCCACCTCGCTGAACGGGGTGACCGACACGACCGGCCCGAAGACCTCCCGCCGGACGATCTCGTCGTCCTGTTTGGCCCCGGCGACGACGGTGGGGCGGTAGTAGAAGCCCTGGTCCATCGCCTCGCCGCCCGTCGTGACCTGAACATGGTTCAGCTCCCGCGCGCGGTTGACGAAGCTCGCCACCCGGTCGCGCTGGCGCTGGCTGATCAGCGGACCGATTTCATTGGTGGCGTCGTCCTCCGCCCCCAGAACGATGGACGACGCCGCCGAGGTGAGATCCGCGACAAGCGTGTCGTAGACCTTCTTCCCGGCATAGACCCGGCAGGCTGCGGTGCAGTCCTGACCGGCGTTGTAGAACGAGAACGCCCGCAGCCCCTCGACCACCGCGCCCACATCGGCATCGTCGAACACGATCACCGGGGCCTTGCCGCCCAGTTCCAGATGCGTGCGCTTCACGGTCTTGGCGGCGGCATCCAGCATCTTCTTGCCGGTCGCCACGTCCCCGGTCAGGCTGATCATGTCCACCTGCGGATGGTTGATCAGGTAGCTGCCCACCGTCTGGCCGCGCCCCGCCACGACCGACACCACGCCGTCCGGCAGGACATCGGCCAGGATATGCGCCAGCTTCAGCGCGGTGAGCGGAGTCTGTTCCGAGGGCTTGAACACCACCGTGTTGCCGCCACCGATGGCGGGGCCCAGCTTCCAGGCCATCATCATCAGGGGGTAGTTCCAGGGCGCGATGCTCGCCACCACCCCCACCGGATCGCGGCGGATCATCGAGGTGTGGCCGCTGAGATACTCGCCCGCCACTGTGCCGGTCATGCAGCGCACCGCGCCCGCGAAGTAGCGGAAGCAATCGACGATCGCCGGCATTTCGTCGTTGCGGGCCGCATTGATCGGCTTGCCGCAGTTCAAGGCCTCAAGGGCCGCGAAGGCATCCGCCTCGGCCTCGATCCGGTCGGCGATGGTAAGGAGCGCGGCCGAGCGTTCGGCGGGTGTTGTCCGCGACCAGCCCTCGAAGGCCTTGCGCGCCGCGGCCACCGCCCGGTCGATCTGGGCGGTCGAGGCTTCGGGCACCTCCAGGATCAGCCCGCCGGTGCGGGGGTTCAGGATCGGCTCGCGCGCCTCCTGCCCGGCCTCGAAGCCGGACCCGATCAGCAGGGCGGTGTCGATCTTGGTCAGCGTGTCCATGAGAAATCTCCCTATTTGCCCATGCCGGCGGTCTCGGACCCGCCGCGGGTCAGGTAGTAGGCTGCGAGGATGGGGAAGAATGTGGTCGCGAAGACCAGGATGGCGACGACATTGGTAACCGGGCGCTGTCGCGGGCGGATCAGCTCGTCCAGCATCCAGATCGGCAGGGTCTTGGACCCGGTGCCGGATCCGGCGGTGAAGATGGTGACGATGACCTCGTCGAAAGACAGGGCAAAGGCCAGCATCCCGCCGGCCAGAAGAGCGGTGCCCATGTTCGGCAAAAGGACGTGGCGGAAGGTCTGGAACGCGTTCGCGCCAAGGTCGGCGCTGGCCTCCAGGATGCCGCCGGACAGGCGGCGCAGGCGGGCGACGGCGTTGTTGTGGACGATGACGATGCAGAAGGTGGCATGGCCAAGCACGATGGTCCAGATGCTGAACGGGATGTCCATGACCCCGAAGGCCGACCGCAGCGCCATGCCGGTGATGACGCCGGGCAGCGCGATGGGCAGAAGGATCAGAAGGCTGATCTGGTCGCGCCCGAAGAATGCGCTGCGGGTCATCGCGGCGGCCGCGAGGGTGCCAAGGACAAGGGCGATGGCCGTGGCAATGGTCGCGACCTTCAACGACAGCCACAGAGGCGGCCAGATGTCGGGCCGGTCGTTCCAGGCCACGCCGAACCACTGCGTTGTCAGGCCGGGCGGCGGGAACTGAAAGCTGCGCTCCTCGGTGGTGAAGGCATAGAGGAAGATCAGCAGGATCGGCAGGTGCAGGAACAGGAGCCCGCCAATGGCTGCGGCGCGGAGGGAAAGGGGCGAGCGGTCAGAGAGCATCGAAGGCCCCCATCCGCCGCGCAAGGCCAAGATAGACCAGCATGATCCCGATCGGCACCACGGCGAAGGCCGCCGCCAGCGGGATGTTCCCGGCGGTGCCCTGCAGCTGATAGACCGCCATGCCGATGAAGTTCGCGGAATTGCCGATGATCTGGGGAATGATGTAGTCTCCCAGCGTCAGCGAGAAGGTGAAGATCGACCCGGCGACGACCCCCGGCAAGGCGAGGGGCAGGATCACCGTCCGAAAGGTCTGCGCCCGCGTCGCACCCAGGTCGGCGGAGGCTTCCAGCATGGAATTCGGCACCCGCTCCAGCGCGGCCTGCATCGGCAGGATCATGTAGGGCAGCCAGATGTAGACGAAGACCATGAAGGTGCCGATGGGGGAAGTCGACAGCGACGATCCCTCCAGCCCCGGGATCGAGAGGAGACCGTCGATGATCCAGCCGGTATAGGTCTGTTCGGCGGTCCAGCCGAGGATGCCCTCCTTGGCAAGGATCAGCTTCCAGGCATAGACCTTGACAAGGTAGCTCGACCACAAAGGCAGCATGATGCCAAGGTAGAACGCCGCCTTCCAGTGGCCCCTGGCAAAGCGTGCGGCGTAGTAGGCAACCGGGAAGGCGAGGATGGCGCAGGCCAGCGTCACCGCAGCGGCTATGCTGACGGTGCGGACGAGGATGTCGAAATTCGACGGGCGCAGCAGCTCGCCGTAGGTCTTCAGGGTGAACTCTTCCTTCACCACGCCGGAGAATTCGTCGATGGAATAGAAGGACTGGAGGAGGAGGGCGGCGAGGGAGCCGAGGTAGACCACGCCAAGCCAGACGAGCGGCGGGGTGAGGAGGATCGCCAGCAGCACACGCGGATGCCGCCAGAAGATCGCGGTCAGCCGGTCGGCGGGGCCACGGGCGGGCAGGATCGCAGAGCGGGTCATCCGCGCGCCCTTCGACCGGCAAAGATCTTGAAGCAAAGATTCCGGGCGCTTCCATGCCGGGCATTGCGTGGGGTGGAGAGTGCGGAGCCTCCGGCGGGGATATTTGCGGACATGAAATGTGCAAAGGCTCGGCGCATCAACTGGCCCCCATCAGGTGCAGGGCCGAGGGCTCGAAGGCGATGGCGGTCACGGCCCCCTCGGCCGGAACCGGCTCGCCTGCGGGGACCATGGCGGCGATCTCGGTGCCGTTCGCGTCGATCAGCACGCGGGTGCCGGACCCCAGATAGCGCAGCGCGGTGACCGTGCCGCTCAGCGGGCCCGTGGCGGCCAGGCGGGTCGCCTCCGGGCGCAGGCTTGCCCATTGCGCGGGTCCGCCAAGGCTGCGCGTCATGTCGGGGGGCAGGACGTTCGAGGAGCCGACGAAATCGGCGACAAACCGGGTGGCGGGGCGGTCGTAGATGTCCTGCGGCGTGCCGATCTGGGCGATCCTGCCTTCGTTGAACACGGCAAGGCTGTCGGCCATCGACAGCGCCTCGTGCTGGTCGTGGGTGACGAAGACGAAGGTCAGCCCCAGACGCTTCTGCAAGGCCTTGAGTTCGTCCTGCATCGCTTCGCGCAGCTTCAGGTCCAGCGCGCCCAGGGGTTCGTCAAGCAGAAGAACGCGGGGCTCGTTCACCAGCGCCCGGGCCAGCGCGACCCGTTGCATGTGCGGGAACAGCGCGTAGTCCTGAAAGACCGTGTTCACGTTGCGCAGATGCGGCGGGGTGGCCGACACATCCTCGCCGAAGATGCGGATCGTGCCGCCGGTGGGCTTCTCGAACCCCGAGATCAGCCGCAGGCAGGTGGTCTTGCCCGACCCGGAGGGGCCGAGCATGGCGAAGAAGGACCCCTCGGCAATGGTCAGGTCCACGTCATCGACGGCGCGCACGGGGCCGAAATGGCGGGAGACGTTGGAAAATTCGACAGCGGGGGTCATGGAGTATCCGTAGGGTGGGGTTCAACCCCACCGTTGCAGGAACAGGTGGGGTTGAACCCCACCCTACGATGGTGCAATCAGCGCCCGCCGATCACCCCGATGTAGTCGCTGACCCAGCGGTAATAGGGCACGCAGGCCCCGTCGCCCTGCGAGCAGTTCGACACCGGGGTGGTCCAGAACCGGATCTTGTCGAAATCCTGCATCCCGTTGGCGGCGCAGCTTTCCGCCGTCGACATGCCCGAACCGTTGGTGCAGGCCGCCGGAACGCTGGGGTTGGCGCCAAACCAGACCGCAAGGTCGGATTGCAGATTGGACGACAGCGTATGCTCCATCCACAGATAGGCGCAGTTCGGGTTCGCTGCGTCGACCGCCATCATCGTGGTATCAGCCCAGCCCGTCGCCCCTTCCTTCGGAATTGTCGAGGCGATCGGCAGCCCTTCGGCCTTCAGCAGGTTCACCTGGAACGGCCAGGAACCGGACGCGACCACGCCCTCGTTCTTGAAGTCGTCGATCTGGATGAAGGCGTCGTGCCAGTAGCGGCTGACCAGCGTGCGCTGCTGGCGCAACAGGTCCAGCGCAGCCTTGTACTGGTCCTCGTTCAGCTCGTAAGGCGAGGTGATGCCCAGTTCCGGCTTGGTCGCCATCAGGTATTGCGCGGCGTCGGCCACATAGATCGAGCCGTCATAGGCCTGCACCCGCCCCTTGTTGGTCTTGCCGTCGGGCAGGGTCATTTCCTCGAACACCACGTTCCATGAGGTCGGCGGTTCCTTGAACACTTCGGTGTTGTACATCAGCACGTTCGGCCCCCACATGTAGGGGACGCCGTAGTTCACGCCATCAACCGTGTGCCAGGCTGCGTTCTTCAGCCGGTCGTCGACCGTGGACCAGGACGGGATCAGCGCGGTGTTGATCGGCTGCACCCGTTTCCCCGCCACCAGCCGCAGCGACGCATCGCCCGAGGCCGTCACCAGGTCGAACCCGCCTTCGTTCATCAGCGCCACCATCTCGTCGCTGGTGTTGGCGGTCTTGACGTTGACCTTGCAACCCGAGGATGCCTCGAACTTGGTCACCCAGTCGAAGGCCTTGTCGGTCTCACCGCGCTCGATATAGCCCGGCCAGGCGACAATGTTCACCTGGCCTTCCGGCGGACCGATTTCGGCGACCTGGGACAGGACGGGTGACAGGCCGGTCAATAGGGCAAGCGTCGTGGTTCCCAGCAGTTTGAGATGAGTCATGGCAGGCTCCCGTTGGTTGTCTCTTGCATGCGCAGAGGGTCCGTTCTGGCGGACTTCCCCTGACCGTATGTCGCCCTGAAACTTTCACAAGGACAAAAAACTGAAGCCTGATATCGGCATTACCGATGAAGCCGGCGGAACGCTCGGTTTCGGTTCCTCTTTCATGCCCGACGCCACGGGCTGCGTCTGTGCTGGCCCGAATGCTGCTGGTCGCATCGGTGAAGGTGCTCGGGAACACCGGCCGTCTGCGGCTGGACGCGCAGGGTCTGCCCGGGCCGAACCCCTTGCGGTCGCAGGCCGCGGCCGCGCGCGCACTATCCCGGCCGCAGCACCGTGGTGCTTTGCGCCGACCGGATGAAATTCGACGCGGGGCCGGTCAGCGGCGCGCCCTTGCGCCAGGCGAGGCCCACCTGCACCGATGGCAGATCGCCCGACACATCGCGGATCTCGATCCGGTCGCCTTCCAGCGACCAGGGCCGGTAGACGAGGCTGGGCAGGATCGCCAGACCCGCACCCGTCGCCACCAGACTGCGCACCGCTTCGACGCTGCGGGTGCGGAAGGCGATCTGCGGCTTGACCGGCAGGGCAGCAGTCAGGCGGCGGGTCGATTCCTCGATCTCGTCCACCATCAGTTGGATCAGCGGCTGTCCCGCCAGTTCCTCCAACGTGATGCTCTCCTGCTGGGCCAGCGCGTGACCCAGCGGCAGCCACAGCCGGTAGGGCGATACCAGCAGCGTCTCGACATTCAGCGCCATCCGGTCATGCACCGATGAGGTCAAGAGGACCGCCACATCCAGCTCGCCCCCGATCAGCAGGTGCTGCAGGTAGTCGCCACTGTCTTCGATCACGTTAAGCTCGACCTGAGGAAAGGCGCGGCGATACCGTTGCAGGATGTCCGACAGCACATAGCCTGCAACAAGGCTGGTCACCCCCAGGGACAGGCGGCCCCGTGCGGTCTTCGCCTCGACCTGAAATGTCGTCCGCGCCGTCGCCACATCGGCCAGGATCTGCCGTGCATGCCGCAGGAAGGCCGACCCCTTGTGCGTCAAGAGGATCCCCCGCGCCTGCCGGTCGAACAGGATCACGCCCAGGTCATCCTCCAGCCCACGGATCGCTTCGGTCACCGAGGACTGGCTGATCGACAGCGCCCGAGCCGCGCCCGAGACCGAACCGGCTTCGGCGGCGGCGACAAAGAACTGCAACTGGCGCAAGGTGAATGCCATCGGAAACCACGATAGGACCTGCAGTCTATCTGATCCGGCAATGATCCGAAATGCAAGAACTGTCCTCCGACGCAGGGCGTGCGGTCACTGTCCGCCGCGGTCTCAGCCGCCCGGCCCCCAGCGCCCCGTCTCCAGCCCGGTCCACCCCGGCGGCGGCACCGGAGGCGGCGGGCCGTCCTGCCAGAAGCACAGCCGCAGATGGTCGACGGCGCCCGCGGCATCCGCCACCAGCGTCCAGTCCATGTTGAACCCTTCCAGCAGCAGCCCCTCGGCATAGAAGGCGATCTCCTCTGCCGCCAGGGCTTCGGACGGCTGGTCCGGCCAGCCTTCCGGCCCGCCCCAGAACACCAGGCCGTCGATGTCCCGTTTCCGGCGGGTGATCCGGACCAGCGGTGCAAGAAAGGCCTCGATCGGTGCCGGTCCGGCCGCCATGGTCATCGCCGCGACATGGCGATGCGGATCAGCGCGCGTTCCATCAGCGCCATGCCGGGGGCGCGGCTGGACGAGCGCAGCGTCAGGTCCGTGTCCAGCAGCACGCCAACGGCGGTTTCCAGCGCACGAACCCCCCATTGCCCGGCCTGCCGTCCCATCGCATCCTTCTGCCTGAAGTTGACCCGGGCCCGCTGGATGCCGGCCCCCGGCCCCTGCGGATCGGTCGCCGCCGCATGCAGGATGCGAAAGTGCCGCAGCGCCCCGATGCAGATGGTGACCGGCAGCACACCCTGACCCTCCAGCCGCCGGAACAGCGGGCCGATGGCATTGGCCCGCGCCTCGGCCACCGCGTCGATCAGATCATCGACCTCGGCCTCGATCGTGGCCGGAGCCATCGCCGCGACATCCGCGGGGCTCAGGGGCGAGGGGTCGCCATATTTGAACAGCGCGATCTTCTCCAGCGTCTGCCGGAAATCCCCCGGATCCAGCGCCCGCGCCAGCGTGTTGAGGTCGGTCATCGCCTCGCGGTCGATGTCCCGCAGTCCGGCAATCCGCAGCGCCTCCTCGATCTCTTCCCGGCCCGGAGGGTCGTCATAAAGCCCGATGCTGACTGCCGAAGGGTGCTTTTCAAACAGGGTCTTCAGCGCCGACTTGCCGGTCAGCCCACCCGCCGTGACCACGATAACCGCGTCGCCCGGCCGCCACTCCCGCAGGGCCACCGCGACGGTTTCGGCCAGCCCGTCGGTCGCGTCCTCGACAAAGGCCACGCGGGGGCCGGGAAAGAACCCTACCGCCTTGATCGCATCCAGCAAAAGGCTGGCATCCTTGCGCAGGTCGGCCCCCGACATGCGCGTCAGCCGCATCTCGGCCTCGCCTGCAGGGCCGAGCAGGGCGGCGATCGCCGCCTGCCGTTTCAGCGCGACCCGCATCGCATCGGCGCCAAAAAGCAGCAGACCCGCCCGCGCCGGATCGGGTTTGGCCGCATAGCGGGTGGCCTCGGCCCCCTTCAGGATCATGGCTGGCTTGCCAAGGCCGCGACCAGACGGACGACGATCTGGTCAGCCAGGATGCGCATCAGCCGAAGGCCCGCGTCTTCCTCGGCCGCCAGCCCGGCGACGGTCGATCCCGTCGCGGAATAGGCGGTAAAGTTCTGCACCCGCCCCCCTGTCACCCGCGCGCCCGAGGCGCGGTCGGTCAGGGTGTAGTCGATCACGCCCTTCAGGTTGTAGCGGGTGATCTGGTTGTCGGCGGTAAAGCCCACGCCCAGGGTTTCGGTGGTGCGGCCCAGCCGTTCCTCCAGCCGCTCGACCAGGTCAAAGCCGTTCCTGTCGCCCGGATCCTGCACATAGACCGTGCCCAGAAGGGCTGTCGCAGCGCCGCCGGGGGCATAGGCCGGGGTGAAGCCGCAGGCAGCAAGGACAAGGGGGGCGATCAG
Organism: Rhodobacterales bacterium 32-66-9; assembly: GCA_002280405.1. Classification (GTDB taxonomy): domain Bacteria; phylum Pseudomonadota; class Alphaproteobacteria; order Rhodobacterales; family Rhodobacteraceae; genus Tabrizicola. Next base: position 13,732 of record NCDY01000041.1, on the reverse strand, counting down.
AAGGAAGCGGCGAGATAGCCGGTCGACCGGGGCCCCCCCACCCCATCCCTCCCCCACGCTGGGAGAAGAAGGCGCTCTGGCTGCAGGGATGCTTCCGGCACCATGCGCGACAGGTCCCCTCCCCCCACTCTGGGGAAGGGACAGGGTGGGGGGGCACCCTTCGCTGGTGGGGCTGACCTTAGACGACGACATTGATGATGCGGCCCGGGACGACGATGATCCTCTTCACCGGCTGACCGGCAAGGAACCTGACCACATCCTCGTCCGCCAGCGCCAGCTTTTCAACCTGCGTTGCCGGCATGTCCTTCGGCACGCTGATTTCCGCGCGCCGCTTGCCGTTGATCTGGATCGGCAGCGTCACCGTGTCGTCGATCAGGAGAGCAGGGTCGGCCTTGGGCCAGGGGGCTTGCGCGCACAGGCCCCGACCGCCCTGCGCCGCCCAGATTTCCTCGGCCAGATGCGGGGTCATCGGCGACATCAGCCTGGCCAGCGTGCGGATCGCCTCTTTCATCACCGGGGTCGAGGCATTGGCGCGGCTCAAGGTGTTGGTGAAGGCGTAAAGCGAGGCGATGGCCTTGTTGAAGGCAAAGCTCTCGATTCCCTTCGTGACCTCGTCGATGGCGCGGGCCGTGGCCTTGGCCATATCGGCATCACCGTCGCCGTCGCCCTTGTGGTCGGCAGGCATCTGGCCGATCCGGTCACAGAGGCTCCAGACGCGGGACAGGTGCTTGAAAGCGGCCTCGGCACCCGAAGAGGTCCATTCCACGTCGCGTTCGGGCGGCGAGTCCGACATCACGAACCAGCGCGCGGTGTCGGCCCCGAACGAGGCGATGATGTTCATCGGGTCGACGACGTTCTTCTTCGACTTCGACATCTTCGCCGAGGGCACGATTTCGACCGGCGTCCCGGCCGCCTCCAGCAGCAGGTCCTGCAGTTGATTCTCGCTGAGTTCCGACAGGTCGGTCTGGTGATCGACCTTCAGGAAGGCCACCGCTTCGTTCTTGATGTTGAAGCGCAGAACGTCCTCGGGCAGGTGATAGACCGAGCGGCCCTGCGCGTCCCGCGACCGGTAAATCTCGTGCGTCACCATGCCTTGGGTGAACAGCGCGCTGAACGGCTCGACGGCCTTCTGCGGCAGATGCCCGGTCTTGACCATCGCCCGGGCGAAGAAGCGCGAGTAAAGCAGGTGCAGGATCGCATGCTCGATCCCGCCGATGTACTGGTCGACGTTCATCCAGTAGTCGGCGTCTTCCGCCACGGTCGGAGTCGCCGCGCGCGGCGCGGTGAAGCGGGCGAAATACCAGGACGAATCGACGAAGGTGTCCATCGTGTCCGTCTCGCGCTTGGCCGGGGCGCCGCACTGCGGGCAGGCCGTCGCGGCCCATGTCGGGTGGCGGTCCAGCGGGTTGCCGGGCTTGTCGAAACTGACGTCATAGGGCAGCTCGACCGGCAGGTTTTCCTTCTTCTCCGGCACCACGCCGCAAGTGGCGCAATGCACGACCGGGATCGGACAGCCCCAATAGCGCTGGCGGCTCAGCCCCCAGTCGCGCAGGCGGAATTTGGTGACGCCCTTGCCGTAGCCGTTGGCTTCCGCATGAGCGATGGCGGCTGCCACGCCTTCGTCGCCCGTCTGCACCGCGTTCCCGGCAAAGCCGCGCACATAGCGGACCTTTTCGGACTTCATCGGCACGAATGCCTCAGTCAGGGCGGCCTCGTCTGACCCTTCGGCGACAAAGACCGGCGGGATCGGCAGCCCATACTTGCGCGCAAAGTCGAAGTCGCGCTGGTCATGGCCCGGGCAGCCGAAAATCGCCCCCGTGCCGTAATCCATCAGGATGAAATTCGCGATCCAGACTGGCAATTCCCAAGCCGGATCAAGCGGATGCCTTACCCTTATCCCCGTGTCGTAGCCGATCTTCTCGGCCGTCTCGATCTCCTCGGCACTCGTTCCGCCCTTCCGGCACTCCGCCACGAAGGCCGCCACCTTCGGGTCCGTCTCCAGCGCCTTGGCCAGCGGGTGATCCGGGCTGATCGCCGCGAAGGACGCGCCCATCAGCGTGTCGGGCCGGGTCGTATAGACCTCCAGCCTCTCGAACCCGGCCGGAGCCGCCACCGTCTGGAACGCAAACTGCAGCCCGCGCGACTTGCCGATCCAGTTCGCCTGCATCAGGCGCACCTTTTCCGGCCAGTCCTTCAACCCGTCCAGCGCCGACAAGAGCTCCTCGGAGTAATCGCTGATCTTGAAGAACCACTGCACCAGCTCGCGCCGTTCGACCGCAGCCCCCGACCGCCAGCCCTTGCCGTCGATCACCTGCTCGTTGGCCAGAACCGTCATGTCGACCGGATCCCAGTTCACCACGGCCGCCTTGCGGGTGATCAGCCCCGCCGCCAGCATGTCGATGAACAGGGCCTGCTGCTGGCCGTAATACTCCGGGTCGCAGGTCGCGAACTCGCGGCTCCAGTCGATCGACAGGCCCAGGGGCTGCATCTGCGCCTTCATGTCGGCGATGTTGCCGTAGGTCCAGTCCCTGGGATGCCCGCCCCGCTCCATCGCGGCATTCTCGGCCGGCATGCCAAAGGCGTCCCAGCCCATCGGGTGCAGCACGCTGAACCCGCAGGCGGCCTTATAGCGCGCCACCACATCGCCCATCGTGTAGTTGCGCACATGCCCCATGTGGATGCGGCCCGAGGGATAGGGGAACATCTCCAGGACATAATACTTCGGCCGGGACGGATCGCGGACCGCCGTGAAGGCCCCGGCCCTGTCCCAGGCGGCTTGCCACTTGGGTTCGATCACGGCGGGGTCATAGCGCGACATCTGCGGGCCTCATGCGGAATTCCGCGCGGAATTACACATGCCGGCCCGGAAAGGTCCACCCCCTCCCGGCCGCGTCCCCTGCGATTCGCCTAAAGCCTGCTGTCGCGGACCCGCAACTGCCGCGCCCGCGTCAGGATCGCATCCTCGACCGCCCGCACGGTTTCCGGCGCGACCGAGGCCCCGCCCTGGCCCTGCAGCGCCAGCTTCAGGCTGCGCGCGTCCAGCGCCGGATCCTGGACATAGACCGTCGCCCGATAGGCCCGCCCGCCGCCCGGAGGCCGCCCATAGCCGGTCACGATGACCCCGGTGAACGGATCGACCGATTCGATGGGCAGGAAGTTCAGCACCTCAAGGCTGGCCTGCCAGATGTATTTGTTGACCTCGACCGTGGTGTTCGGGTCGTCCGACTTGCGGAACAGGTCCATGATCGACGAACCCTTGCTCTCCTCGGCGATCTGCCGCGTCGCCGCAGCGCGCGGCGGGGTAGTCCCGTCCTCGACACGCGCCTGGCCACGTTTCTGGAACAGGCCGATACCGCAAGCCGACAGCGAGAAAGCCAGCCCGGTAATCAGCGCCGCGCGTGCGAGTCGATGCAAGATCATCCGGCCATCCTTCGTATCCCTGCTGCTGTCTAGCCGAGGCACCGATGCCTGCCAAGGCCTTTCACGCCCAGGGCTGCGGCGTCGGCAGCCGGTCCGCGGCAGGGGCAATCCGCACCTGTGGCTTTGCTGCACCAATTTTCTGCCGATTTCTGCCCTGCACCTCCCCATCGTTGCAATCCGGGGCGGCAAGGTGGAAATACCGTTCATTCCCCTGCGGATTCCCCTGCGGCGGGCTTACCTTGAAGAAAGAGGGAAAACATGAAAAAGGTTCTTTTGGCCTCGACCGCGCTGATCGGCTTCGCTGGCATGGCCGCTGCCGAAATCACGCTCAGCGGCACGGGCCGCTTCGGTCTCGTCTACACCGATGACCCAGTTGCTGGCAGCGACACCCTGCTGTCCTACCGTCTGCGCCTGAACATCGACGCGATGACCGAGACTGACTCTGGCGTCAAGTTCGGTGGTCGGGTGCGTCTGCAATACGACAATGGCGACACGGTCGACGACACTACCGAAGGTGCAGCCGAGCTGAACGCCGCGATGCTCTACGCCGAAACCGCCGGCTTCCGCTTTGAAATCGGCAACGCGAACACCGCGTTCGACTCGCTGGCCACCCTGTACAACGCGGAACTCGGCTTCATCTCGTCGACGACCGGTTCGTATTCGCTGTTCAGCTACGACTCCTACAACTCCGGTCCCTATGCCGCTGGTCAGGCGAACCGCATCGGCCTGTTCGCCAGCTACAGCGTCGGCAGCTTGGTCGCCCGCGTGTCCTACATCGACTACGACCAGACCGTGTCGACCGACAGCGAAGAAACCGGCATCGCGCTGGACTACACCGCTGGCGCGTTCAAGCTGGGTGCCGGCTATGTGTCGAACGCCGCTGGCATTGCCGACTATGACGTCTATGCCCTGCTCGGCGAATACGCGATGAACGACATGACCAATGTCGGTCTGCAGGTCATCGGTGAAAACGGTGCTGAGAACGACACCACCGTGACCATCTACGGCAACACCAAGCTGGCCGGCGGCGTCGGCCTCGGCGCCTTCCTTTCGGGCGTCGACTCGGACGTGACCTATGCCAACGACTACGCCATCGGTATCGGCGCGAACTACGACCTGGGCGGCGCAACCATCGCCGGCACCATCCAGCAAGGGTTCAACGACCAGACCTACGCCGACCTCGGCATCAACTTCTCGTTCTGATCCTTCCAGATCGGACGACCGGGAAAGAGCGGGCCTTGCGCCCGCTCTTTTCTTTTCTGCACGCGCGGTTAGGTTGCCCCGAAAGGAGAGCGGCGCATGGCACTGGCGGACATCGTCGCCCGCATCCGCGCGGCGGAACGGGCGGCAGGGCGGGTCGAAGGCGCGGTCAGGCTGATCGCCGTGTCAAAGCTGCAGCCCGCAGATCGGGTGCAGGCGGTGCTGACCGCCGGTCACCGCCTCTTTGGCGAGAATTATGTGCAGGAGGCCGGCGAAAAATGGCCTGCCTGGCGGGACCGGTTCCCCGGGGTCGAACTCCACATGATAGGCCCTTTGCAGACCAACAAGGCCAAGGTCGCCGTCGATCTGTTCCAGGCGATCCACACGCTCGACCGGCCCTCGCTGGCGCAGAAGCTGGCCAGCCTCGGCCAGGCGCGCGGCGCTCTGCCGCAGCTTTTCGTGCAGGTGAACACGGGGGCGGAGCCGCAGAAGGCCGGCGTCCTGCCGGGCGACCTTGCCGCCTTCCTGCGGGATTGCCGGACGATGGACCTGTCCCCCGTCGGCCTGATGTGCATCCCGCCCGAAGATCAGGACTCGCAGCCGCATTTCGCCATGCTGGCGCGGATGGCGGCGGATCAGGGGCTGGCTGGCCTGTCGATGGGGATGAGCGGCGATTTCGAGACCGCCATCGCCCAAGGTGCCACCCATGTCCGCGTCGGCAGCGCGATCTTCGGCGCGCGGCGTCAGACCCGGGCGTAGGCCGTGCTGCAGCGCACCGCCACTCTGGTTACCCAATCGTAAACGCCCGCGACCAACCCCTTGAGTCCATTGGCACCGAAAATCCGTCCACGCGGGGACAGCACCCGCTCAGGTCAGCCAGACCCGCGCATAGGGCGGCAGCGCGATCTGCCCGTGATGCGGGGTGACCGGTGCGTCTGACAGGGCATCATGCAGCCGGCCCGCCCCCAGCGCCCGGGCCCAGGCCTCAGGCAGGCTCTGCCAGCCCTCGGTGAAGTTGAAAAGCCCCAGCACGGTCCCCGTGGGTGCGACCCGCTGGAACGCCAGCACCGCCGGGTTCCCTGACGACACCACCCGCAGCGGATGGCCCGCATGCAGCGCCCCGGTCGCCCGGCGGCGGGCCAGGATCGTCTTCGTCCCCCGGAACACCCGCGCGGGCGGCGTGTCCGCCCCCTGCCGCGCCTCGGCCAGCGCCCAGTCCATCCGCGGGCGGTGGATCCAGCGGCTGTCATGGGCATGGTCGGGATCGTCGAGGTAGCCGTAGTCGTTGGTCAGCGCCAGCTCGTCGCCCATGTAGATCAGGGGAATGCCACTCCAGGCCGCGATCAGCGCATGTCCCAGCAGGATCCGCTGCACCGCAAGGTCGCGCCCCGCCTCGTCCACCGCCGTCTCCAGCCCCGCCAGCGAGGCGAACGACCCCGAAATCCGCTTGTCCCCCGTCGCCTGGTTGACCTGAAACAGCGCGCCCTTTGCGAAAGTGCCGGGAAAGGTGCCCTCGTAGAACCCGGACAGGAAAGCCCGATGACCATGTCCCGACACCCCCACCGCCGCCGCATCCTCGTCGGTGACGGCCCAGCCGATATCGTCGTGGCAGCGGATGTAGGTGGCATAGGTCGCGTTGGTCAGCCGGTCGGGGAAATGCGTTCCCAGCACATGCGTCATCAGCCGCACGTCCCGCGTCGCCAAAGCCGACCAGAACTGCACCATCAGGCTGTTGTGGTAAGCAAGGTTGCCTTCACGGCCGTCGTGCCTGCCCCGGCCGAGATAGGGCAGCATCTCCGCCGGGGCGACGATGGCCTCCTCAAGGTGCAGCACGGCGGCCGAGGCAATCCGGCTGCACGCCCGCAAGGCCTGCAACAGCATATGCACCTCGGGTTCCGACTGGCAACGGGTGCCCATCCGCTTCCACATGAACGCGACGGCGTCCAGCCGCAGCACGTCGACGCCCTTGTTGGCCAGGAACAGCATGACCTCGACGATTTCCAGAAACACCGCCGGGTTGGCCCAGTTCAGATCCCACTGGTGTTCGTTGAAGGTGGTCCAGACCCATTTTCCGATCGCGGGGTAATGGGTGAAGTTACCCGGAGCGGTGTCGGGGAAGACCTCGACCAGCGTCTGTTCGTAAAGGCGCGGCATGTCCGGCGTGTCGAACATCAGGTAGTAGTCCTGATAGGCCGCATCCCCCTTCGCCGCCTTCTTCGCCCAGGCATGTTCCTTTGCGGTATGGTTCAGGACAAGATCGATGCAAAGGGACATGCCCCGGTCCCGCAAGGCGCGGCTGACGGCCTCGAAGTCCGCCATCGTCCCGAAAGCGGGGTTGATCCGGCGGTAGTCCATCACCGAATAGCCGCCATCGCTGTCGCCTGGCCGGGGCTTGAGGCAGGGCATCAGATGGACATAGGTGATGCCGAGATCCTCGAGGTAGTCGAGCTTGTCCAGCACCCCCCGCAGCGAGCCGGTGAATCGGTCGATGTAGAAGACATAGCCCGCCATGCCGGGGCGCTGGAACCAGTCCGGCTCCAGGTCGCGCCGCAGATCCAGCCGCTTCAGGTCATCCGGTCGGTCGGCCCAGCCCCTTCTCAGCGCCCTGACCAGCCTGTCGCGGAAACCGGCATAGTCCGGCCGCGCGCCATAAAGCGCCTCCAGCATCGGAAACAGGTCTGGGGCGGACCGGGCCAGCCGCAGGTCGAAAATCTGATCGTCGGCGCTGATCGCTTTGGCCATGGCTTTCCCCGTTTTGGGCAGTTTATGGTGGTCAAAGCGTTTTGAGAAGAGGTCAGCGGCCCAGAATCAGTCTCGTCTGATGCGTGATGCGGGGGGCGATCCAGTGCAGATCGTGGCGCGACAGGGCCACGCAGCCTGCCGTGGGCATGCCTGGCCGCCGCCACTGGTGAAGGAAGATCGCCGAGCCTTTGCCCGGCTTTGCGTCGGGCCAGTTCCAGTCCGTCAGGATCACGAGATCATACATCGGATCGGCCCGTCGCAGCCGCTCGTGGCTGAAGCCATGCGGGGCGCGGACCAGAAGGTTGTAGTTCTCGTCGCGGGGGTCGTCGGACCACAGGTCCAACGGCCCGATCGGCAGGGCCCAGTCGGCAGGACGCGTCAGGCGGTCGGGGCGGTAGAGCATCCCGACCAGCCGATGCACACCCGCCGGCGTCGCCCCGTCGCCCTCGCGTTTCTTCCCCGCGGGGACGATCCCGCGCCGCCCGACGGAACAGGGAAACACCCGACCGAGGAAGCGCAGGCCCATCGGCGTGACCACCAGGTCGGTCGGCTTCACGGCAGATGCCCCGACTTCGCGACCTTGGTCGCAAGATAGGCCCGGTTCTCGGCCGTCTGGCCCACGCGCAGGGGGACGCGCTCGGTCACATGCACCCCGCAGCTTTCCATCATCGCCAGCTTTCTCGGGTTGTTGGTCATCAGCCGCACCGCAGAGAAGCCCATCTTGCGCAGGATTTCCGCGCCGATGCGGAAGTCGCGCTCGTCATCCTCAAAGCCCAGGCGGTGATTGGCCTCGACCGTGTCAAAGCCCTGGTCCTGCAGGCTGTAGGCCCGCAGCTTGTTGGCAAGACCGATGCCCCGTCCTTCCTGGTTCAGATACAGCAGCACCCCTGCGCCTTCTTCGCCCATCTGCGCCAAAGCTGCGTGCAGCTGCGGCCCGCAATCGCATTTCAGCGACCCCAGCACATCGCCGGTGAAACAGGCCGAATGCACCCGGGCGAGAACCGGCTGGCTCCGGTCCGGGCGGCCGATCTCGATGGCATAATGTTCCTCGCCGCCGTCATCGGGGCGGAAGACATGCACCCGGCCTGCGCTGGCGGCCATCAGGGGCACGCGGGCCGACACGACCCTGTCCATCGGCGGCATGGCGCTCAGCGCGGGGGCGATCTCGTCGAGGCTGAGGAGCGTCAGCCCGTGTGCCCCCGCCAGCGACAACGCCTGTTCCACCGGCACCAGAACCGCAGCGGGCAGCAGATGCGCCGACTTTGCCAGCGCCAGAGCCGCGCGAGCCAGGTCCGCGGTTCCATCCCGGATCGATTGCAGCGGACCCTTCATCGGTGTGCGCAGGTCATCCGCCGGGTCCGCGACCGACCGCAGCCAGCCAAGATCGGCGTCCAGCGGCGGCACGATCCGCGCCAGATCTCCGTCATAGGCCCGGGCCTTCAGCGTCTCGGCCCGCCGTGCGGTGATTGCAAGGACCGGGGTGCCAAACCCCCGAAGGACAGCCAGACGGGCAGCATCCAGCGTCTCGACCGCCGCGATCAGCGCCGCCCCGCCGGGGCCGCACAGCACCACGGGCACGCCCATGCGCAGATCGCCCCGGGCGCGGGTCAGGCGTTCGGAAATGGAAAGGGCCAGCACCATACGCCCATCCTTAGCTGCCGGACGACGAAATTGAAACATTCCCCGCTGCGCCGACACGACCGCGTGAGGCATCCGTTGCAAATCTTGCAGACCGCGTGATCGGGGCGCATCTGATGGGCAACAGCACGGGAGGCACCCATGGCCGGACTGCGGAAAATCCTGCTTGTAGACGACGACGACGACCTGCGCGAGGCGCTGAGCGAGCAACTGGTGATGACCGAGGATTTCGATGTCTTCGAGGCCGCAACCGGTGCGGAGGGCATGGAGAAGGTCAAGGCCGGCCTGTTCGATCTGGTGATTCTGGATGTCGGCCTGCCCGACACCGACGGGCGCGAGCTGTGCCGCCGGATGCGCAAGCAGGGCGTCAAGTGTCCGATCCTGATGCTGACGGGCCATGACACCGACAGCGACACGATCCTGGGTCTGGACGCGGGCGCGAACGACTATGTGACGAAACCTTTCAAGTTTCCGGTTCTTCTGGCCCGCATCCGCGCCCAGTTGCGCACGCATGAGCAGTCGGAAGACGCGGTATTCCAGCTTGGGCCCTACACCTTCAAGCCCGCCCAGAAGATGCTGGTGGACGAGAAGGACAAGAAGGTCCGCCTGACCGAGAAGGAAACCAACATCCTGAAATATCTCTACCGCTCGGCCTCGGGCGTGGTCGCGCGCGACGTGCTTCTGCACGAGGTCTGGGGCTACAACGCGGGCGTCACGACGCACACGCTGGAGACCCATATCTATCGGCTGCGGCAGAAGATCGAACCCGATCCGTCCAACGCGCGGCTACTGGTAACCGAAAGCGGCGGGTATCGGTTGGTGGCATGAGCCTTGTGGTTTTGGGGCGGATCATTGCGACCGCCTTGCAACAACCATGAAATCTTGCCGCTTAGGGCTTATTGTTGCCGGGTTTGCTTGCTACCTTTTTGACATGCACTGGTTGTGCACCAAGTTCCCCTGGTCGCGTCGGGGTTATGGCGCGGCATCCTCCCTGTTGGACCTGGCCGGGCTTCGTGCCCGGCCTTTTTTTGCCCGCGCTTGAGGTCGCGTCGCCTTCCTCCTAGGGTCACCGCAACAGGAGACCCGCGATGCCCTTCACCCTTGCCACCTGGAACATCAACTCGGTCCGCCTGCGCGAGACGCTGGTCTCGCGGCTGCTGGCCGAAGAGGCGCCGGACATCCTGTGCCTGCAAGAGTGCAAGAGCCCGGTGGAGATGATCCCGCTGGCGCAGTTTCAGGCGCTTGGCTACCGCTATCTGGTCGCGCGCGGGCAGAAGGGATACAACGGCGTGGCGATCCTGTCGAAGCTGCCCATCGTCGACGGCGGCGACAGGGATTTCGCCCAGTTGGGCCACGCCCGCCACGTCTCGGCCCGGCTGGAAAACGGCGTGACGATCCACAACTGCTATGTGCCCGCGGGCGGGGATGTCCCGGACCGGGACGAGAACGTGAAATTCGCACAGAAGCTGGACTACCTGACCGAGATGCGGGATTTCTTCCGCTGGGAAAGGCCGCATCGTGCCATTCTGGTCGGCGATCTCAACATCGCCCCGCGTGAGGATGACGTCTGGGATCACAAGGCACTGTTGAAGATCGTCAGCCACACGCCGGTCGAGGTCGATCATCTTGACGCGGTCATGGAGGCGGGTCGCTGGCAGGACGTGACCCGCAACGACATTCCCGAGGGGCGGCTTTACAGCTGGTGGAGCTATCGCAGCCCCGACTGGGATGGCGCTGACAAAGGTCGTCGGCTGGACCACATCTGGGCCACACCCGACATCTCCGCCGCGGCATCAGGCAGCCGCATCCTGCGGCCCGTGCGCGGGTGGGAGCAGCCAAGCGATCATGTCCCGGTTTTCGCGACCTTCGACCTGTAGGGCGACGTCCGAAGACTGCCGGGCGTGGCCCGGCTGGCGACACACGCGCCCCTGGCAGAGCGCATGCCGAATGCACGGCCGGACCCCGTGCAGGCGCCCGGGATCCAGCGAAGCGTGCCTTTGATGCGACCAGACAGCGGCGAAGGACGGTTCTCAGGGCTTGCGACCAATCACCATGGAGTCCGGCCCGACCAGGGGGTGCAAGGTGATGGTCTCGAACCCCGCCTGACGCATCCAGCCCACGCATTCCTCTCCCGTGTAATCGAACCCGCCTCGCGTCTCGATGAGCATGTTGAGGCTCATCAACAAGCCGAAGGTGTTCTTGCTGCGGTCGTCATCGATGATCGTCTCATAGACCACCAGCGCACCACCGCTTGGCAGGGCGTCGAACGCCTTGCCAATCAGCATGCGCTTTGTCGGCAGATCCCAGTCGTGCAGGATGTGGCCCATCAGCACGACATCGGCCTTGGGCAGAGGTTGGGCAAAGAAATCGCCGGACTGAAAGCGCAGCCGGTCGGACAGTCCGTTCCGCGCCGCATGCGCCTCGAAGATCGGCTGGACGGGGGCTAGGTCAAAGCCCGTCCCTTCCAGATGGGGATGGGCGAGGGCGATCTGAACCGCCAGATCACCTTGCGCCGTCCCGACATCGACGAAGCTGTGCCAGGTCTTCCACGGCAGTTGGCGCGCGATCTCGGCGTTGGCCGCGTGCGAGAGGCCGGTCATTGCCGCCATGAAACCTTCCAGCGCAGCCGTGTCCTTGTAGAGCGCTTGGAAAATGTCGGGATCTCCGGTCCTCATCTCGTTCTGCGGCTGACCGCTGCGCAGGCCATCGGTCAGATGGGACCAGAAGCGGAAAAGGCGTGCGCTCGCCATTTTCAGGATGCCGCCAACATAGGTCGGCTTGGTCCGGTCGCAAAACAGTGCCGTCTCGGGCGTATTGGCATAGCGGCTGTCGGTGCGTTCCAGAAAGCCCATCGAGACGAGCGCGTCGAGAAAGTCGCGCTGTCCGCGCGGGTGCAGGCCCAGGCGGTCACCGATCTCGCGCGCGGTCAGAGGACCGGCCGAAAGCTCGGTGAACAGTCCGATTTCGATCGCGCTCAGCAGGGTCTTGCTGGCCCAGAAGGCAAAGCCCGTCTGCAGGATACGTTCCGGGCTGATGATGTCGGTGGTGGGGGCGTTCATGGTGCCGATCTCCTTGCGGGTGGGATGAGCCAAGGCTAGACGCCCGTCCGAAACCCGTCGATGCCGGGGACCGCACGCGTCGCGTGCAGAAATCCCGGTGACCCCTGCGCGACGGGCAGGTTCCGGGGACCGGTCGGGACCGGCTCAGGCCCCGTCGGCAGGCTTTGCCTGTGGCGCGACAAAACCTGAAAACCATTCGGCATGGGTCTCGAAGCATGACGCAAGGGCAGAGGCCACCGCGCGGATCCGGGCCGTGTCGCGCTGCGTCTCATGATAGACGATCCAGCCGACGTTCACGTCCACAGGCTCTGGCAGCACCCGCATGAGGTTCGGCGCGGTGGCGGCGATGAAATACGGCAGCACTCCGATGCCTGCATCCGCACTCATGGCATCACGCGCAATCTCCAGGTTGTCGACACGAAAGGCATGCTGCCCGTCGCAGCGATACTGTTCGATCCAGCGCAGGGCCGGAACGTTGTGCATGGCCTCGACGTAGAGCACCAGACGATGCCTGCCGAGATCTGCGGGAGAGGCCGGCCAACCATGGAGATCGAGGTAGTCGCGCGAGGCAAACAGAAACCAGCCCGTCTCGACCGCTCGGCGTGCCACCAGGTCTGGCTCGGTTGGCCGCACCATGCGCAAGGCGATGTCCACTTCGCCGTGCGCGATGTCGGCACGGTGATAGGCTCCAACAAGCTCGACCTCCAGCTCGGGATGTTGAACCCGCAGCGGCGGCAACAAGAGCCGCATCAGCGGCGGCACGAACCCGGGCGCAACCGATACACGCACCAGACCGGCCAGCCCCGCCTTCGCCCTGCGGATGGCAAGCACGGCCGGAGTCGCCGCCGCCTGCATCGCCTCTGCCGCGGCCAAGAGACTACGCCCGTCGGCGGTCAGGTTGAACTCTCTTCCGCCGCGGATGACAAGCATGGTCCCGACGGCCGCTTCCAGCGCAGCAAGACGCCGACTGACCGTCGAGTGGTCGACATGCAGCTCACGCGCGGCGCCAGCGACCGAGCCAGCTCTCGCCAATGCCACAAGGACCCAGAAATCGCTCCACTCCGGCTCTGCCGCCATCGCCAGGTACCCCTTGGCATTCCCCGCCCATGTTCGGGCCGAAGCGAGGCCCCGACGAAGACCTTGCCGCATGCGCGCCGCTGGCGCAACGGTCACCCGAAGGGGCTTGTCCGTGTGGTGCCGAGGGCGTTGTCTCGGCCGGTAGAGCGTTCTACGGGCCCTTGACCAGCGCCGCCATGATCGCCCTGGCGCTGGCGCTGTCCCATTCGGCGTCGCCGATCAGCCGGGCGACCTCCTGGCATTCGGGGTTCAGGATCACCGTCACCGGCAGGCCAAGCACGCCCATCCCGCGCGAGAGATCCATTTTCACGTCGCGCAGGACCGGCAGATTGGCAATCGCGACCTCGGCGTAGAACCGCTGGATCCCCGCCACCGCATTGCGTCCGGTCGCCACTGGCACCACGGCGATTTCGGGCATCGCGGCCTGCAGCCGGTCCAGGGACGGCATCTCGTACCGGCAGGGCGCGCACCAGGTGGCCCAGAAGTTCAGAACCACCCATTTGCCCCTGTAGTCGCCCAGCGATCGCTTGGCGTCATCGGCGTCCAGGAGAACGACCTCGGGCACCGGCACCGGCGTTTCGTGAAGCACCAGCTTT
>NCDY01000175.1 GCA_002280405.1 Rhodobacterales bacterium 32-66-9 | reverse complement strand
GCCGGGGCCGGCATCGAGAAGCGTGACGCGGCCCTGCGCGACGGGGTCGCGGGTGGCCCAGTCGCCGCCGGGCGGGTCCTTGGCGCGGGCGCGGTTCACGGTGATCGGGTGGTCGGCCTTCATGCGCCGGGCGGCCGGGGCGATGACCGCGTTGGCAGCGGCGATGATATGCGCAGTGGAGCGGTAGTTTTCCGTCAGCCAGACCGGTTTCGCGGCATAGTCTTCCTCGAACCGGCGGATGAAGGCGACGGAGGCGCCGGTGAAGGCATATATGTTCTGGTCGTCGTCGCCGACGGCGAAAAGGCTGATCTTCAGGTCGGGATCATCCAGTGAGCGGCCCGCGACGGCGGAGATCAGGTCGTATTCTTCGGGGCCGATGTCCTGGTATTCGTCGACCAGAAGCCAGCGGTAGCCCCGGATCAGCGTGTCGCGCAGCGCCTCGGCTTCGGGTTTGGTCAAGCCGTCGCCACGCAGAAGCGCCACTGCCTGCCGGACGATGCCGTCAAAGTCGCGGGGGCCGGTGTTGCCCGCAAAGCTCGCGCCCACAAGGCGCATGGCAAGGGCGTGGTAGGTCAGGACTGTGACGAAAACCGCTTCGTCGCCGATCAGGCGGCGCAGGCGTTCGCGGATCTCTGCGGCGGCGTGGCGGTTGTAGGCAAGGACAAGGACGCCGCGCGGATCCTCGCGGCGGACGCGGACCAGATAGGCGATGCGGTGGACGAGGACGCGGGTCTTGCCGGAACCGGGGCCTGCGAGGACCAGAAGGTTCGTCGCCTCGCGGTCGTCGCGGACGATGTCGGCCTGGGCGGGGTTGTCCAGCGCCTCGACGATCAGCTTCCACGAGGCCGGGGTGGTCTGGCGGCGGATTTCGGAGGCGCGCCCGGGCAGGTAGCGGCGCAGGAAAGCGTCGCGGTCGAGGACGAAGTAATCCTCGGCCAGGCGCTGGGCGCGGTCTATCGACTGGAGGCCCGCTTCGGCGTAGGCGGCCATGACATGGGTCTGGATGGTCTGTTCGGTGTAGTGTTCTTCCAGAGGCGCGAAGTTCTGCGTGGTGAAGCTGCCGCCCCTGGGGTTCAGGTGCAGCGTGAGCGCGGGGCGGAAGATGGTCAGGCCCGGGCCAAGGGTGACGATGTGCTGTTCATGAAGCCACATGATGGCGCGGTCCATCAGGCGGGTCATGTCCTTGACCTCGGCGCGGAGAAGCCCGTCGCCGTTCAGGGCGTCGAGCATCGCGCCAAGCGTGGTGTCGACCTGCAGATCCTTGCCGCGCGCGCCCTTGGCGACCTTGCCGGTGAGGTGGGCGAGGAGGGCCTGCGCCCCCTGGCGGCGGAGATCGGCAGTGCGGGTGACAAGGGACCATGAGCGGCCAAGTTGCACGGAGATCGTGGTGCGGCTGATCTTGCGCAGGGTCATGTTGCCGCGCCCGCCATCCTGATCACGCCCGTCCCGGGCAAGGCCGCGCAGGATCGTCTCGACGATGTCGGGCCGGATCTGCGCGTGGCCGATGTCGCGGAGCCGGTGGCAGGCCTCGGTCAGGTGCAAGGGCTGGGGGCCTGATCCCTGCGCCTCGGGCACGGATTCTTGCATCAGGGCGATGAGATCGGTCTCCATCCGCGCCGCCTGGTCGAGGCGGCGGCTGGAGGCATCCTCGACCCCTGCATGGACGAAGACGCTGATCGCGGTGTCGTCGCGGGCGATG
This sequence comes from Rhodobacterales bacterium 32-66-9, assembly GCA_002280405.1. Lineage (GTDB taxonomy): Bacteria > Pseudomonadota > Alphaproteobacteria > Rhodobacterales > Rhodobacteraceae > Tabrizicola. The sequence goes on along the minus strand of NCDY01000175.1, from coordinate 3,475 downwards.
CCAAGCGCCTCAAGATCGGTCAGCGCCCGGCGCAGGTCGCGGCCCGACAGCCCGCTGGACCCGGTCAGCGCGTCGGTCGAAATGCCTTCGTCGCGCGGCGCGTTCATCACGCTGCGGACGAGGTCGAGAAGTTGTTCGCGGCGGACCCCGGTGATGTCGGCGTGGTCAAGGATCGCCCTGGCCTCGTCGATCGAGCGGATCCGCAGCGAGGAGGGGAAGACCTGGACGCGGTTTTCTTCCCGGCTGAGGAGGGCGGCCTCCTCCAGCCAGGCGATCGCGGTCTTGACTCGGGTGTCGTCGGTCTGGCTGTCGCGTTCAAACTCGCGGTCCTGTTCCGCGCGCACGATCTCGCCCGGGGTGGCAACGACTTCGTTCGACCTCTTGCGGTCCATCCGGCGCACGGCCTTGTGGATCGCCACGATCTCGTGCCGGGCAAGGCGGGAGCGGGCGGTGAGCGAGAACTGCCGTTCCACGTCGGCGGGATCGTAGAGGAGGACGCAAGCGGCGGGGGCGCGGTCGCGGCCGGCGCGGCCCGCCTCTTGCAGGTAGTTCTCCAGCGAACCGGGGATGTCGGCGTGGACGACAAGCCGGATGTCGGGTTTGTCGATGCCCATGCCGAAGGCGTTGGTCGCCGCGATGATGCGCAACTGGCCGGTGCGGAATGCCTCTTGCACCTCGCGCTTTTCCTCGGGCGTTCGGCCTGCGTGGAAGTGGTCGGCGGAAAAGCCCTGGGCCTTCAGGTGTTCGGCCACCCGTTCGGTGGCCCGCCGCGAGGCGCAGTAGACCACGGCACCCGAGGTGCCGTCCGCCGGCAGGTGGGTTTCGATGGCGGCAAGGACGTCGGAGAACTTGGTGGCGCGCCCTGTCGGCAGGACCGAGAAGGTCAGGTTCGTCCGCACCGCCCCGCCGTCGAGAAGCATCAGGTCCACGCCGACGCGGGACTGGAAATGGTCGCGGATGTCGCGGACGACCTCGGGCTTGGCGGTGGCGGTCAGGCACAGGACCGGGGGCAGCTCGTCGCCCGAGGTTTCCTTGATGAAGCGGCTGACATAGCGGTAGTCGGGGTCGAGGCATCGCCCATGCGGACCTTTTCCAAGGCGTCATGGCGTTCGGGAAGCGACAGAAGGCCGTTCACGGTCACCGCACTGGCGATCCCGGCGCGGGCGAGGCCCTGGACCTGATCGGCCATCAGGGCCACGAGCGGCGAGATCACCACGGTCAGCGCGCCGGTGGTGTCGAAGCGGGAAAGGGCCGGGATCTGGTAGCAGACGGATTTGCCGGTGCCGGTGGGCAGGATGCCAAGGATGGAGCGGCCCGCCATCGCCTCGGCGACGATGCGTTCCTGCAGGGGGCGACCCTGGTCGTCCACGGGCTCGGGCCGATAGGCGGCGAAGCCGAACCAGCGGTCAAGCGCGGCTTTCGGGTCGTTGACCCTGGCGCACCAGTCGCAGGCGGGATCGCCGCAGTTGGTGTCGCGCAGGTGGCGGACGATCCGGGAGGCTTGCGGGAACTGGTGGCGCACCCAGGGCGGCATGACCGACTGGCCGCCCGCGACGGAAATCCAGGCAAGGGCATAGGCCATGGGCCAGCCGTTCCGGGGATCGGACAGGCGGCCCAGGGTCTGGTCCAGCCGGTGCAGGCAGGCATGGCCGGTGAGCATCCGGCGGATCGCGGCATGGGCGGCGGGCTGGTCGGGCGCCGGGCCGCGGAGGGAGGTGAAGAGGGCGTCGAACCCGGCGGACTGGTCGAGGCGGGTGGTCAGGTGATGGTAGGCGACAAGGGCGTCGGGGCTGTCCTGCCCAAGCTGGGTCAGGGCGGAGATCTGGTCGGTCAGGACCTGCAGCGACAGGCGGGCGTCTTCCGTCGGGTCATTCACATGGCCCGCCTGCAGGCGGCCGTCCTGATAGTGCTTCACAAGGTGGTGGTAGGGATTGCGCGGAAAGGCGAGCGGGTTCAGCCAGAGCGTGTCGATGGGCGCGTTGCCAAGGGCGGCGAGCCGCGCCCGGTTGGCGATGAGATGCGGCAGGTCGTGGCGCAGGATGTTGTGGCCGACAAGATGGGAGGCGCCGTCGCAGAACGCCTCCAGCCGGTCGAGGGCGGGATCCAATGCGGCCCAGGGTCCGGTCCGGTGCGTGATCGCCGCGTCACCCCGCAGGGCGGCGAAGGCGAACAGCCGGGCCGTCCCGGGATCGACCTCGAGATCGACCGCGACGCAAGCCGACAGGAAGGGAAAGGCGGGTGGCTCCACGGTGCGGGCATCCGGCGCGCGGGCAGGGGATCACCCGCAACATCTTGATAACCTTCGCAACCACGGGGTGTAAAGCCGTGATGGAAGAGCGGCCCGGGGTGCCCGCCGCACAGTCGGCATCCGCCGCCGTGTGCGGTGGCGGGTGCCGACCTTGACCGCGGCCCCGGGTGTCGGCGCGGACTTCGGCCTTGTCCCGCCCGAAGTGCCGGAGCATCTGGCGGTAGGCGGCGGTGGTGCCTTCGCCGGGGCTACATGATCCTAGCCCGCCTTGCGCCGGGAAGCCCGCGCCCATTCCGGCAGCCAATCGCCATGTGCGGCGAGAAGGTCGGCGGTGAGCTGCCAGATCTGGTCGAGGTCAAGCTCGGCCCCCGTATGCGGGTCCAGCATCGCTGCGTGGTAGATGTGGTCGGGGGTCTCGGTCAGAAGGGCCTGAACGGTCAGGTCCTGCACGTTGATGTTGGTCCGCATCAGCGCGATCAGCTGCGGCGGGATGTCATGGACTACGGTCGGTTGCAGGCCCATGTCATCCACCAGCACCGGCACTTCGACCGCGCAGCCATCTGGAAGCTGCGGGATGTAGCCGCGGTTGCCGATGTTGCCGTAGATCACCGAAGGCTCACCCGTGACGACCGAGTTCACGATCTGGCTGGCGTATTCGTGGCTTTCCTTGACCTCGACGGTGGTGGCGGACTTCAGAGCCTCGGCCTCGCGCTTCCAGCGGGCGATCTGTTCGACGCAGCGCTTGGGGTATTCGTCCAGCGGGATGCCGAAGCGTTCGATCAGGTCCGGGCGGTCGCGCTTGATGAACCACGGCGTGTATTCGGCGAAATGCTCGGAGCTTTCGGTGACAAAGTAGCCAAGCCGGGTCAGCATTTCATAGCGGACCTTGTTCGGGCAGCGCGGGTTCCAGTGCGAGGGCTTGGGGAAGCGGCCCTCGCGGTAGCCCTTGATCAGGTCGGGATAGAGGTTGCGGTAGCTGCCGTCGGGCTGCCGGTGTTCGAAGGTCAGATAGAAGGCCATGTGGTTGATGCCGCCCGCGCGGTAGCGGATCTCCTCGACGGGGATGTCCAGATCGCGGGCCAGTTCATAGGCCGTGCCCTGCACGGAATGGCAAAGGCCGACCTGCCGGATCGTCGGATACTTCGCCGCGATGGCCCAGGTGTTGATTGCCATCGGGTTCACATATTGCAGGAGGATCGCCTCGGGGGCGACCTCCAGCATGTCCTC
>NCDY01000040.1 GCA_002280405.1 Rhodobacterales bacterium 32-66-9 | reverse complement strand
CCGATGATGACGGCGTCATACTCGGCCTTCGGCGCCGGATCGCGCCAGGCCGGCGTCCAGCCCCTGTTGCCAAAGAGCCCCTCGGTGATGACCTTCAGGCCGGAATAACGCATGGATCGTGCCTCCTGTCCTGGGCATCAAACCGGGACCGACGCGCATATTCAAGACCAAGCGGAGGAATCCTGCGCTGCCTGCGACAAAGGGTGTCGCAAGCAGCGCGCCGATCCGGGGTCGGGACGCATTGATCTGCCTGAAGCTGTGGCCGCTGCATGAGCCAAGGCCCCGGACTGTCGGGGTCATGAACGAGCAGTCTCTGCTGGCTGACGGACGAACAGATGGAGCGGCTGAAACCGTGAGCCATGGCCGGCCAGGGGTGGATCACCGGCGAGGGGTCGGAGCGGCACGCCAAAACCGACGCACCAGGCCGCCCGCCGCGGCACTTCAGTTTGGCGGTTCAGGTCAGCGACCGCCTTGGCGCTGCCGCCCGGTCGGGCGGCCGTCCTGCTGCCGAATGGCTGATCGCCGTCCGGGGCTGTGAAGCCTGCCGGTTCCGGTATGCGTTGAAAGACAAGGTATAAGACCTTGCATCCCCGGCCGGACGACACGCGGAAAGTCCGTCAGGCGATACCGACATGACGACCATGCCCGGCTGCGCACCCGCCTTGCGGATTTCCTTGTGGCCCAGACTTCTGGCGCAGGCCCAGGACACCTGGCGCAACTTGCAAGTCGGCATACGGCGGCATAGACGGGCCGGTGCCGAACTCCGCCCGGGGGCCCCTGCCTTGACGTTTCACGCCCCGTCCCGCAGGTTGCCCGGCAATCAACGGGCCCGGAAAGGGCATGAGGCAGATGGCAAAGACGACGGCTCCGTTTTCGGGTTTCGAATTCATGATCGCCTGGCGGTACTTGCGGGCAAGGCGCGCCGAGGGCGGGGTCAGCGTGATGACCTGGATCAGCCTGATCGGGATCACCCTGGCGGTCTTTGCGCTGATCCTGACGCTGGCGGTGCGGGCCGGGTTCCGGGCGGAGTTCGTGGACACGATCCTGGGGGCGAACGCGCATGTGACGGTCTATTCCTCAGGTGTGGTGGGTGAGGACGGGCAGCTGATCCGAGGGTTCACCGAGCCTGATGCGGTGGCGGCGGCGATTGCCAAAGTGCCGGGGGTGACGCGCGCCGCACCCCTGATCAAGGGCAAGCTGATGGTCTCGGACGGCGAGGACACCACGGGTGCCGAGGTCTACGGCATGCTGCCGCAAGATTTCGCGGCGATCCCCCGGATTGGCGCGGGATCGGCGGCGATCGGCGATCTGGCGCGGTTTCCCGACGGGATTGCGGTCGGTTCCGGGATCGCGCGGGAATTGGGGATCACGGTCGGCGACAGGGTGCGGCTGATCGCTCCGGGCGGGGTGAAGACGGCGATGGGGTCCAGCCCGCGGGTGAAGGCCTATGAGGTGGTCTATATCTTCACCGCCGGGCGCTATGACATTGATACGACGCGCATCTACATGCCCTTCGTCGAGGCGCAGAGCTTTTTCAACAGGGAAGGCCGGGCAGACGAGATCGAAGTGATGGTCGACAACCCCGATGCCGTCGAAAGCTATGGCGACGCGATCCTGCAGGCGGCCGGGCCAACGGCGACGCTGTGGACCTGGAAGGACAGTTCGGGCGCGTTCCTGCGGGCTTTGGACATCGAGGACAACGTGATGTTCGTGATCCTGTCGGTGCTGGTGCTGATCGCGGCGATGAACATCGTTTCGGGCCTGATCATGCTGGTCAAGAACAAGGGCCGCGACATCGGCATCCTGCGGACGATGGGGCTGACCGAGGGGTCGGTCTTGCGGGTGTTCTTCATCTGCGGGGCGTTCACCGGGGTGATCGGCACGGTGGCGGGGGTGGTGCTGGGGTGTGTGACGGCCTTGAACATCGACCAGATCATGAGTTTCCTGAACTGGGTGAACGGGGCCGAGGTCTGGGACCCGTCGATCCGGGGAATCTATTCCCTGCCGGCGAAGCTGCAGTTTGGCGACGTGATGTCGGCGGTGACGCTGTCGCTGGGGCTGTCCTTCGTGGTGACGCTGTTCCCGGCCCGGCGTGCGGCGCGGATGAACCCGGTCGAGGCATTGCGCTATGAGTGAGATGCTGGCGTTGCAGGGGGTGACCAAGGGCTACAACCGGGGCAAGCCCTCCGAAGTGCTGGTTCTGCGAGGCGCCTCGCTGGCGGTGGCGAAGGGCGAGGTGGTGGCGCTGGTGGCGCCGTCGGGCGCGGGGAAGTCGACGCTTTTGCATATCGCGGGGCTTCTGGACACGGCGGATGCGGGAAAGGTGCGGCTGGAGGGGCGCGAGATGGGCGGGCTTTCCGACCGCGCCCGGACCGAGGCGCGGCGGGGGGAGGTGGGGTTCATCTATCAGTTCCATCATCTCTTGCCCGAATTCTCGGCTTTGGAGAATGTGGTGATCCCGCAGCTGGCGAATGGCGTGCCGAAGGCCGCGGCGGCGCGGCGGGCGCAGGAGTTGCTGGAGAAGGTGGGCGTCGGCGCGCGTGCCGGTCACCGGCCGGCGGCGCTGTCGGGCGGCGAGCAGCAGCGGGTGGCCTTCTGCCGGGCCCTCGCGAATGCGCCGAAGCTTCTGCTTGCGGACGAGCCGACGGGGAACCTTGACCCCGCGACCTCGGATCAGGTCTTCGGGGTGCTGATGGACCTGGTGCGGTCCACGGGCCTCTCGGCGCTGATCGCGACGCACAACCTGGAGCTGGCCGCGCGGATGGACCGGGTGGTGCGGCTGTCGGCAGGACAGGTGACATAGATCAAGGCCGGTCGAGACGGCATCAGGTCTGATGCTGCGACCGGAGGACCGATGATGCAATTTCCCTGGATGACCCTGCCGCTGGTGCTGTCTTTTGGATTGACCGCCTGCGTGGATCAAGAGACGACCCCCTCGGGGGCCGAGGATTTCATGAGCTTCTGTGCGGCCTGTCACGGGGCGGGGGGCAAGGGCGATGGTCCCGCGGCGGCGCGGCTGGACCGCAAGCCGGCCGATCTTACCGGGTTGTCGGTGCGCAATGGCGGGGTGTTCCCGGGGACGAAGGTGATGGCGAAGATCTGGGGCTATACCGGGGTCGCCCCGGGGCGCCAGGCCGGAGGCTCGCCGATGCCGGAGTTCGGACCGCTCTTGCAAGGGGATCTGGTGCCATATGACGGCGGCGACGGGATCGCGACGCCGACACCGGTGCGGCTGGTGGAGATTGCCGAATATCTGCGGGTCCTGCAGCGGTAGCGGCCCTTGATGCCACGGCGGCACGTCATCGCCGGGCGGGCGGAGGCAGGAGTGTTTGTCGGAAGGAGCAGGTGCAGCAAGGCACGGCTGTTCTGCCCCGCCGCAGGCGCGCGCGGCAGACCGGGGCGGCGCTGCATCCGGTCTTCTCGTCGGTTTGCCGGGCAAGCGATCGCGTTTTCGCGCGGCCCGCTCCCGCCACTTTGCAGGCTTGCGGCAGTTTTCGGACGACATGGCCTGACGTCGGCCGGGGCGCAAAGCGCTTGGCAACGGGCGGGAAATCCTGACTATGCCGCGGCAGGGCCGGGGCGAATATCAAGCCTGCAAGCGGGAGTGTGGCGATGACTGGCCAGATTGCGATGCGGGTGCAGCTTTCCCTGGCGGGGGCGCTGGGCGGGGCCTTGATCTGGGCGGCGATCAAGGCGGCCGAGCGCGACTGGATCGGGCAGTATGCGTCGCTGGTCCTGTTTGGGCTGCTTGCAACGCTGTTCGGCGCGATCCTGGGGATGGCGGGTCCGCTTGGCCTGGCCAGGGCGCTGCCGCGCGCCGCCGGTCTGGCGCTGAGTGTGGCCGCGCTGCTTGCGCTGACGGCATTGCGCTACGGCGATCCCGAGGACTTTTTCGCGGGACCGATCCCTGCGCTCGCTGCCTTCACCGTCGCCACGATGCCGGTGCCCTTCCTGATCGCGGCGGAAAAGTCTGGATGGCGGGCGTATCCGTCGCTGTTTCTTGAAGCCTGGTCGGTGGTGTTGCGCTTTGCGGCGGCGGGGGCGTTCACCGGCCTGGTCTGGCTGGTGATCTATCTGTCAGACGAAGTGTTGCGCATCGTCGGCATCGACGTGATCCGGCAGCTTGTCGGGCGCGATCTTGTGGTGCTGGTCCTGAGCGGCGCCGTGATGGGTCTGGGCATGGCGGTGATCCATGACCTGACAGAGCTTCTGTCGCCCTATGTGGTGCTGCGGCTGTTCCGGCTGTTCCTGCCCGTGGTCCTTGCGGTCATGGCCGTGTTCCTGATCGCATTGCCATTCCGGGGGCTGGACGGGCTGGCCGGAGGGTTGTCACCTGCGCTCCTTCTTCTGACGATGGTCGCGGGCGGGATCGCGCTGGTGTCGATCGCCGTGGACCAGACCGATGCCGAGGCCACGCAAAGCCCTCTGTTGCGGCGCTGCGCGCAGGGGATGGCGCTGGTCCTGCCGCTGGTGGCCGGACTGGCGCTTTGGGCGATCTGGCTGCGCGTGGCAGATAATGGCTGGTCGCCGGACCGGGTGTTCGTGATGGTCGTGGCGGTGGTCGGGATCGCCTATGGGCTGATCTATGCGGCGGCGGTGCTGCGCGGCGGAGCCTGGATGGAGCGAATCCGCCAAGGCAACATCCTGATGTCGCTGGCGGTAGTGGTCCTGGCGGCGCTCTGGCTGACGCCGCTGCTCAACGCCGAGAGGATTTCGGCTGAAAGCCAGCTTGCCAGGTTCGAGGCGGGCAAGACCCCGGTTGCGGACCTGGACATCCTTGCTCTGCAATCCTGGGGCAAGCCCGGGGCCGCGGCGATGGCGGCGCTCGAGGCCTTGGCGAGGGAGCCGGGGCAAGAGGCGCTGGCGGCCCGGCTGACGGGCGGTCTGCCCGCAGCGGGTGTGGACCGGGCGGCACTGGCAGCCAGGCTGGCGCAGGTGATGCCGGTCCAGCCCGCAACCGCGACCGGAACGCGCGAGATGCTGCTGACGGCCGCCGAGGACTACATGCTGGATGACTGGCAGCGGGTCTGTGAAGGCGATGTCGGTTCTGGACGCGCCGGCTGTCTGATGGTGGTGGCGGACCTTCTGCCTGCGCTGCCAGGGGAAGAGGCGATGCTGTTCCTGCGGCGGGGGGTGGATTACGTCGAGATCAGCGGGCTCTATCTTGGCGTGGACGGACGCATCGTGATGCGGTCGGCGGCGCGGGCGGATGGCGGCTTTGTCGGCGGGCCCGAAGCCCTGGCGCTGATGCGGCAATACCAGGACACCCCGCCGCCTTTGACGGCGGCAAATCTGAACCAGCTTGGCACGGGCGAGCAGGGGCTTTTCATCCTGCCTTGAGGCCGATCGGGCTTGAGGTTCCGTTAAGACCTGCGCGCTAGTCTGACAGCGGAACCATGGATGGGGTCTGGAATGGATGCGCTTCTCTTGCGGTCCCTGCAAAGCTATGTGCTGGACACGTTCGGCGCGGCCAGCTGGCATGAGATCTGCCGCAATGCGGGTCAGACGGCCATGACCTATGAACCGATGCTGCGCTATGAGCCAGGCCTGGCCGACCGGGTCGCAGACCTTGCGGCCCTTGTGCTTGGCCGTCCGGTCGAAACGATCTGGGAGGATGTGGGAACCCATCTGGTGACGAACCCCGACAGCGAAGGCATGCGCAGGCTCATGCGCTTTGGCGGCTTGCATTTTGCAGATTTCCTGCATTCGCTGGAGGAACTTCCCGGACGCGCGCGGCTGGCGCTGCCCGATCTTGATGCGCCTGAGATATCGCTGGACGAAGTCGGCCCGGACCGGTTCGAATTGCGCTGCCGCTCGCCTCTGCGCGCCACCCAGCGCGTGCTGGCAGGCCTGGTGACTGCAATGGCCGACGACTACGGCGTGCTGTGCCTGATCGAGGTCGGCGCTGACGATCGCACGACGATCTCGATCCTTGACCGTCGTCATGCCAAGGCCAGGGCGTTCGACCTTGCCATGCCGGAGCATTGAGCGATGCGGGCCGATGTCACCGGCTTCAGGCTGAAGATGGACAGCATGACGCTGGCGCGGTTCATGCCGATGCATCTGCTTCTTGACGCTGACGGTTGCGCGCTCAGCTACGGGCCGACGCTGGCGCTGGTGCTGCAGGACGACGCCCGGCTTGGTGCCCGGTTCGAGGATCTGTTCGAAGTGCGCTCGCCCGGGGGGGCGGTCACCATTCAAGATGTGCTGGCCCGGGCCGGAACACGCTTTCGGCTGTCGCCACGGAACGGCGCGCGGTCCGGTCTGCGCGGGCATGGTCAAAGCCTTCCGGGGGACGGGCGCATCCTGTTGAACCTGACCTTCATCGACCTGATCGCCGCGGTGCGCGCCATTGCCCTGTCCGATGCCGACTTCGCGGCCTCCGATCTTGCGCGCGAGGTGCTGTTTCTGGCCGAGGCGAACGCCGCCGTCACGCAGGACCGATGACCGATCCGCTGACCGGGCTGCGCAACCGCAGGGCGGTCGATCTGGTGCTTGACCGGCTTTGCACGGGGCGGGCGAACTTTGGCCTCTTGCACCTGGACCTGGACTTCTTCAAGGCGGTGAACGACACGCTGGGCCACGCGGCTGGCGATTTCGTTCTCGAGAGCGTCGGACACATCTTGCGCGAGCAGATCCGGGCGGAGGATTGCGCAGCGCGGATTGGCGGCGACGAATTCGTGCTGATCGTGGCCGGACGCACCGATCCCCGGACACTGCAGCGCATTGCCGATCGGATCATCGCCCGCATCCGGGAGCCGATGACCTTCGAAGGACAGGAATGCCGGGTTTCTGCCAGCATCGGGATCGTGCGGTCGGTGAACTCTGCCGCTGCCGGGGCACCCGCGCTGAGCGCCGCCGCCGACCGCGCACTTTATGCCGCGAAACATGCCGGACGCGGTCGGGCAGTCATGCTGGAGTGAAGGAAGCGCGCAAGGCCGACCGGCTTTGTCTGGCATGTCCGGGCGCTCCTGCAGGCGCGGTCAGAATGCCCGATCCAATTTGTCCGACCGGGACGGCGGCGGTTTGTGTCGAATGCCGGTCCGCCCGAAAGACAGTGGACCCCGAAAGCCGCATCATTCCGAGCCGACCAGATTCCCGCTCCAGACACGACCGCCGACAGGATCGGTTCCAGGCAGGGTGCCCGGGAGCATGCCCCGGATCGGATGGAAATTCCGAGATTTCCGGTCTTCCTGGCAAAGTGTTCAGGCTTTGCGCAGATCAGATCGGTCCGCGCGAAGAGGGCGGCACAGGACGAGGGTGTCGCACCTATGGTGCGGAGGGCAGGACCCAAAGCGCCTGGGGTGGCAGCGTGACGGCAACGTCGGAACCGCGAACAAGGTCGCTGGCGGCATCGGGGTCGGTCAGGGCCTGCAGGCGGACGCCCCCGGCCAGAAGATCGATCCGGCTCTGGGTGCCAAGGAACGTGACGCCTTCGACCCGTGCGATCAGCGGGTTCGGACCGGGGCCGAAGCGCAGCGCCTCGGGCCGGATCGTCAGAAGCCCGGCGCCTTCGGCAATGCCGGCTGGCAGGCGAAGCGGGCCGAGCGCACTGTCGAAGACCCCGGCGCGGGCGGTGCCTGGGATAAAATTCACTCCGCCAAAGAAGCGGGCGACGGCCTGCGTTGCGGGACGCTGGTAAAACGTCTCGGGCGGTCCGGCCTGGGCAAGCCTGCCATCAAGAAGCAGCGCGACGTGATCGGCAAGTGCGACCGCCTCGGTCTGGTCATGGGTGACGACCAGCGTGGTGATGCCCGTTTCGCTGTGCAACTCGCGGATCAGCTGGCGCATCTCGTCGCGCAACGATGGATCGAGGTTGGACAGGGGTTCGTCAAGAAGAAGCACATCCGGCCGCAGGATCAGGGCGCGGGCAAGCGCCGTGCGCTGTTGCTGGCCGCCGGAAAGCTGTCCCGGCCTGCGGTCGCCCAGTCCCGTCAGCCGGACGCGCGACAACATCAACGCCACGCTGGACGCAATCCGGTCGGCGGGCAAGCCGCGCATTCTGAGCCCGAAACCGACATTCCCGGCCACCGTGAGATGCGGGAAGAGGAGCGGATTCTGGAACACCATCGCCACTCCGCGCCGTTCCGGGGCCAGGTCGCGGATGGATCGGCCGCCCAGCCGGATATCGCCCGCGTCCGGGGCGATCAGGCCTGCGATCAGCTTCATCGTTGTCGTCTTGCCCGACCCGGAGGGCCCAAGAAGTGCGGTGAGGCTGCCGCTTGCGATGGACAGGTCAAGCCGGTGCAGCGCGGCCTGGCTTGTACCGCCGTAACGCTTGGTCAGGCCCGACAGGGTCAGCGCGGCCATTGCCGAAGCCCCCCCGACAGAGCGGCGCCACGCCCCGTCACCTGCCGGGCAGTGAGGATCAGTACCGCGAGGCCGGGCAGGATGTAGAGCAGCGCGATCGCGGCGGTGATGTCGTTCCTTCCCGCGCCGGCAAACGAGAAAAGGACCAGCGGCAGCGTCTGGACCCGCCCGCCGCCGATGGCAAGGGTCAAGACGTATTGCGACCATGACACGAGGAAGGCGAACAGTGCCGCAGTCATCAGGCCGGGCAGGATCGCGGGCAGGGTGACGCAGCGGAAAGTCTGCCACGGGGTCGCGCCAAGTAAGCGGGCCTGGGCCTCGATGTCCGGATCGAAACGGGAAAAGACTGCGGCCATGACCAGGGTCATATAGGGCAGGACCGGGATCAGATGCGCCAGCATGACGCCGGTCACGGTTCCCGCCAGGCCAAGGCGCAGAAAGACCCCGTGCAGACCGAAGGCGATCGCGATCCCGGGCAGCACTGCCGGGGCGAGAAGGAAAAGCGTCACCAACCCCTTGCCACGGAACCGGTAAAGGCCAAGCGCGCGTCCGGCCGGCACGCCGATCAGGGCGGCAAGGACGGTCACTGCCGATGCGATGCCGGTCGTCAGCGCAAGGCTTTCCAGGACGCCGGACTTCCCCGACAAGGCAAAGGACCACGCCTTGAGCGACCATCCCTGCGGCAGCAGATCGGGGTAGCGCCAGCCGCGCGCGACAGACCATACGACAAGCGGGATGGTCGGCAGGATCATCCACAGCGCCAGTGCGAAAGCCGCCAGAAGCCGCAGCCGGTCAGCGTGCATCCCGCTCTCCACGGTTCAGTGTGCGGGCGACCAGCGCCAAGAGCAGCAGCCCGATCAGCGCGATCACCACCGCCATGGCCATGGCCTCGGGCCGGGTGGCAAGGTCGGTGTCCGTCCAGGCCTGCCAGGCCAGGACCGGAAGCGCCTTCGGGGAATATGCGCCAAGGACGAGGGGAACCTCGTAGGCGCCGAACGCGAAAGCAAAGACCAGGCCCGAGGCCGAGGCGAGGCCGGGCATCAGCATCGGCAGCAGGACATGGCGGAACGTCTGCCAGCGCGAGGCCCCAAGCGACCGGGCGACGGCTTCGTGGTCTTCGCCCAGTGTCTGCAGGTTGGCCAGCAGGATCAGGGTGATGAACGGAAGTTCCTTCCATACGTAAAGAAGAATGATGCCGATCGCGAAGGGATCCTGCGTCAGGGCGGGAAAGTCCTGCGGCCCCGAGATCAGGCCTGCGGCATAGGCGAGGCGGGCAAAGCTGCCGGATTGGGAAAAGAGGTAGAGGATGCCGATGGCCCCGACGATGTGCGGGATGGTCAGGTTCAGCTGGACAAGGAAGCTGACGAAGGCCCTGCCGGGGAAGGTCTGGCGCAGCACAAGGGCCGCGCCCAGGGCCAGTGCCGCGGCGATCAGGGTCGAGGTCGCGGCGATCCAAAGCGAGAGGGCAAGCGACTTGAGGAACCCCGGCGTTGTCAGGATCGCAGCATAGGCGGCAAGGTCGGGCTGGGTCAGACCCAAAGCGGGAAAGTAGCGGAACGACCGCAGAAGCGTGAGGCCGAGGCCGGTCAGGAACAGCCCGCCGAGGACGATCAGCGCCGGCGCGAGCAGCAGAAGGATGTGGCGGCGGTCGGTCACTTCTGTCCTTCGCGTGGGTCGGGGAAGGCTAACGCGACGGCGGGGCCGGGGGCAAGCGGGGTGCTCGTCGACGACGACATCCCGGCTTTTCGGGTTGCGACCGGCGGCGAGGAAACGCCGGGGTCGCACGAGGACCGGTCAGTTCCCGACGTTCTCCGCCCAGCCTTTTTCGATCGCGGTCAGCCAGTCGGCCTGCAGTTCCGGCAGGGCGGCCTCGGCAAGCTTGGTGGCCGGCACAACGGAAGGATGGGTCTTGATGGCGGCAAAACCTGCTTGCACGTCCGGTGCCGTGCGGCTGATCTCGATGGCGGGGGCGGCACCCCAGACCTCGGTCTTTGCCTTCTCGAGTTGAGCCTCGCCCGACAGCAGCAGGTTCTGGACCACCATCGCGGCGGCCTTGTTGGGCGAGTTGAACGGGATCAGCGTGTAGTTGGTGTTGCCGATGGTGCCGTCCGTCAGCCCGTAGGAGCGGGTGGTTTCGGGCCAGGTTCCGGCCTGAACCGCCAGGCCGAACTGGGCGGGATCGTAGTTGAAGCTGAACGCGACCTCGCCATTGGCGAACAGCTCGTTCAACTGGGTGACGGTGGCCGGATAGGTCGCGCCCTTGCGCCAGAGGAAAGGCTCGATCTCGTTCAGGATCGCCCAGGTCCTTGCCGAGACCGCATCGAATTTTGCCTGGTCGAAGGGGCCAAGCAGGTTTTGCGGCCCGCCTGCGGCATAGATGAACACATGGCGCAGGAAGGCGGAGCCGGTGAAATCGGGCGGGGCGGGATAAGTGAAGCGTCCCGGGTTGGCCTTGATCCAGTCGATCAGTGCGGCCATGTCGCCGGGAGGCTCCGGCAGCACGGCGCTGTCGTAGGCGAAGGCGAACTGGACAGTGTTCCAGGGAACCTCGCAGCCGTCGACCGGAACGCCGAAGTCGTTGGCGATGGCCGGGTTCGACCAGTTGACCAGCGCGTCATTGGGCAAAAGGCCGGTGTAGCCGCAATAGGCAAGGTCGCCTTGCTTCATCGACCGGAAATTCTCGCCGTTGATCCAGAGCAGGTCAACGGTGCCCGCGTCCGTGATGCCGGCCTCCTTCTCGGACAGGATCAGGTTCACGATTTCGGCGGCATCGGAGATCGGCACGCGGTTCAAGGTGATGCCGTATTCGGCTTTCAGGCGGCCCGCGACATAGTCGGAGACATAGGCGTTGATCGTGTCCGACCCGCCCCACATGAACCAGTTGACGGTGCCGCCTTTTGCCTCCGCTTCGATCTGGTCCCAGGTCATCTTGCTCAGGGCCTCGCCGTCCGACGTATCGGCGATCGCGGTCGTAGTCAGGAAGAACAGGGCGGCAAGGCTGCGCAGCATGATGGCTCCGTGTGCGTGGGCTACTGCGCATCAAGCCGATTCAGGCCAAAAAGGCCAGTCACATCAACGTTGGATGGCTGAAACGGAAGTGGCAGCCCGTAGGGGAGTCGAACCCCTCTTACCTGGTTGAAAACCAGGTGTCCTAACCGATAGACGAACGGGCCAGCGCGTGCGTCCTACAGGCGCGCGCGGCTGGGTGCAAGCTGTCAGCCGTCGATCTGCGCGGCCATGATCGCGATCGCCTGCTGGTAGACCTTGGCCGCGTTCCACTCCTTGATCACGGCAAAGTTCGGCTCCCCTTCCTGGTAGCCCTGGCCAGGCTTCCAGCCCTTCTTGCGCAGGTAATTTGCGGTCGAGGCCAGTGCGTCAGAGACCGTGTTGAAGTCGATCGCGCCGTCGCCGTTGCCGTCGACGCCGTAGAGCATCGCGTTGCCAGGAAGAAACTGTGTGTGCCCCAGTTCGCCATGCTTGGCACCCTTGGTGCTGGCCGAGATCATGCCGCGGTCCACCATCAGCAGCGCGCCGATCAGATGCGGGCGGAAGAACTCCGACCGGCGGCAATCATAGGTCAGGGTGGCGATGGCCGATACGACATTGGTGTCGCCCATGAAGCTGCCAAAGCCGGTTTCCATGCCGTGAATCGCGATCAGAACCCCGGCGGGGACACCATAGGCAGCTTCGAGGCTGTCATAGAATCCGGCGTTCTTCGCCTTGCGGCTGCGGCCCTGCTTGACGATCGTATCGGCCCCGCGAACCTGAAGGAACTTCTCGAGGCTGTACTTGAAGCTTTTCTGATTGCGGTCCGCCGCGATGGTGGCCGTGGAATAAGAGGTCGCCATCAAGGCGGCAATCCCGCCTTCGCCGACACCTTCGGCCTTCGCTTCGGCGGCCATCTCGGTTTTCCAGGCCTCAAACTGCCCGGCACTGTCGCTGCAGATGGCAGCATTGGCGGCGATCGGCAGGGCAAAAAGGATCAAGGCACTCGAAAACCGGGGTAAAATTTTCACCTCAGCTACCTTTCCTGACGATTTCTCGCAGTCTATGCGGCGGATGGAAACAATCAAGCACCGCGCCGATACCGACGCAAAACTGTGGCTGACATGTGTGTGAAGTGGCAGCCCGTAGGGGAGTCGAACCCCTCTTACCTGGTTGAAAACCAGGTGTCCTAACCGATAGACGAACGGGCCACGCTTTCGGTGCGGCGGTGTCTAAATCGCGCGCATGGCTTCTGCAAGGAGAATCTTGCGCGGCCATCGCATCACGCCGGAGCCGCATCGTCCAGGCGCAGTTGGACCCGAGTGCGGCCGTTCCAGTGGTTCGGCTCCAGCTTGCCGGCCAGGTGAAAACGTCGGTGGCCAGGGTTTTCCAGCGCAGGGCCAAGCGGGCCGTCGAACGCCCCGAAGGCGATCGCGTCAAGTGCGGGGCCACTGCCGTCGCTGAGCGTGAGCTTGAGGTGGCTGTCGCCGATCCGGCGGCCGCTGACCTGGGCATTGGCGAAAGCGAATCGCGGAGCCGGGGCCGAGGCGCCGAAAGGTCCGGCGTTCTCGATCTCTTCCAGAAGGGTGACAGTGGCGGCGCTGGTGGCGAGAAGGCTGTCGATCCTCAGGTCTTGCCGGCCCATCGCCCCGGCGCCCTGGCGGCCGAGAAGCTCAGCAAGGCGGGCCATGGCGGGCTCAAGCTGGGCGCGGGTCAGGCTGAGGCCCGCCGCCATCCGGTGACCGCCGCCCTTGGTGATCAAGCCTTCGGCGGCAAGGCGCTGGATCGCGGCCCCAAGATCGACGCCCGGGATCGAGCGGGCCGAGCCCTTGCCCTCGTCGCCGTCGAAACCGATGACGACCGAGGGGCGGTTCGCGGCCTCTTTCAGCCGGGCCGCGACGATGCCGACGACACCGGGGTGCCAGCCTTCGGCTGCCGCCCAGACAAGCGGCGCGTCAAGGCCGCGCGCCCCGGCCTGGGCGAGGGCTTCGATCCGGACGGCCTCGGTGATCCCGCGGCGGTCGGTGTTCAACTGGTCCAGCAGGGCGGCAATTCGGCTGGCCTCCATCGCGTCGTCGGTCGCAAGAAGGCGGGCCCCGAGGTCGGCCTGGCCGATCCGGCCACCGGCGTTGACCCGCGGGCCAAGAAGGAATCCGAGGGCATAGGGGGTGGGGGCCTGGTCCATCCGGGCGACATCCGCAAGGGCGCGCAGGCCAGGGCGGTCGCGGCGGGCCATGATCTTGAGGCCCTGGCGGACGAAGGCCCGGTTGACGCCGGTCAGCGGCGCGACATCTGCGACGGTGGCGAGGGCGACAAGGTCGAGAAGGGCCATGAGGTCGGGGATCGCCTTGCCTGCGGCCTTCAGTCGGCGGTTTGCTTCGACCAGCAGCAGGAAAACCACCCCGGCTGCGCAAAGATGGGACAACGCGCCGTCCTCGTCCTGGCGGTTGGGGTTCACGATCGCCAGCGCTGCGGGGAGCGTCTCAAGAGCCAGATGGTGGTCGAGGATCACCACATCGGCCCCCTTGGCGGCGGCGACGGGCTCGTGACTGAGGGTGCCGCAGTCGACGCAGAGGACAAGGTCGTGGGCGGCGGCGAGCCCGGTCATCGCGGGGACATTGGGGCCATATCCCTCGTCGATGCGGTCGGGGATATAGAGGGTCGCCTGCAGCCCGAAATGCCGCAGCCAGACGAGGAGCAGGGCAGCGGAAGAACCGCCGTCGACGTCGTAGTCGGCGAAGATGGCAATCCGCTCGCGGCGGGCAACCGCGCGAAGAAGGCGGTCGGCGGCGGTGGCCATGTCCTTCAGGGTCAGGGGGTCGGGCAAGAGGTCGCGGAGCGAGGGGGCGAGGAAGGCGGGTGCCGCGTCAGATGTCACCCCCCGGGCGGCGAGGATGCGGCAGAGGGGGAGAGGGAGGCGGGTCGCTTGGGCCATCGCTTCGGCCAGCCGGTCCTGGCCAGCGTCGGGGCCGATCCAGCGGCGGCCGGTGAGCGAGGTCTCGACGGAGAGGAAGGCGGTCATGCGACAGGGGTGCCGGAAAGGGGGGGCCGCTGCAAGGGGGGCGGCAGGGGGCCGGAAGGTGTCCACGCGTGGGCAGTAAATCGGTGCAAGGATTATCAAGGGGTTGACCGTGGTCATTTACCCCATGTTTACACTACACGACTCTCACTAACGCGGGAGTAGTGTAGTGTGCCCGAGGTTAGGAATTTCTCGCTGCGCGGTTTCCGGCGGCACGCTCCCCCGGACACCGGGCGGACTGCGAAGCGTCCCAAGCCCAGTTTGGTACCCGGGGTCGATCCCGATACCCTGGCCACCGGCCTTGAGCGCCAGAAGGTGATCCCAGATCACGGTCTCGGCCCGGCCGAGCTGGCCGCGCAGGCGCAGGGCGCGCACGGTGAGGCGGCAGTCGGGCAGGACCGGGGACAGATCGGCGATGCGGCCAAGGTCCATGCCGGGGCGCGCAAGGGTTTCGGGAACCCAGGCCACGGCGACACCGGCGGCGGCCATTTCGAGCGCGGCGATGGTCAGGGCGGTCTCGGCCTTTGGCAGCGCGGTGAGGCCCGGACGGAACCGCGGCAGAATCCGGTCCGCCATGATCCTTCCGAAGAACACGTCGGACGGATAGGCGACGCAAGGCACGTCCGACGCGCCCGCGCCCGACAGGAACGGCTGCGCGAGGTCCGGGCGCAGGACCGGGATCAGCCGGTCCGGGCCGATGTCGAGGCTTTCGAGGTAATCGCCGGGCAGGTCCTCGCCCAGATCAGGGGCGGTATAGACGATGGCAAGGTCGGCCTGCCGCGACAGCAGAAGGCCGAAGCAGTCGTCGAGATTGGCGGACCGCAGGCGGACATAGACGTCTTCCTCGCGGTCCTGGATGGCCTGGATGATCCGGGGCGCGAAGGAGGTGGTCAGGGAATGCTGGCTGGCAATGACGATCCGGTTCGACGCGACGCGGTCGCCGCGCCGCAGGTCGGCGACCAGTTGGCGCAGGGCTGCAGAGATCTGTTCGATCTGGGCGCTCTGGGCCTGGGTGGTGGGGCGTGGCTGCACGGGCTTGCGGCTGCGGTCGAAAAGTTCGACCCCGATATGCTCTTCGATCTGCTGGATGCGGCGCGAGAAGGCCGACTGCGTCAGGTTTCGCCGTTCGGCGGCGCCGCTGAACGACCCGGTCTGCGCGATCGCCAGGATATCCTCCAGCCACTCAAGCCGCATGGCATCCCTCAAGTTGCAATTTCTGCAAGATATTGCGCAGTCTTCGCATTTGCAATTCATTCCGTCCTGATCAACTCTTGAGTTCTGCAAGTTAAGACAAGGACAGGTCCCATGCATCTCGCCCGGTTTCCCCGCGTTTTCCTGGCCCACCTGCCAACACCGCTGGAGCGGATGGACCGGCTGACGAAAGACCTGGGCGGGCCGGAAATCTGGATCAAGCGCGACGACTGCACCGGGCTGTCGACCGGCGGCAACAAGACGCGCAAGCTGGAGTTCCTGATGGCCGAGGCGCTGGCCGCAGGCGCGGACACGGTGATCACCCAAGGGGCGACGCAGTCGAACCATGCACGGCAGACGGCGGCCTTCGCGGCCAGGCTGGGCCTTGCGTGCCACATCCTGCTGGAGGACCGGACCGGGTCGAACGATCCCAACTACAACGGCAATGGCAACGTGCTGCTGGATCATCTGCACGGGGCCACGACCTCGCGCCGCGCCGGGGGCACGGACATGGCTGCAGAAATGGAGCATCTGGCCGACAAGCTGCGGGCGGAGGGGCGCAAGACCTATATCATTCCCGGCGGCGGGTCGAACCCGACCGGGGCGCTGGGCTATGTCAACTGTGCCTTCGAGCTGGTGGGCCAAGCCAATGACCGGGGCCTTGTCATCGACCATATCGTGACGGCGACAGGCAGTGCCGGCACGCAGGCCGGCCTCATCACCGGCCTCAAGGCGCTGAACGCGGGGATCCCCCTGCTGGGCATCGGGGTGCGGGCGCCGAAGGAAAAGCAGGAGGAAAGCGTCTTCAACCTGGCCCGGCGCACGGCGGAAAAGCTGGGCTGTCCGTCGGTCGTCTCCCGCGAGGATGTGGTGGCGGACACAAGCTATGTCGGCGCAGGCTATGGCATCCCGCGCGAGGACACGCTGGAAGCGATACGGATGTTTGCCGGGCTGGAGGGCATCCTTCTGGATCCGGTATATTCCGGCAAGGGGGCGGCGGGGCTGATCGACCTGATTCGCAAGGGCCGGTTCACCAAGGGGCAGCGCGTGGTCTTCCTGCACACGGGGGGTGCGGCCGGACTGTTCGGCTATGACGCGGTCTTTGCCGAAGGGCGCAAGCCGCTGGAGGTTTGATGCGATGATCCAGGGGAAAGGCCGGTAGATGCGGCGGGTGGGCATTCTGGGTGGCATGGGGCCGCAGGCGACCATCCTTCTGATACAGAAGGTGGTCGACGGGATCGCTGCTGCCGATGATGCCGATCACGTCCCCTTGCTGGTCGACCAGAACCCACAGGTCCCATCCCGCATCCGCCACCTGATCGAGGGCACGGGCGAGGACCCCGGCCCGGTCCTGGTCGGGATGGCCAGGCGGCTGGTCGCGGGCGGGGCCATGGCGCTGGCGATGCCTTGCAACACGGCGCATCACTATGCCCCGGCGATCCGGTCGGCGGTCAAGGTGCCGTTCCTGGACATGGTGGAGCTTTCGGTGAACCGGGCCGCCCGGATGACGGGATCGGGGGGGCAGGTCGGCATCCTCGCCTCGCCCGCCGTGCGCCGGATCGGGCTGTTCGATGCGGCGCTGGCCCGGGTCGGGGTCCGGGCGGTTTATCCGGACGACGAACCCGCGCTGCTGGCCGCGATCCGGCGGATCAAGGCCGAAGGGCCTGGACCGGAGGCCAAGGCCGCGCTGCGGGCGGCGTCGGGGGAGCTGCTGCAAAAGGGGGCAGTGGTGCAGATGATCGCCTGCACCGAGTTTTCCCTGCTGCAGGATGCTCTGGCCCCCGGGGCCGAAGCGTTTGATACTCTTGATGTGCTGGCCGAAGCAGTGAAGGATTTCGCCAGGGCTGACGGCGAAGGGGACGCTCGGCCAGAAGAGGGTCATGCCTACCCGCGATGACGACCAAGAACAAACCAACAGAGGAGACGACAATGCGTGTGAAACTGAAGACCCTTATGCTGGGCGCGGCTGCGACGGCCTTGCTGGCCGGCCAGGCCCTTGCCGAGAAGATCATCATCGGTCATTTCGGCAACCCGACGCCGATGCAGCTTTTGTCCACCACGGACGAGCTGGCGAAAGCAACCGGCTGGGAGATCGAGTGGCGCAAGTTCGACGCCGGGACCGACGTGATCGCGGCGATGGCTTCGGGCGATGTGGTGCTGTCGGAACTGGGATCGTCGCCGATTGCCATCGGCGCAAGTTCCGGCCTCGAGTTCGAGCTGATCGCCTATTCTGACGTGATCGGGAAGGCGGAATCGCTGATTGCGCGGAAGGATTCCGGCATTGCCAGCGTGGCCGACCTGAAAGGCAAGACTGTGGCGGTCCCCATCGGCTCGACCGCGCACTATTCGCTGATGGGCGCATTGCAGTACGAAGGGATCGCCGAAGCCGATGTCAACATCGTCGGCATGAAGCCCGACGACATTGCGGCGGCCTGGGGGCAGGGCACCATCGACGCGGCCTGGATCTGGCAGCCGGTGCAGTCCGAGATCCTCAAGACCGGCACCTTTGTCATCGGGGCCGACCAGACCGCCGCGTGGGGCTTTCCGACCTATGACGGCTGGGTGGTGAACAAGGCCTTCGCCGACGCAAACCCGGACAAGATCGTGGCCTTCCTGAAGGCGGTCGACAAGGTCAACGGCATGTACCTGGCCAACCCGGCGGCCTGGACGGCCGACAGTGCCGAGGTGAAGGCGCTTGCCGCCGCCACGGGCGCGGACCCCGCGCAGGTGCCTGGCATCCTGGAGGGCTTCACCTTCCTGCCGATGGCCGAACAGGCGGGCGAAGCCTGGCTGGGCAGCGCCGCGCCGAAGATCAAGGTCACGGCGGAGTTCCTCAAGGGTGCGGGCCGGATCGATGCGACGCTGGACGACTATTCCGCCTTCGTGAACCCGACCTACGCTGCCGCGGCGGCACAGTAAGCAGTCGGCCTGCCCTGACCCATGGTCCGGGCAGGCCATGTCCGCAGCGGAAGGGCCTGCGCTTGAGCCTGAACATCGATCACGTTTCGGTCGTCTATCCAGCGGCCGACGGCCGCGCCCCGGTCTCGGCGCTGAGCGACATCAATCTTCGGATCGCCGTGGGCGAGTTCGTGGTGGCGCTCGGGGCCTCGGGTTGTGGCAAGTCCACGCTTCTGAACCTGATCGCGGGGTTCCTGTCGCCGACCTCTGGCGGCCTGTCGCTGGATGGCCAATCCGTGCAGGGTCCCGGGGCCGACCGTGCCGTGGTGTTTCAGAAACATGCGCTGCTGCCCTGGCTTTCCGTCCTGGACAACGTGGCTTTCGGCCTGCAGATCCAGGGTGTTTCGAAACCCGAGCGCCACAAGACGGCCAACGAGTTCATCAGGCTTCTGGGGCTGGACGGGTTTCAGGGCTCGCCGGTCTACAAGCTGTCGGGTGGCATGCAGCAGCGGGTCGGTATCGCCCGGGCGTTGACCTGCGACCCGAAGCTTCTGCTCATGGACGAACCCCTCGGCGCGCTGGACGCCCTGACGCGGGAAAAGGCGCAGGAGCTGATCCTGAAGATCTGGGGCGAGACCGGAAAGTCGGTCTTCTTCATCACCCACAGCGTCGAAGAGGCGCTGTTCATGGGCACCAAGCTGATCGTGATGTCGCCAAGACCGGGGCGCATCACCCATGTCTTCGACCTGCCTTTCTCGCGCAGGTTCCAGGACGGCACCCCCGCGCGTCGGGTCAAGGCCTCGCCCGAGTTCATCGAACTGCGCGAGCGTGTGCTGAACATCATCTTCGCGGACGAGGAGGCAGTGCAATGAATGATCCGATGCCAGCAAAGGGAGCCGGGATCTTGTCGCGTCTTGCCCGCGCCCGCCCCACCAAGCCCGGCGAAATCTACGGTGTGCCGGGGCAGGGCAGCACATTCTGGCTCTCGGTCGGCTCGGTCGCGGCGTTGGTGTTCGTCTGGTGGCTGGTCACGACAATGGGTTGGGTGAAGCCCCTGTTCGTGCCATCGCCGCAGTCGGTGCTGGCAAAGTTCGTCCAGGTCTGGAATGAGGGTTTCACCAACACCTCGTTCCTTGATCACGCGCTGATCTCGACGTTCCGGGTCTTCAGCGCCTTCGTTCTGGCCTGCCTGATCGGCCTGCCCCTGGGCCTGGCGATGGGGATGAGCCCGACGATCCGCGGCATCTTCGACCCGCCGATCGAGTTCTACCGTCCGATCCCGCCGCTTGCCTATCTGCCGCTGATGATCATCTGGTTCGGCATCGACGAAACCTCGAAAGTGCTGCTGATCTTTCTGTCGATGTTCGCCCCCATCGTGCTGGGTGCCCGGTCGGGGGTCAAATCGGCGGCCATCGAGCAGATCCACGCCGCCTATTCCTTCGGCGCGACGCGCTGGCAGGTGATGCGGCACGTGATCCTGCCTTCGGCGATGCCGGAGATCCTGACCGCGATGCGGGTCGGGATCGGCTTTGGCTGGACCACCCTCGTCGCGGCCGAGATGGTCGCGGCGACCAGCGGGCTTGGCTACATGGTCCTGTCGGCCAGCCAGTTCCTGCAGACCTCGGTGGTGATCATGGGGATCTTCGTGATCGCGACCATCGCCTTTGCCTTCGACCTGTTGATGCGGTTCCTGGAACGCCGCCTCGTGCCCTGGAAGGGCCGAATGTAACTGAAAGACACGCCCATGATCTACCTGAAGCAAGCAGCATCGTCCGCCGAGGCGGATCATCAGGACGTGCGCGACCTGGTGCAGGTCATGCTGGCGCGCATCGCACTTGGCGGCGAAGCGGCGGTGCTGGACTATTCCCGCACTTTCGACAAGTGGCAGGGGGACATCATCGTGTCCCGCTCGAGTCTGAGGGCGGCGGCGGATCAGGTGCCCGAACGGCTGAAGGACGACATCCGCTTTGCCCATGCCAACATCCGCCGCTTTGCCGAGGCGCAGCGGGCCACGCTGTCGGATTGCGCGGTGGAAATCCTGCCGGGCCTGACGGCAGGGCAAAAGCAGATTCCGGTGGCAGCCGCAGGTTGCTATGTTCCGGGAGGGCGCTACAGCCATATATCGCGGCCTGTTCGCCGCCCCGACCGGGGATCGGCATTCCTGCCGCGATCCTGTTCGCGATGGATCTGTGCGGGGCCGACGTGATCCTGAACCTTGGCGGCGTTCAGGGGGTCGCCGCGATGGCGCATGGCCTGTTCGGACTGCCGAAGGCCGACATCCTTGTCGGTCCGGGAAACCAGTATGTCGCGGAAGCCAAGCGGATGCTGTTCGGTCAGGTCGGCATCGACATGTTCGCCGGTCCGACCGACAGCATGATTCTGGCCGATGCCAGCGCCGATGCTGAAATGGTCGCTTATGACCTGGTCGGACAGGCAGAGCATGGATACAACTCGCCGGTCTGGCTGGTGACTTCGGACGAGGCGCTGGCGCAGAAAGTGATCCGGCTGGTGCCCGCGCTGATCGAGACCTTGCCGCCGGTCAACCGTGACAGCGCCCGTGCGGCCTGGGACAACATGGCCGAGGTCATCCTGTGCGATGGCCCCGAGGAGATGGCGCAGGTCGCTGACCGCTATGCGCCCGAGCATCTGCACGTGCAGGCGCATGAGCTTGACTGGTGGCTGGGGCGGCTGACGGCCTATGGCTCACTGTTTCTGGGCGAGGAGACCACGGTCGCGTTCGGCGACAAGACTTCGGGGCCGAACCACGTCCTGCCGACGTCGGGCGCGGCGCGCTATACCGGGGGGCTTTCGGTCCACAAGTTCATGAAGACGGTCACCTGGCAGCGCGCCACCCGCGATGCCGCCCGCCCGCTGGCCGAAGCGACGGCCCGGATCTCGCGACTGGAGGGCATGGAGGGCCACGCCCGGTCTGCCGACATCCGGCTCGCGAAGTTCTTTCCGGGCGAAACCTTCGATCTGAAGGCAGCCGACGTGCCGTCCTGACGGCTGGCCGGCGCCCGGCCGGGCTTGCGTCGGGCGACGGTGTCCGGCGGGCCGCCGCGGACCTTGGCCCGTGCGGTGCGGCAAGGACACCGCTGCGGTCGTCCCGCCTTTACCGCCGGCATCGGCGGCTGGTCCCGGGCTGTTCAGGCAACGCGCGACCGGTCACAGCACACGCAGCGCGGGGGCGAGCCAGGGGGTTGTCTGCAGCGCGGGGGCGATGACCACTTCGGCGATCAGCGGTTTCAGGCGCTGGGCGATCTGGGCGGGGATGCCGTGCAGAATGCCAGCGCGGGCGGAGAGAGACAGGGTGCGGGCGAGCGCGGGGAAGGGCAGGGGACGGACTTCGACCTTTTCGCGGAAGGCGCGGGCCTGATGGATGGCGAGGGGGGTGAGGATCGTCCAGCCCTCGCCGCCCGCAACCATCGCAAGGATGGCGGCGTAGCTGTCCAGTTCAAAGCGGTGCGCGGGGCGAAGGCCGTGGCGGGCGAGATGGGCGGCGATCTGGCGGCCCATCAGATGGCGTGCGGTGTAGAGGATGAGGGGGAGCTCGTCGATCTTTGCGCCCGGCGGGGCCACCGCGACGAAGGGTTCGGCGAGGATCGGATGCACTTCGCGCCAGTCTTCCGGGGCCGGGTCCGAGGAGCTGTCCGCCGCGATGACGATGTCGAGGGCGCGGGCTTCAAGCTGGTCCATGAGGCGGTGGCTGGCCCCGGTTTCCAGAAGGAAGCGGCAGCCCTTCAGGTCCTTCGCCAGGGCGGAGAGGAGGCGTGGGGTGACGTCGCTGTCGAAATCCTCGATCACGCCGAGACGCAGGGTGGTGAGACCGGACAGGTCGGCCACGGCAAGCTCGGCCCGGGCCTCGGAGGCGGCATTGAGGATGGTCTGGGCGTGACGGCGGAACATGGCACCTGCCGGGGTGACCTGGACCGGACGACCGGAGCGGTCGAGGAGGGTGGCCCCGAGCGCGAAATCGAGCCTTCCTCGGCTGCCGCCACGAAGACCTCGATCCCCCAGAGCGTGACGCGGCCTTCGGGGTCAGCCATCGGTCAGAGCTTGGAAAGCTTCTTCTGCAACTCGGCAAGCTGACGCTTGATGTCGGCGATGTCGTCGGCGGAGGCCGGAGCCTCGTCGTCCTTTGCCGGGCCGGAGCCGGACCAGCCCGGCATCCCGACCATCATCGTCTTCAGGAACGCCTCTTGCTGTTTGCGCAGGGCCTCGAACCCCGGGACGGCGGCCATCGGGTTCGGGAGCTGCGAGAGGTTCTCGATCATCTTGGTCTGGCTGTTGCGCAGCATCTCGAACGACGAGGCGAGGAACTGCGGCATCACCGCCTGCATCCCGGTGGCATAGCTGCGGACGAGATCGGTCAGGACACCGACCGGCAGCACGCTTTCGCCTTTGGATTCGTGTTCGGCGACGATCTGCAGCAGGTATTGCCGGGTCAGGTCATCGCCGGACTTGAGGTCGACGATCTGCACTTCGCGGCCCTGGCGGATGAAACCGGCAATGTCTTCCAGCGTGACGTAGTCGGAGGTTTCGGTGTTGTAGAGCCGCCGGCTGGCGTAGCGCTTGATCAGCAGCGGTTTGTCCGGATCGGCCATGGTTCCCTCCCAAAGGGATTATGCGCTTGCAGAGAAGTCTAGGCCGGGCCGTCGCAAAAGGAAAGCTCAGCCTTCGGCCCGCGCAGCCTCGGCCCGGGCCGCATCTGCGGCGGCGAAATGGTCCAGCTGATCCTGCCGGGCCTTCCGGAACGCCGGGCGGTCGAGCATGCGGGCGGTGTAGGCTTCCAGTGCGGGGTAAGGGCCAAGCAGGACGCGCAGTTTCGGCACGCGCAGGATGTCGGCCATCAGAAGATCGGCCACGGTAAAGCGGTCGGCGGCGAGGTGGTCGCGGGTTGCCAGAACTGCGGACAGGCGGTCAAGGCGGGCGTTCAGCCAGCCTTCCAGCGGGTTTTCCGGCGGTTTGGAGAGGCCGATGAACCACCAGGGGACCGAGACCATCTCGACCGAGTTCAGGCCGGCGATCACCCATTGCAGGGTCTCGGCCCGCGCCTGCGGATCGCGCGGCATCAAGGCTTCGGACAGGTCGGCAAGGTGCAAGAGACAGGCGCCGCTTTCGAACAGGGTGATTTCGCCGTCCTGCAGCGCGGGGACCTGGGCGAA
The DNA here is from genome assembly GCA_002280405.1 of Rhodobacterales bacterium 32-66-9. Lineage (GTDB taxonomy): Bacteria > Pseudomonadota > Alphaproteobacteria > Rhodobacterales > Rhodobacteraceae > Tabrizicola. The sequence goes on along the minus strand of NCDY01000040.1, from coordinate 6,019 downwards.
GGGCTGGATCGCCAGATGGTCGGGACCGGTGCGGTCCTCGAACCGGACGGAGCGGACGGCATAGGGCAGGCCGGCCTCTTCCAGCGCCCAGCGCAGCCGGATGTCGCGGACATGGCCACGCGGGCCTTGCGGCACCCAGTCGTAGGTCCAGACGGTGAAGGGACCAGGCATGCGGATGCTCCGTTTCAGGGTCGAGCTTAGGATAGGCGGAGGTCTGGAAAAAGAACAAGGCCCGGAAGTTTTTCCGGGCCTTGCGCGCGCCATGGGGGACGCGGAACTGGGTGCGACTTACTTCGCAGCCGCAGCGGCTTTCTTGGCGACCGAGGTCACATCCGCGGTGGCTTTCTTGACGGCGGCGGTGGCGTCTTCCGACATGTCCTTGCCGGCAGCCAGCATCAGCTCGACCGTTTCCATCTGCACTTTCTTGGCGACTTCGGCGAAGGCGGCAAGATTTTCGGCAGCCATTTCGGCGGCGGCAGACGCGAAGTCGGTCATCGACTTGGTGTAGTCGGTCGGCTCGGCCTTGGCGCGTGCCATGTCGCCAACCTTGGCGAGGGTGTCCTTGGTCCACTTGGCCGAAATCTCGGTCGATTTCTCGGCGGCTTCGATCGCCACTTTCGAGAATTTCTCGGCGAATGCGGCCTGGGTCTTGAACGCGTTCTGGAACGCCGAGGCGTCAACCGGGAACGAAGCCATCATGTCTTGCACGACTTTGGTGAAGTCCGGGGTCTTGGTCATCTCAATCACTCCGATCTGAGGGGACGATGGTGTCAGTCTGTCTTGTCTTGATGACAATCATATACGTGCTGCGTTGCAGCATTTCAAGTCTCTTTCTGCAGTGCAGCAAAACCCGCGGTTGCGCCAGGTTAACCCTGCGGAAAGCCGGAGAAATGTCAGGGCTCCGGCGTCGCCGCCACATAGGTGCCCGGCGCGGGGGCGAGCGAATCGGCGGGTTTCCGCGCCGCGATCATCGGGCCGGACTGCCCTGCCAACCAGGCGCCCCAGCGTGGCCACCAGCTGCCTTTGTGGAAGGTTGCCGACTTCAGCCAGGCCTCGGGGTCGCCCGCGACCGGGGCATCGTTGGCATAATGGCCGTATTTGTCCTTTGCGGGCGGGTTGATGATCCCGGCGATGTGCCCGCTTTGCGACAGAAGGAACGTCTTGTCCGTCGACCCCATCTGCTTGATGCCGTTGAAGGAGCCGCGCCAGTGCGCGATGTGGTCGGTCTCGCAGGCAATCGCGAAGATCGGAAGCGTGATGTCGACAAGGCTGACGGGCTTGCCGAAGACCCGGAACTCGCCCTTGGCAAAGCCGTCGTTCTGGCAAAGACCGCGCAGATACTGGACGGCCATCGTCGCGGGCAGGTTGGTGCCGTCGCCGTTCCAGTACAGAAGGTCGAAGGCGGGCGGTGCCTCGCCCAGCATGTAGGACTTGATCGCGGGGCTGTAGATCAGGTCGTTGGAGCGCAGGAACGAGAAGGTCCGGCTCATGAATTTGCGCGACAGGATACCGTCGTGTTCGGTCTGGCGTTCGATGCCGTCGACGAAATCGTCGTTGAGAAAGACGCCGACCTCGCCCGGGTCGGAAAAATCGGTGAGGGTGGTGAAGAAGGTGGCGGCCTTCACCGTCTCGTCCCCGGCGTTGTGCAGATGCGCGAGGGCAAGGCCGAGCGTGGTGCCCCCGATGCAATAGCCGACGGCGTTGATCTGTTTCTCGCCGGTGATCCGCCGCACCTCGGCCATCGCGCGGAGATAGCCGTCGCGGATATAATCGTCCATGCCCGTCCCGGCGTAGGAGGCGTCAGGGTTGACCCAGGAGACGACGAAAAGCGTGAAGCCCTGGTCGACAATCCATTTGATCAGCGAATTCTGGGCCTTGAGGTCCAGGATGTAGAACTTGTTGATCCAGGGCGGAAAGATCAGAAGCGGCGTCTGGTGGACCGTTTCGGTGCTGGGTTCGTATTGGATCAGCTCCAGCATCTTGTTGCGGTAGACCACCGCGCCGGGTGTGGTCGCCAGGTTCTCGCCGACCTTGAAAGCCTCGCGGTCGGCCAGCGTGATCAGAAGGTCGCCCTGGTTCGTCTCGATGTCGCGGACCAGGTTCTCCAGGCCCTGGACCAGGCTTTCGCCATCGGTTTCCACGGCCTTTTCCAGCGCCTCGGGGTTGGTCCCGAGGAAATTGGTCGGGCTGAACATGTCGACAATCTGTTTCGTGAAATATTCCACCCGGCGGCGGTCCTCGGGCGCAAGCGTCTCCATGTCGCCAACGGCGGTCGAGATCGCTTCGGCGTTCAGCTGGTATTGCTGCTTGAGGTAGTTGAAGAAGGGATGCGTCTCCCACAGGGGGTTCTGGAAACGCCGGTCCCTGGGGTTAGGGTCGGGCGGGGCCTTGAACTCGCCCTTCGCAAGCGTCTGTTGCGCCTCGACATAATGCTTCAGCGTCTTGCCCCAGTACGCGACCTGATGTTCGACGACGCGGGCGGGATTGGCCATCATCTCGGCGAAATAGGCGGCGGCGGCCTTCATGTAGACGTCTGGTGCGGGACCGTGCAGCGCGGGATCGACATGGCGGCGCTGGGTTAACGCGGCGGTCAGACGCTTTGACAACTCGTCAACCTTCGCGAGGTTAGCATTCAGCCGCCGGGCCCGTTCATGGTCCGGGACTTTGGTATCGGGGGCCTTGTCTTCTGTTGTCATGCCAACCATTCCCCCCTATCGTCGCCGCTGTGCAGCATGGCCGGTCCGGCGTGACACGGCGATGTGACATCTGCCCGATCGGGCGAGGAGACGTGATGAAGTATATGTTCACCTATGACCTGATGGAAAGCGCCCGCAACACGAATGAGTGGCTGGGTGCATCTGCCAGGGCTTTTGCGAGTTATCCCGCCTTCGCGATGTCGATGAACCCGATGCTGCCCCTGATGGCCGCCTGGGGCGAGGTGACGGAACGCACCTTCAGCCGAATGGTCGCCAAGCCCGACTGGGGCATCCGCTCGATCGTCGGGCCGGATGGGCAGGACCATCTGGTCGATGTGAATGCCGTGGTGGAAAAGCCCTTCGGCAATCTCGTGCAGTTCTTCGTCCGCCGCCGGTCGCCCATGGCGCGCAAGGTGCTGCTGGTGGCGCCGATGTCGGGCCACTATGCGACGCTTCTGCGGTCAACGGTCGCAAGCCTGTTGCCCGATGCCGATGTCTTCGTCACCGACTGGCACAATGCGCGCGACATTCCGGTCAGCGCCGGCAAGTTCGACATCGAGGACTATACGCTGTATCTGGCGGAATTCATGAAGGTTATGGGCCCCGACACCCATGTGATCGCGGTCTGCCAGCCGGTGCCGCTGGCGCTGGCCGCAACCGCCTATCTGGCCGCCGAAGACCCCGAGGCGCAGCCGCAAAGCCTGGTGCTGATCGGTGGGCCGGTCGATCCGGACGCGGCGGCCACGGAAGTGACCGATTTCGGCCGCCGGGTGACGATGGGTCAGCTGGAGCATCTGGCGGTCCAGCGTGTCGGCTTCAAATACAAGGGTGCGGGGCGGCTGGTCTATCCGGGCCTGTTGCAGCTGCAAAGTTTCATCACGATGAACGCGGAACGGCATGGCAAGGCGTTTTCCGACCAGATCCTGCGTGCGGCCCGCGGCGAGACGTCGGACCATGACGCGCACAACCGCTTCTACGACGAATACCTCGCGGTGATGGACATGACGGCGGAATTCTACCTGTCGACGGTCGAACGCATCTTCAAGAACCGCGAGATTGCCCGGAACGCGTTCGTGGTTGCGGGTCGCAAGGTCGATTTCGGCGCGATCACCAAGGTGTCGGTGATGACGGTCGAGGGTGCGAATGACGACATTTCCGCGCCGGGCCAATGCGTCGCGGCGCTGAAGCTGCTGACCGGGCTGTCGGAGGGCAAGAAGGGCCAGCATCTGGAACCAGGCGCCGGGCATTACGGGATCTTCGCGGGGAAAAGCTGGCGGCTGAACATCCGCCCGCTGGTCCTGAACTTCATCGACCGCGCTGCGGGCAAGCCGAAGGCGAAGATCGCGCTGGCTGCGGCGCAGTGATCCGCCACTCCAGCATCGGCAGGCGGCGCAAGCCCGGCTCTGGCCGGGCCGCCGGAGACGCCGGCGATGCGGGTTACCGCCTCGGTGCGCCAGCGGCAGATCCAGATCGTCGCGGTTGCCGCCCGACCATGCTTTGCCGCGGCTCACCGGGCGGTGGGCACCAAACCGTGCAGCCAGCGGCGTGAAATCCAGATCAGGACGATGTCTGATGGAAATATCAGCCTGATCTCGCTTCGTGGTGGTCGCGTGACTGACGCGGAAAACCGCAGCCCACTTTTCCGCAGCACGCTCTGGGGCCACGGCCGTGAAACCGGTGATCCTGACACGCAGTTCACTCATGACGAATCCCTTCACGCAGGCTTTTTGCAATCGGTGTCAAAAGCCGCTGGCGGACAGAGATTTCACAAGAGGCAGTATTCAAAGCGGAATTCGTGCATCATCCCTGGATGCCATCCGCGCGGCCCTGATCAGCCGAGGTTCGATATCTTCAGACCGACAGGGTGATCCACTGGCAGCGCCTCTCTGGCGCGGATCACGTCCTCGATGGCCTCGGCGATCATTGCCAGGCAGGGCGGGGTGGAAAAGCGGTGGTCGGCATCCTTGACCAAGGTCAGCCTAAGGTCAGGGCTGGAGATCTGGTGGAACAGCGAAATCGCAACGGTCGGCGGCACGTCGGTATCGGCGCTGCCTTGCAGCAGGCGCACGGGCATCGACAGATGCAAAGGGCCGTTCATCACCAGGTTGTGCCGGCCGTCCTCGATCAGCCGCAAAGTGATGGGGTAGGGTTCGTCATCATAATCGGTCGGGCGAAGAAACACTCCGTCCTCAAGCAGGGTGGTCCGTTCGGCAAGGGTGAGTTCGGCCTCCCACATCCGTTCCGTGAAATCGGGGGCGGCGGCAATGCCGACGAATCCCGCGATCCGGGGGCCAAGGTCGCGGGCAAGCAGCAGCGCGATCCAGCCGCCCATCGAGGAGCCGACGAGGATCTGCGGGCCCTCGGTCAGCACCTCGATCACCGCCGCCGCGTCCTCACGCCAGTCGCTGATCGCGCCATCGACAAAAGCGCCATGCGACTGGCCGTGGCCGGAATAGTCGAAGCGCAGGAACGACCGCCCCGCCGCCTCGGCCCAGGCCTGCAAGGCTTGCGCCTTGGTGCCGGTCATGTCGGAACGGAAGCCGCCGAGAAACACGATGCCCGGGCCTTTGCCGGGGGTGTGGTGATAGGCAATGTGGCGGCCTTGCGGGGTGGTCAGGAAGGTTGTCATGAGCCGAATATAGGCATGGCCCAGGCGATGCGTCAGGCCGGATGCAACCGACGGGCGAAGAACCGCGCATGGGTTGACACCGCATCGGCGGATTGGCACAACCCGCCGGACAAAACCCGCAACCGGGCGTTTCGTAGGCGCCAAACCGACGAGGAGGACGGCCATGGGCCAGATTTCCCTGACATTTCCTGACGGCACCACGCGCGTCTATGACGCCGGTGTGACGCCCGCCACGGTGGCGGCCTCGATTGCTCCGTCCCTGGCCAAGGCGGCGATTTCGGCGCAGGTGAACGGCAAGCACTGGGATCTCGCCTGGCCGATCCACGGCGACGCGACGATCAGCCTGAACACGCTGAAGAACGAGGCCCCGGCGCTGGAGCTGATCCGGCACGACCTGGCGCATATCATGGCCCGCGCGGTGCAGGAGATCTGGCCGGAGGTGAAGGTCACGATCGGGCCGGTGCGGGACCAGGGCTGGTTCTACGACTTCGACCGGGAGGAGCCGTTCACGCCCGAGGATCTGGGGGCCATCGAAGCGCGGATGAAGCAGATCATCAACGCCCGCGACCCGGTGCGGACCGAGGTCTGGCCACGAGAGAAGGCGGTGGAATACTATCGGGGGCGGCAAGAGCCGTTCAAGCTGGAGCTGATCGACCGCATCCCCGAGGGCGAGGACCTGCGGATGTACTGGCAC
>NCDY01000039.1 GCA_002280405.1 Rhodobacterales bacterium 32-66-9 | reverse complement strand
GCAAGGGTCAGGAGGACCCGATCGATATTCGTGACATCGACAATGGGGCGGTGCGCGGGGCTCAGGTCGCGCGGTTGGCTTCGGTGCGGGCTGGGCGGGATGAGGCGCGGTGCCAGGCGGCGCTGGTGGAACTGACGCGGCGGGCGGCGGAGGGGGGCAACCTTCTGGACGCGGCGGTGGAGGCGGCCCGGGCGCGGGCCACGGTCGGGGAGATTTCGATTGCCATGGAAAAGGTGTTCGGGCGGCATCGGGCCGAGGTGAAGACCCTCGCGGGGGTCTATGGCGCGGCCTATGAGGGGGACGCGGGCTTCGAGGCGATCCAGCGGGACGTGGAGGCCTTCGCCGAGGCCGAGGGGCGACGGCCGCGGATGCTGGTGGTCAAGATGGGACAGGACGGGCATGACCGGGGGGCGAAGGTGATCGCCACGGCCTTTGCCGACATCGGGTTCGACGTGGATGTGGGGCCCCTGTTCCAGACGCCGGAGGAAGCGGCGCAGGATGCGATCGACAACGATGTGCATGTGATCGGGATTTCGTCACAGGCCGCCGGGCACAAGACGCTGGCCCCGAGGCTGATCGAGGTGCTGAAGGAACGGGGGGCGGGGGATATTCTGGTGATCTGCGGGGGGGTCATTCCGCAGCAGGACTACGATTTCCTGAAGGGGGCCGGGGTGAAGGCGATCTTCGGGCCGGGGACGAACATTCCGGCGGCGGCGAAGGAGATTCTGGACCTGATCCGGGCGGCGCGGGGGTAGGCGTCCACGCGTGGACAGTCTGGACGGCAAAGGAAAATCAAGGGGTTGGCTGCGGGCGTTTACCGGGTGGTAAGGTTTGGTGCTGTGCTTTTGCGGACCGCTTTTCCATGACGTTGTCACGCCTCTGTTGGCGAGCGGCGAGGAGACGACGTCGAACGACGAACGGGTGGGAAAGGCGCCTCCGGCGGGAGTATTTGGGAAATGGGCAAGCCCCTTCTGGGGGAGGACTTACAGCTCGATCTCGCCGGTCGGGCCGGGTTGAGGGCCCATTTTCGGCACAAGGGGCGCTATGCGGCGGATCAGGATGTCGCCGTTCGGCAGCATCACCGGCGCGTCGTAGTTCCTGATGTCGTCGATCAGCGCGATGAGCTGGCGCAGCTTGGGGCCGATCTCTTCGCCAAGTCCCTTCAGCGCGGGGCCGGCTTCTTCCAGTGCCTTGCCCATTTCGTCGAGCGCGGGCTGCATTTCCTGCACCAGGCCGCGCATCACCAGCTGCATGCCCTCTTCGATCAGGCTGAAGCCTTCGCTTTTCGCCTTCGGCGTCACCGGATGCTCTTCGGCAAAGGCCGGAGCAGCGACGAGGCAGACGGCAAGCATGAGTCTCATCCGGCAAGTATGCGGACGGCGCGCGCACTTTTCAATTCACTTCTGGCAGGTCCAGCGTCACCGGGAAATGGTCGGAGGCCAGCAGAAGCGCGTCGCGCAGGTCGGGGGTCGCCAAGATCCGGGGATCGTTGAACGGATGCCAGATGCGCCAATCGGGGGATTTGGCGGCCAGATCGGGCGAAACCATGATGAAGTCGAGAAGCGCCTCGAAAAACCGCTTCTGCGGGGCAAGGTAGAAGCGCGCGGTGGTGGGCGCGAAGCCGACCTTCGACTGCAGCGCCATGGTCGCATGCGGGTCGGTCAGCCTCTGCGCGGGGTCGGGCGAGGTGCCCAGCACGATTTCCACCCCGGAATGGCCGAAGAGCTTTTCGAACTCGTCGATGCCGGGACCGTCGTTGAAGTCGCCCATGACGAGGAGGCTGTCGCCTGCGGCCAGATGCGTCTCGACGCGCTGCCGCAGCCAGAGGCATTGCGCAAGCTGCTTGCGCCGGTTCTCGATGGAGAGGCGCAGCTGCGCCTCCCGGCCGATGGCGCCATAGGGGTTCTTCGACTTGGCATGGACCCCGATCAGGCGAAATTTCGTGCCGCCCCGGGTGGTGAGCGCAAGTTCGAGGGGCGGTTTCGAGAACCGGATGGTTTCGAAGACAGTGTCGGCATCAAGGTCATAGCGGAAGGTCGTGTCAAAGCGCGGGGCGTCGCCCGAGCCCTGGCTGGTCGCCGGGTGGCCCTTGGGGTCGTGGCGGGCGGACAGGCGATCTGGATCAAACAGAAAGGCGATTTCTTGTTCGGTTTCAGAAGGATAGCCGATGATCGCCTTGCGGGCGCGCAGGCCGTAGGCCCGGGCGAAGTTTTCCAGCGCCTTCACGGTCGATCGCTTGCCGTTGGTGTCGGGGGCCTCGACGATCACGATCCCGTCTGCGTCAAGCGCGGTGAACGCGATCCCGAGCGCCCCGAGCTGCTCGCCGCGCGTGACCCCGTAGCGCGCCGAAGGCTCGCGGTCCTCGAGCAGCCGACCGCGGGTGTCGAAAAGGGCGTTGAACCATTCGACGTTGTAGGTGGCCAGCCGCAGGCCGCGGCCCTTTTCCGTCATGCCGCCTCTTTCGCGGAAATCTCGCGCCAGGCCTCGTTGATCAGCTGCAACCGGCGTTCGGCCAGTTTCATCGCCTCGGGCGGGACGCCGCGGGACTGCAGGACATCGGGATGGGTGTTTCGGACGAGGTCGCGCCAGGCCTTGCGGGCCTCGGACCTGCTGGCATCCCGAGGCAGGCCGAGCACGTCATAGGGATCGCGCGGCGCGCCCTCTACCAGACGCGAACGCACGATGCGGAAGCAGGCTTCGTCGAGGCCGAAGGCGTCGGCGACATGGGTCAGAAAGGCGTCCTCGCCGGGGTGATAGGTGCCGTCGGCGACGGCGATCTGAAACAGGGCTTCGAGGATGTCGACGAGGACATGATGGTCGTCCGCGCAGATCCGGCGGCCCTCGGGGTTGAACAGCCGGGCGATCTTGCGGGCATAGGCGTCGAAACCGGCGACGTCCTGCCGGGCGAGATTGTAGACGCGGGCGGCGTGGTCCTCCTCGCCTTCGGGGAAGGTGAAGATGCGGCGGAAGGCGGTGACCTCGTCGCGGGTCACGGTGCCGTCGGCCTTGGCCATCTTGGCACCGAGCGCGAGGACGGCGATGGTGAAGCCGATGGACTGTTCGGGGGTCGGCTGGGCACGCAGCCGGTCGAAGACGACCGAAAGCGGTTCGCCCTTGGCAAGGGCGGCGAGGGCCTCGGCGATGCGCGTCCAGATCGACATGGCGTGACAATAACCGGGGCGGTACCGGTTGTCAGAGGAATTTCTGCATCAGCACAATGTGCCGTGATCCGAGCGTGCGCGCCAGGCCTGTCCGGCCGGGGATCAGGTCAGGACGCGGGTCCCGTGCGGGGTGGAGAAAGTTGCGCGCAGCGACCGGCAGGGGCCGGTCAGAAGCCGCACGCGCGGGTCGGCGGGCTGTCCGGCAAGGGCCGACCGCAGCGCGGAGGCCGCCGGATGGGTGATTTCCAGCCGCTGGAGGCGGATGCCGTGGTCGGGCAAGGCCGGGGCCGGATGGCGGTCGCCCTGCCACTGGATCAGGGCGGGGAAGCAGTCGTCGAAGGGAAGGCACCCGGTTGCGGGCACCGCAAAGCGCCAGCGAAAGTCACCGCGGGACAGGTCGGTCGCGGCACCGGCGCCCTTTGGCGCGCTGGCCAGGGCCGCGTCGAGGTCGTCGGTTCGACAGACCCAGTGCGTCAGGCGCGGCGGCCCGCGGAACCGGTCGAGATCGAACCAGCGCGGAGAGGCGGGTTTCGGGGCGGTCGGGTCGATGGCGATCACTTCGAGGTAAAGTTCGCCCAGGTTCAGCAGCCGGTTGTGCGTGCCCATGTGCGCATGGTGCCCGCCCTGGGCGAGGGGCGCACCCAGGGCCATCTCGACCCAGGCCGTGCCTTCGCCCAGCGTGGCGGCCGCGATGGCAAGATGGTCAAGCGCGAGAGTCATGCGGCGGGCTTCAGCTCGACCTTGGTTGTCGCCTTCAGTGCCAGCGCCAGCGCGGCAAAGCGGGCCTGGGCGACTTCGCCGAAGAGGCCGAGGCCGTCTTCGGTCAAGGCAAGGGTCAGAAGGCGCCTTTTCGCGTTCCAGCGCAGCGCGCCCGCCTGCGCGGGATCGGCGATCGAGAACATTGCGCCGAAGCGCATGGCCTTGCCGAGCGCCTCGGCCTCCTGGATGTCGGTTTCGCTCAGCAGACGGAAGAGCGGCTCCATCCGGCTTCCGGCGCGGCTGTTCTTGTAGCGGTGGAGAAGTGCCAGGCCGAGGAAGACCCGGCCCGGATGGTCAAGCCCGCCCAGATTGGCGCGGGTGGCATTGTCGAAACAGGCCTCGGCCCGGTAGTCGGGATGGGCGCGCCAGGTGGTGTCATGCAAGAGGCAGGCGGCCTTGATCAGGCGCAACCGTTCAGCGCTGGCGCCCTTGAACAGGGGTTCGAGGAAGGTGAAGAGTTTCTTGCCGAAGCCCGGGATGCGGGCCTGGGTGAGTTCGGTCATCCGTGCGGCCTCGATCAGCGGGTCGCGGGCGCGCAGGCGGTCGGGCATCTGTTCGAAGAGCAGGCCCTCGCGGATGCCGTAGGCGGAGACGTCGATCTCGGAGGGTTTCAGCACGCGGATGATCTCGCGCAAGACCTCGCAGGCGAGGGGGACAAGCTCCATCCGTTCGGCGGAGGTGCCGGTGCGACCGCGCAGGGCGGCAAGGTCGGTCGAGGCCAGCCAGTCGAGCGTGGCGGTCAGGCCGTCGGGGGTCATGCGGTATTCGTGGAGGACAGTGAGCGGGTAGTTCCGCCGCTCCATGTCCAGACGCGCAATGACGCGCCAGCTGCCGCCGACCAGATAGACGCGGTCGCCATCGGGCCGGATGTCGCGGGCGGCTGCGTCAAGGATCGCGTCGATATGCGCCTTGCGCTTCCTGGGATCGGGGGAAATCTGCTGCAGCCGGAACGGGCCGAGGGGGGTGGACACGCGCTTGCCGACGCGGCCGTTGCCGATGCGCGCGAGTTCCATCGAGTTGCCGCCGATGTCGCAGACGATGCCGGTGGCACCTGGCCAGCCCAGCAGCACGCCTTGTGCCGAAAGCCGGGCCTCTTCGTCGCCGTCGATCACATGGAGCCGCAGGCCGGTCTCGCGCAGGACCCGGGCCTGGAAATCCGGGCCGTCCTCGGCCTCGCGGGTGGCGGCGGTGGCAACAACGGTGAAGGGATGGATGTCCATGCCCCTGGCCAGCAACGAAAACCGCTTCAGCGCCGCCAGCGCGCGGGTCTTGCCTTCGGGGTTCAGCCGACCGGTTTCCGCAAGGCCCTTGCCCAGGCCGCACATGATCTTTTCGTTGTAGAAATAGGCCGGGCTGCGGGCCGCGCCGTCGAAGACCACCATCCGCACCGAGTTCGAGCCGACATCCACCACGCCGACCCGGCTGAGGGCGCGCGCGGAAGGGTCGTCGAACAGCGGCCTGCCGAACGGGCCCCAGTCGCCAGCGTCGTCGTCATCGGGCTGGGGGGCAGGTCCATCTGCGGCCATGGAAGAATCTCCGGGGTCGTGCGGCGGTATGGTGACGGGGCCGGGGTGGTCGGTCAACCGCCTGGGTGGGGCAAAACTCTTCGAAGAGTTTTGCAAATTCCTTCGAAGGAATTTCGGTGCGCCCCGGGATCGGCCTAGCGCCGTTTCGGTTTTGGCGCGGGTCTGTCGCCCATCGCCCGCGCGGCTTCGGCCGCAGCGCGGAGTTCCTCGGCGATTTCCTCGGCTTCCTCGGGGTCGAAGTCGAGCGGAAGTTCGATTCCGCCTTCGGCCTCGATGTAGATGCGGACCATGCCCGCATCGGTCGGCCCGATCTGCAGGTTTGCGGCGATGTCGCTGGGGGAATCGATGCCCATGGCTGGTGCTCCGGCTTTCGGGTTCGGGTAGCGGGCAGCGCGGCGCGGCGCAAGAAAAAACCGTCGGCACGGCCGCCGCCGCCGGGGGGAAGATGCTTGCATTCCGGGGGGAGCGGGGCTAAATCGCGCGGCATGTGCAGCTTTAGCTCAGTTGGTTAGAGCACCAGATTGTGGATCTGGGGGTCCCCCGTTCGAGCCGGGGAAGCTGTACCATCCCTTTCTTAGGCCCGGGTCGCCCAGCGTCCCGGGCTTTTTGTCGGTCGGCGTCGGGTCGGTTGACAGACCCCGAGCAGCGGACGACAAGCGGCAGATGTCACATCTGTCCGCCTTGCCCGCCCGGAGGCGCCGCGCGTGACCCGGCCCGGCGATGACAAGATCTTTGCCCGCGCCAGCGCGATCATCCCGCGCGGGGTGGCGCATGTGCGGCTGGACGGGCCGGTGGTCACCCGCGATTTCGCCTTCCTTGTCCTGCCGCGCTTTACCTTGCTTGCCTTCAGTTCGGCCATCGAGCCCTTGCGCATCGCCAACCAGCTGACACAGGCACCGCTGTATCGCTATCGGCTGGTCAGCATGGACGGGGCGCCGGTCGAAAGCTCGGCCGGGGTCAGGATCGAGGTCGATCAGGGTCTGGAACCCCTGAGTCGCGAGACGACGGCGATCGTCTGTTCCGGCACCGATGCCAGTCAGGCCGCGGACCGGCGGGTGCTGGCCTGGCTGCGCGACCATGCCCGAAAGGGCGGCGGTCTGGGCGCGATCTGCACCGGTGCCTACACGCTGGCACGGGCAGGTCTTCTGGGTGACGACGCCCCTGCCGTCCACTGGGAGAACCGCCCGGCCTATCGGGAACTGTTTGACGTCGAGCCGCTGCAGCAAATCTATGTCATCGGCCGCAAGCACTTTTCCTGCGCGGGTGGCGAGGCGGGGGTCGACCTTATGCTGGCACTGATCACCCGCGACCACGGGCCGAAGCTGGCCGATGCGGTGGCCGAGATGTGCCTGCATTCCCGCAGGCGCGAGGCCAGTGCGACGCAGAAGAAGGTCTATCCGTCGCCTATGCTTGCACGGAATCCGGCCGTGGCGCGGGTGATCGCGGCGATGCAGGCGAACATCGCGACCCCCCTGGACCGCGACGCGCTGGCCGAGGTCTTCGGCCATTCGCCCCGGCATCTGGAGCGGATCTTTCGGGCTGTCGTGCAGGAGACACCCAAGAGCCATTACCTGGGCCTCAGGCTGGAACAGGCGCGCAACCTGTTGTCGGACACCACCTTGTCAATCCTGGAAGTGGCGATCGCCACGGGGTTCAACTCGCGGTCCAGCTTCTCCAAGGCTTACAAGCACCGGTTTGGTCAAAGCCCGGCGAAGACGCGGTAGGCGGGCTTCACCCCGGTTGGGGTGGCGGCTAAGCTGCCTGCCCGTCCAGTCCCGAGGATTCGCATGAGCCTGACCCAGATCCCGCACCTGATAGCTGCCGAAATCGGGGCCACGCCCGGGCAGGTCACCTCGGCGGTGGCGCTTCTGGACGCGGGGGCGACGGTGCCGTTCATCGCGCGGTACCGCAAGGAAGCGACGGGGGGGCTGGACGATACGCAACTGCGCAGGCTGGAGGAGCGGCTGGGCTATCTGCGCGAACTCGAGGCCCGGCGGGGGGCGATCGCGGAGTCGATCTCGGCGCAGGGCAAGCTGACCGACGCACTGGCCGGGACGATTGCCCGCGCGGCGACGAAAGCCGAACTGGAGGACATCTATCTGCCCTTCCGGCCCAGGCGCCGCTCGAAGGCGACGATCGCGCGCGAGGCGGGGCTGCAGGGGCTGCTGGAGGCGGTGCTGGCGGACCGGGCGGCGGATCCGGCGACTTTGGCGGGTGGGTTCCTGTCGGACGGGTTTCCCGATGCGAAGGCGACGCTGGAGGGCGCGCGGGACATCCTGGCGGAAGGGCTGTCCGAGGATGCCGCGCTGCTGGGGCGGCTTCGCGACCACATGCGCAAGGCGGGCAAGGTCGTGGCGAAGGCCGTTGCGGGGAAAGAGGCGGCGGGGGCGAAGTTTTCCGATTATTTCGCGCATTCCGAGCCCTTCGCCCGGGTGCCGGGCCACCGGGCACTGGCGATGTTCAGGGGGCGGAACGAAGGGGTGCTGGTGCTGGATCTGGAGGTCGATGCCGATGCGCCGCGCGGCGACAGCCCGGCTGAGCGGGCCTGTGCCTTGGCGCTGAGGGCGGGCGGCACCGGCCCTGGGGCCCTGGCGACCGCTGGCTGCGCGAGGCGGCGGCCTGGGCTTGGCGGGTGAAGATCAGGACCAGCCTGACGCTGGACCTGATGGCCGAGCTGCGCGAGGCAGCCGAGGCCGAGGCAATCCGGGTTTTCGCGCGGAACCTCAAGGACTTGCTTTTGGCGGCTCCGGCGGGCGGGCAGGCGACGATGGGGCTGGACCCCGGCATCAGGACCGGGGTGAAGATCGCAGTGGTGGACGCGACGGGCAAGCTGATGGCGACGGAAACGGTCTATCCGTTCCAGCCGCGGCTGGATGTGAAGGGCGCTCAGGTCGCGATTGCGCGATTGATCGGGGCGCATCGGGTGCGGCTGATCGCCATCGGCAACGGCACGGCGAGCCGTGAGACGGAGAAGCTGGTCGCCGACTTGCTGGCGCTGCTGCCCGGGCCGGACAAGCCGGTCAAGGTGGTGGTGTCGGAAGCCGGGGCGTCGGTCTATTCGGCATCCGAGCTGGCGGCGAAGGAGTTTCCGGGACTGGATGTCAGCTTGCGCGGCGCAGTGTCGATCGCGCGGCGCTTGCAGGACCCGCTGGCCGAACTGGTGAAGATCGAGCCGAAGGCGATCGGCGTCGGGCAGTACCAGCATGACGTGGACCAGCACCGGCTGGCGCGGTCGCTCGACGCGGTGGTGGAAGACGCGGTGAACGCGGTCGGAGTGGATCTGAACACGGCCTCGGCCCCCTTGCTGGCCCGGGTGTCGGGGGTGGGGCCGGGGCTGGCCGAGGCGATTGTGGCACACCGGGACCAGAACGGGCCGTTTGCGACGCGACGCGAGCTTCTGAAGGTCGCGCGCCTTGGCCCGAAGGCGTTCGAGCAGGCGGCGGGGTTCCTGCGGATCACCGGCGGAACGGAACCGCTGGATGCGTCGTCCGTCCATCCGGAGGCCTATGATCTGGCGCGGAACATCGTTGCGACATGCGGGCGCGACCTGCGGGCGGTGATGGCCGATCCGGCGGTTCTGCGGCGGGTGGAGCCGGAGGATTTCGTCAATGACCGGTTCGGTCTGCCGACGGTACGGGACATCCTTCTGGAACTGGAGAAACCCGGCCGCGATCCCCGGCCCAGCTTCAGGACGGCGAGTTTTGCCGAAGGGGTGGAGGCGATAACCGACCTCAGGCCCGGCATGGTGCTGGAAGGCACGGTCACCAATGTCGCGGCCTTCGGGGCCTTTGTCGATGTCGGGGTGCATCAGGACGGCCTGGTGCATGTCAGCCAGTTGTCAGACAGTTTTGTCAAGGATCCGCATGCCGTGGTGAAGGCAGGCGATGTGATCAGGGTCCGGGTGGTCGAGGTGGACATCGCGCGCAAGCGGATCGGACTGACGATGAAGTCTGATGGCGTAGCTTCGGCCAGGGATCAGGCGCATGAGCGGGCTTTGGCGGCAAGCCCCGCGCGCGGGCCGAAGGACAGCGGGCCACCGGCGGCGGGCAATGCCTTTGCCGAGGCGCTGAAGGGCAAGTTCGGGCGCTGAGGCGCGAGGGGAAGGTCAGGCGGATGTGGAAAGGCCGGTTGCCCAGGGTCCTGCCTCTGCTGCTGGCACTGGGCCTCGGTGCCGCAGGTGGCTGGGTGTTCTGGACCCTGCGGCTGCCGTTGCCCTGGATGCTGGGCGCGCTGGTCGCAACCATGATCGCGGCAGTGGCCGGGCTGCCGGTGCGCGGGCCCGCCCGGATCCGGGGGGCCGTGGTGGCGGTGATCGGGGTCCTTCTGGGTGCGGGTTTCACGCCGTCCCTGCTGGCGCAGGCGGGGGCCTGGGGCGTGTCGCTGCTGGGGTTGGCGCTGTATCTTGGCCTCTCACTGGCGCTGTTGATCCCGTGGTTTCGCCGGATCGGCGGCTTTGACGGCAAGACCGCCTATTTCGCCGCGATGCCGGGCGGGCTGAGCGAGATGATCGAGTTGGCCGAAGGGGCGGGTGCCGACGTGCCCCGCGTGATCCTGGCGCAAAGCCTGCGGATCGTGACCACGATCGCGGTGATCGCCGTCTGGTTCCGCGTGATCGAGGGGGTGCAGGTCGGGCAGGTGTCGGGTCAGGCAGGTTTTGCCGATCTGGCGGCGGTCGATCTGCTGCTGCTGGCCAGCGCGGCGGTGATCGGCAGCTGGATCGGTCTGGCCCTCAGGCTGCCGGCGCCCACCTTGCTGGGGCCGATGATCCTGTCGGCGGCGCTGCACCTGACCGAGATCACCACAAGCGCGCCGCCCTCAGAGCTGGTCATCCTGGCGCAGATCATTCTGGGGACGGTGCTGGGCTGCCGGTTCGCCGGCATCCGGGCACGGTCGCTTTTGCCCGCTTTGGCGTTGAGTCTCGGAGCCACGCTGATCATGCTGGCGCTGGCGCTGGGCTTCGCCCTGGCCTTGCGGTCACTGACCGGGCAAAGCGCCGATCAGCTGCTGCTGGCCTATGCCCCCGGCGGGCTGACCGAGATGAGTCTGGTTGCGATCGCGCTGAACGCCGAGGTGGCATTTGTCGCGGCGCACCATGTCCTGCGCATCCTGATGGTGATCGTCGCCGCGCCGCTGCTGTTCCGGGTCCTGCGCTAGATGGCCGGCGGTCAGCGCGGTGTCTTCTCGAACTCCGAGATAGCGGCGGCCTGGAAAGCGGGCAGGGTTTCGCAGCGGTCGGCCAAGGAGATCAGGGGGGCATGTGCAACGGGCGACAGACCTTCGTCCATCCGGTCGCGCAGATACCAGATCAGCGTGGTGATCATCACGTCGGCATGGCTGAGCGAAGCGCCACAGGCAAAGGGGCCGACAAGCCGGCGGGCAAGCTCGTCCAGCCCGGCCCGGGTCTGGCCTAGGCAGCGCGAGAGCCAAGCCGCGCTTTGATGGGCTGGCGGGTGGAACTTGCGCTCGAAGATCACGGCGACCGCCTTTTCCATCGTGCCCTGGGCGAGCGCGGTCAGCTGCAGGATCTGCCGGCGGAGGGGGCCGGACGCGGGGCAGAGCGCCCGGTCCCCGGCCTGTTCGTCGAGGTGGTCCAGGATCGCCGTGCTGTCGATCAGCACCTCGCCATCGTCAAGGATGAGGGCCGGAACCCGGGTCAGGGGGCTGATGCGGCCGATGGCGACCGCATCCGCGAAGATCGAGCGGGCGTCACGGCTGAAAGGCATCCCGTAGTGATGCAGCGCCACGGCGACGCGGCGGGTCACGGGACTGTCATACTGGCCGACGAGGATCATGGCGGGCTCGATTCGGGGGCATCACCGGAACCGTAACCGGTTCGCTCCCCGGGATAAATGGCGACCGGATGGCGCTCGGGCCAAAATCCTCGCGAAGGGATTTTGCCAGGTTTCGTGCTGGAGCGTGATGAGGAAAAGTGGACTCCGGTTATCTGCGTCAATCACGCGACCACCGGGAAGCGAGATCAGGATGATGTTTCCAGCAAACATCATCCCGATCTAGAGCAATCCGGGTTGCGCTTCGGGTCAGGCTGCCGCGCCTCCGACGGTGAGGCCCTGGATCAGCAGCGTCGGCTGGCCGACACCGACCGGCACCCATTGCCCGGCCTTGCCGCAGTTGCCGATGCCGGGGTCGAGTGCGAGGTCGTTGCCGACGGCGCGGATGCCCTTCAGCGCGGTTGCGCCGTCGCCGATCAGGGTGGCGCCCTTCACCGCCTCGCCGACGACGCCGTCCTTCACGCGATAGGCTTCGGTGCAGGAGAACACGAACTTGCCGGACGTGATGTCGACCTGTCCGCCGCCGAAGCCCACGGCGTAGATGCCGTCCCTGAGCGTCGCCAAAATCCCGGCCGGATCATCGGGACCGGAGAGCATGTAGGTGTTGGTCATGCGCGGCATCGGGATATGGGCGAAGCTTTCGCGCCGCCCGTTGCCGGTGGGTGTCACGCCCATGAGCCGCGCGTTCTGGCGGTCCTGCATGTAGCCGACCAGAACGCCGTCTTCGATCAGGACGTTCCTGCCCGAAGGCGTGCCCTCGTCGTCAATGGAGATACTGCCACGACGGTCGGGGATTGTCCCGTCATCAAGGACAGTAACGCCTTTCGAGGCGATCCGTTTCCCCAAAAGCCCGGCAAAGGCCGAGGTTTCCTTGCGGTTGAAGTCACCCTCAAGCCCGTGGCCGATGGCTTCGTGCAGAAGGATGCCGGGCCAGCCGGGGCCGAGGACGACGTCCATCACGCCCGCGGGGGCCTCGACTGCGCCGAGGTTCACCTGTGCGATGCGCAGCGCCTCGGCGATCATCGGCTTCCAGGTTGCGGCGGACATGAGTTGTGCCAGTCCGTGCCGCCCGCCCCGGCCCGTGCCGCCCTGTTCGCGGCGGCCGTTTTCCTCGATCATCACGCTGACGTTGATCCGGGCCATCGGGCGGATGTCGGCAAGGCGCGTGCCTTCGGGACGCAGGATCTCGACCTCCTGCAGGCTGGCGGAAAGGGTGGCGGAGACCTGGACCACGCGCGGATCCAGGGCGCGGGCATGGGCGTCGATCTCGCGCAGGAGGTCGATCTTGACCGGGAAGGCGGCGTCCGTCATCGGATCGTCCGGGCGGTAGAGCCGGGTGTTGGTGCCGCGCGGGGGGGAGGCGAGACTGCCGCCACCGGCACCGACGGCGAGGCGGGCGGTCTCGGACGCGCGACGGAGCGCGGTCTCGGTGATCTCGGTCGAATGGGCGTAGCCCGCCACCTCGCCCCTGACCGCGCGCAGGCCGAAGCCCTGGCTTGCGTCATAGGTCGCCTGCCGGATGCGGCCATCGTCGAGGACAATGGATTCGGCCCGGCGGCGTTCGAGGAAAAGCTCGCCATCATCGGCACCGGCGGTCGCGGCGCGCAGGGTGGCAAGCGCGGCGGCCTCGTCCAGATGGGTCTCGAACGGGCGGAAGGGGGCGTCGGTCATGGGGGCCTCGTCAGGTCAGGCGCCAGAGATGGGCCGTGACGGGCGAAGGGTCAAGGACCGATGCGCGGGCAGATGGCGTCGGTGCCCCGGCCCGGGTGGCGGAAGCGGGCGGCGCATCCCGATGTCCGTCCGGCGTCCAGGACACGCAGCGCCTTATTGTCGCAACGGTTTTGCTTGTCGCGGACCGGCGAATATGGTTTGAGGGCCGAAGGGAACCAGCGGGACTCTGCCCATGTCGGCAGGGCCCGAGAAGGCGGCGCCAAGCCGCAGCGTTAACGGGAAAAGCGACATGCGTCTTTCGACTGTGATGAACGGGATTGCCGCCGCGGGCACCGCCAGCCTGGCGGCCGGTGCGGCCTATGCGCAGCAGGCCCTTGAAATCATCGGGCAGCCGGTGAACGGCGCAATGGGCTTTCAGCCCGCCGCCACCGAAATTGCCGCGGACCAGCAGTGGCTGGACGGGATGATCGTCTACATCATCACGGCCATCGTGATCTTTGTCACGGCGCTGCTGATCTATGTCATCTTCCGTTTCAACGCGCGGGCCAACCCGACCCCGGCCCGGTTCACCCACAACACGCCGCTGGAAGTGGCATGGACCCTGATACCGGTCGTGATCCTTGTGTTCATCGGGGCGTTTTCGCTGCCGATCCTGTTCAAACAGCAGGAAATTCCGGTGGGCGATGTCACGATCAAGGTGACCGGATACCAATGGTATTGGAACTATGACTATGTCGACGAGGGCGTGGCCTTCGACAGCTACATGATCGGTTCTCCGGCGACGGGCGGGGCGAACATGCTGACCCCCGAGGTCGAGGCGCAACTGACCGCGGCGGGCTACACCAAGGATCAGTTCCTGCTTGCGACCGACACCGCCGTCGTGGTTCCGGTCGGCAAGACCATCGTGCTGCAGGTGACCGGCGGCGATGTGATCCATTCCTGGAAAGTGCCCGCCTTTGGCGTGATGCAGGATGCAGTGCCGGGCCGGACAGCCGGCCTGTGGTTCAAGCCCGAGAAGGAAGGCATCTACTTCGGTCAGTGTTCGGAGCTGTGCGGGCAGATGCACGCCTACATGCCGGTCACGGTGAAGGTCGTGTCCGAAGCCGCCTATGCCCAGTGGCTTGCCAAGGCCAAGGCTGGCGATGTGAAGTTGTCGGCCGCCGCAGTGCCCGCCGATGCCGAGGTGGCCGCGAACAACTGAGGCCGCCAAGCAGGCGCAGGGTAACGGGTCCTGGTCGCCGGCCAGGCCCGTGACGGCAGAAGAAGGTTGGGGATGAGCGACATCGTGGCACTTCAGGGCGTGACCGACACCCCGCACGAGCCGGGGTTCGGCGACTATGTGCAGCTTCTGAAGCCGCGCGTCATGTCGCTGGTGGTGTTCACGGCGCTGGTCGGGCTGTTGGTCGCTCCGGTCTCGTTGCACCCGGTGGAGGCGCTGTCGGCGGTCCTGTTCATCGCACTCGGGGCCGGAGCCTCGGGCGCGCTGAACATGTGGTGGGATGCCGACATCGACGCGCTGATGAAGCGAACGGCCCGGCGCCCCGTGCCTGCGGGCAAGATCGGGGCCGAAGAGGCGCTGGCGCTGGGCCTTGCGCTGTCGGGGATCAGTGTCGTGATGCTGTGGCTGGCGACGAACTGGGCCGCGGCGGCACTTCTGGCCTTCACGATCTTCTTCTATGTCGTCGTCTATTCGATGTGGCTGAAACGCCTGACCCCGCAGAACATCGTGATCGGGGGGGCCGCAGGGGCCTTTCCGCCGATGATCGGTTGGGTTGCGGCGACGGGCAGCGTCTCGGTCGAGGCGCTCTTGATGTTCGCGCTGATCTTCATGTGGACGCCGCCGCATTTCTGGGCGCTGGCCCTGTTCATGAAGGAAGACTATCACACCGCAGGCGTCCCGATGCTGACGGTGACGCATGGCCGCCGCGCGACGCGGGCGCACATCCTGGTCTATACGCTGCTGCTGGTGCCGGTGGCCCTGGGCGTGGCGCTGACCTCGATCGGCGGGCCAATGACGTTGGCAGTCTCGGTGGCGCTGAATGCCTGGTTCGTGCGCGGTGCGTGGCAGATCTGGCGGCGGGACGAGGCGATGGCCGAGGCCGACACCTATGCGGCGGAGAAGGCGTTCTTCCGCTTTTCGTTGTTGTATCTTTTCCTGCATTTCGCGGCCTTCCTGACGGAAGCGGCGCTGAAATCGGCAGGGTTCGGGGGCTGGTGAAATGACCTTTCGATCGGAGCATGAGCTTCACAGGCGCAGGTTCAGCCGGAACCTGGGGCTTTCCCTGACCCTGGGGGCTTTCGTGGTGCTGGTCTTTGCGCTGACCGTGGTGAAGGTCAAGCGCGGCGAACCGATGCAGGGCTACGATCATGTGGTCCAGCCCGAATCCGCGCCCTTGGTCGAGGGGCAGCCGTGATCCTGGGCAGGCTGCAGGGCAAGAACCGTACCCTGGCGCTGACCGTAGGCGTGGTCATCGTGATGACCTCGCTGTCGTTCGCCGCGGTGCCGTTCTACAACTGGTTCTGCCGGGTCACCGGCTATGGCGGCACGCCGCAGGTGGCTGCGGTCGCGCCGGACAAGATCCTGGACCAGACGATCAGGATCCGCTTTGATGCCACTGTCGAGCCGGGCATGCCCTGGGTCTTCAAGCCGGTGGTCCGGACGATGGATCTGCGCATCGGCGAGACCGGGTTGGCCTATTACGAGGCATACAACCCCACCGACCGGGTGGTCGCGGGCACCGCCAGCTTCAACGTCTTCCCGGGCACGACGGGCGCCTATTTCACCAAGATGGCGTGCTTTTGCTTCACCCAGCAGGTGCTTCAGCCGGGCGAAACCGTGCAGATGCCGGTGACATTCTTCGTCGATCCGGCAATCGTCGACGATCCGGACGGGAAGTTTGTGCGGGAGATCACGCTCAGCTATACCTTCTACGAAACGCCGCTGCCCGAGGAACAGGCAGCTTTGGAACCATCCTCTGCAGTCGACGCGGCTGCGGTGAACTGAGACAAGAAACGAGGGAACGCCGGTCATGGCCCACGCGAAGAACCACGATTACCACGTCCTGCCGCCGTCGATCTGGCCCTTTTTCGGTGCTTTGGCCGGGTTCGTGATGCTGTTCGGGTCGGTGCTGTGGATGAAGGGTTCGGCACCCTGGATGTTCCTGATCGGCTTGGCAGGCGTGCTGTATGTGATGTTCGCCTGGTGGTCGGAGGTCGTGCACGAAAGCCAGGCCGGAGATCATACTCCGGTCGTCCGGCTGGGTCTGAAATACGGTTTCATCCTGTTCATCATGTCGGAAGTGATGTTCTTTTCGGCCTGGTTCTGGACCTTCTTCAAGCACCGGCTCTATCCGATGGGGCCGAACAGTCCGGCAGTCGACGGCGTCTGGCCGCCTGCGGGGATCGAGACCTTCAACCCCTGGCATCTGCCGCTGATGAACACGCTGATCCTGCTGTTGTCGGGTTGCGCGGCGACCTGGGCGCACCATGCCCTGGTGCATGAAAACAATCGCAAGGATCTGGTGAACGGTCTGATCCTTGCCATTGCCCTAGGCGTGGTCTTCACCGGTCTGCAGGCCTACGAATACAGCGAGGCGACCTTCGGCTTCGCCGGCAACATCTATGGCGCGTCGTTCTTCATGGCGACGGGGTTCCACGGTTTTCACGTCATCGTCGGGACGATCTTCCTGACCGTCTGTCTGATCCGCGCGCTGAAGGGGCACTTCACCCCCGAACAGCATGTGGGTTTCGAGGCGGCGGCCTGGTATTGGCACTTTGTCGACGTGGTCTGGCTGTTCCTGTTCGCCAGTGTCTATGTCTGGGGTCAGGGCTGATCCCGGTCCCGTGACCCTTCATCAGCGCGGGCCTTCGGGCCTGCGCTTTCGTCTCCGGGATATCTGACGCATGCGCCGTTATGTCTTTCCTGTCCTGATGGGCGTCGTCGGGGTGGCGATCCTGATGAACCTCGGCTTCTGGCAGCTGCGCCGGATGGAGGAAAAGCGCGTCTATCTCGACGAGATCACGGCGCGGATCGGCAATGCTCCGATTCCCTTGCCGCAGGTGCCGCAAGAGGGTCCGCACAAGTTTCAGGCGGTCACTGCCGAAGGGGCGTTAACCGGCGAGTTCCTCGAGGTTCTGGCGGGACAGAGGGGGGCCAGTCCGGGCGTGCTGGTGATCGAGGCCTTCGCGCTGCCGGATGGCCGAAGGATCATGGTCCAGCGCGGCTTCATCGAAGAGGAGGCGCGGAAGGTGCCGCGGCCCCCGCGTGCGGCGAAGGTGGAAGGCAACCTGCATTGGCCGCAGGACACCAACAGCTTCACGCCGCCACCGGATCCCAAGACCGGCCTCTGGTTCGGGCGCGATGTTCCGGCCATGGCGGCGGCGCTGCGGACCGAACCCACGCTGATCGTCGCGAGCGCCCCCACCGGCGACGGGATCGTGCCGGTCCCGGTCGACATCTCGGGCATCCCGAACGACCACTGGGGCTATGCGATCACCTGGTTCCTTCTGGCGGCCACCTGGGCGGGGATGACAGGCTTCCTTCTCTGGCGTATCAGGGGCCGGAAGATCTGAAGGCGACAGCATGAACTACATCTCGACCCGCGGCGCGGCCCCCGTTCTTGGCTTCGGCGACGCGATGATGACCGGTCTGGCGCGCGACGGCGGGCTTTATGTGCCCCAGACGGTGCCGGTCTTCTCGCAGGCCGAGATCGCCGGACTGGCGGGCGCGCCGTACGAAGAGGTCGCGTTCCGCGTGATGCGGCCCTATCTGGGCGGGTTCTTCGGCGAGGATGAATTCCGGGGCCTGATCGCCAAGGCCTACCAGGGCTTTCACCACGCCGCCCGCGCGCCCATGGTGCAGCTGGGGGCGAACCATTTCCTGCTGGAGCTGTTCCACGGGCCGACGCTGGCGTTCAAGGACTTCGCCATGCAGCTGATCGGGCAGATGATGCAGGCCGCTTTGGCGAAGACCGGGGAGCGGATCACGATTGTCGGCGCGACCTCCGGGGACACCGGCAGTGCGGCGATGGAGGCGTTCCGGGGGCTGGCGAACGTGGACGTTTTCATCCTGTTCCCGCATGGCCGCGTGTCGGACGTGCAGCGCCGGCAGATGACGACGCCGTCGGAAGCGAACTGTCACGCGCTGGCGCTGGAGGGCGATTTCGACGATGCACAGGCGCGTGTGAAGGACATGTTCAACGACTTTGCCTTCCGCGACGGCGTGCGGCTGGCAGGCGTGAACAGCATCAACTGGGCGCGGGTTCTGGCGCAGGTGGTCTATTACTTCTATGCCGCTACCGCCCTGGGTGCCCCGCACCGGGCAGTCAGCTTCACCGTGCCGACCGGCAATTTCGGCGACATCTACGCAGGCCATGTCGCCAAGCGGATGGGACTGCCGATCGACAGGCTGGTGATAGCGACCAATCAGAACGACATCCTCGACCGGGCCTTGCGGTCTGGCGAATATCGGACGAACGGCGTGAAGCCCTCGATCAGCCCGTCGATGGACATTCAGGTCTCGTCGAACTTCGAACGCGCCCTGTTCGAGGCCTATGGTCGCGACGGGGCGGCAGTGGCCCAGCTGATGGGCGAGATGAAATCGGGCGGGTTCCGGATCAGCCAGGGGGCCATCGAAAGCCTGCGGGGGACCTATGCCTCGGGGCGCTGCGATGAGGACGAGACGCTGGCAGTGATCGCAAGGGCCTGGAAGACGACCGGAGAGCTTCTCTGCCCCCATACCGCCGTGGGCGTGAAGGTGGCCGAGGAGCATGCCGGTGCCGCGCCGATGGTCACGCTGGCGACGGCGCACCCGGCGAAGTTTCCCGATGCGGTGCAGCGGGCGACGGGGATCAGGCCCGGACTGCCGCCGCACATGTCCGACCTCTTCGACCGGCCGGAACGGATGACGCGGGTGCCGAACGACCTTGGTGCGCTGCAGCGTCTGGTCCGCGACCGGATCGCTGGTCGATGAGGTCGTCATTCCCCGCCGCGTGTCCGCCCGCCGACGAGAAGACGAAGTCGCACGAGGAGGGTTCCCGAGCGCCCCTTTTCCAACGGGCGCCGGGGCTGTATCACCGGGCAATCCGACCGAACTTCAGGACCGCATCTTGACCCAGCGCCTGCATACCCTTTCCAACGGCTTCCGCATCGTCACCGAGGCGATGCCCGGCCTGCAATCGGCGTCGGTCGGCCTGTGGGTCGAGGCCGGGGGGCGGCACGAAACCCCCGCCCAGAACGGCATCGCGCATTTCCTGGAGCATATGGCCTTCAAGGGCACCCGCCGCCGGTCGGCGCTGCGGATCGCCGAGGAAATCGAGGATGTCGGCGGCTACATCAACGCCTACACCAGCCGGGAGATGACGGCCTATTACGCCCGGGTCCTGTCGGGCGACGTGGTGATGGCGCTGGACGTGATCGCGGATATCGTCCTCAACCCCTTGTTCCGCAAGGCCGACATCGAGACCGAGCGCCATGTGATCCTGCAGGAGATCGGCCAGGCGCTGGACACGCCGGACGACATCATCTTCGACTGGCTGCACGAGGTGAGCTATCCAGACCAGCCCTTCGGCCGCACGATCCTGGGGCCGGAAGAGCGGGTTTCCGGCTTCCGCAAGGTGGATTTCGAAGGTTTCACGGGCGCGCATTATGGCCCGGACCAGATGATCCTGTCGGCGGCGGGCGGCGTTGACCATGACGCCATCGTCGCGGCGGCCGAGCGCATCTTCGGCAGGCTGAAGCCGGTCGGCGCGTCGAAGGTGGAACCGGCGCGCTTCGTCGGCGGCGAGCGGCGCGAGGTGAAGGATCTGGAGCAGGTGCATTTCGCGCTGCAATTCGAGGCTCCGGGGTATCGTGACGACAAGGTCTATACCGCGCAGGTCTATTCGACGGCGATGGGGGGCGGCATGTCGAGCCGCCTGTTCCAGAAGATCCGCGAGGACAGGGGCCTGTGCTATGCGATCTATGCCCAGTCGGCGGCCTATGAGGATACCGGGCAGATCACGGTCTATGCCGGCACCTCGGAGGCCGAGATCGGGGAGTTGACGCAGCTGACGGTGGAAGAATTGAAGCGGGCGGCCGATGACATGACCGATGCCGAGGTTGCCCGCGCCCGGGCGCAGCTTCGGGCGGGGCTTCTGATGGGGCTGGAAAGCCCGTCTTCGCGTGCCGAGCGCAATGCGCGGCTGCTGTCGATCTGGGGCCGGATCCCGGAGGTTTCCGAAGCGGTCGCCAAGATCGACGCGGTGGATACCGGGGCGGTGCGCAGCTATGCGGCCGAGCTGACGGCGGCACGGGCGGCACTGGCGATCTACGGGCCGGTGGCAAGGGCTCCGGGCATCGACGAGGTTCGCGCGGGCCTGTCCGCCTGATGCTGGGGCTGAAGCGCCGTGTCCGGGTCGAGACGGAGCGGATGACGCTGCGCTTGCCGGAACATGCCGACTGGCGGCAATGGTCCGAGCTGCGCGAAGTCTCGTCCGAATTCCTGATCAAGTGGGAGCCGGTCTGGTCGACCGACCATCTGACGCGGCGGGCGTTCACCAACCGGGTCTACTGGGCACAGCGCGCCGAGGCACAGGGCCAGGCCCTGCCGATGCTGCTGATCCGGCGCGGTGACCAGCAGCTTCTGGGCGCCCTGACCCTGGACAACATCCGCAGGGGACCGTCGCAGACCGGGACCTTCGGCTACTGGATCGGTGCGCCCTATGCGCGTCTGGGCTACATGCGCGAGGCGATCCTGGCGCTGACGCACCATGCCTTCACCCGGATGGACCTGTCGCGACTGGAGGCGGCCTGTCTGCCCGAGAACCTGCCCTCGCGCGGGGTGCTGGAGAAATGCGGCTTCAAATACGAGGGCGTGGCCCAAAGCTACCTGCAGATCAACGGGCGCTGGCGCAACCATGTGCTTTACGCCAACCTGCGCGGCGACCGGCGCGGGCGCACGGGCGTCGGCTGAGGTTTCGCGCCTCGGGGCGGTGATCGGATCGAGCGCGTTCCGCGCCTGTCCTTTCTCTTGCGGTCTTGCGACCGGCGGGCCACAAGATGCGCTGTCGCCGGATGATCTGCCATCCGCGCCGACGATCATGGTTCTGGAACCGGCTTGGCTGGACTGGCTACTTCCGCCTGCCTTGGTATGAAGGGCGGGAAGGAGATGCAGATGCTGAACCCTTGCGATCCCGGTTTTGTCGCCGGCCTTGCACGCCTGGTGTCCGAAGGCACGCTGTCCGCACCAGAGCCGCGGCATCTGGAAGAGCCACGAGGCCGCTGGCAGGGTCAGGCTGGTGCGCTGGCCCGGCCCCGGACCACCGCCGAGGTGGCAGCGATCATTCGGGCATGCGCGGCGGCGCGGGTCGGGGTGGTGCCCTACGGCGGCGGCACGGGACTTGTGGGCGGGCAGATCATGACCGCGGGCCCGGTCCCGCTTTTGGTGTCGCTGGAACGGATGGCGGCCTTGCGCGGGGTCTGGCCCGAGGAAAACGCGCTGGTGGTCGAGGCGGGGATGGTGCTGTCGGATGTGCAGGCGGAGGCGGCTAAGGTCGGGCGGCTGTTTCCGCTGAGCCTTGCCTCGGAGGGCAGTTGCCGGATCGGCGGGAACCTCGCGGCCAACGCGGGCGGGACGGCGGTCCTGCGCTATGGCAATATGCGCGACCTGTGTCTGGGGCTGGAGGCGGTTCTGCCCGATGGCAGCATCTTCAACGGCTTGACACGTCTGCGGAAGGACAATGCCGGCTATGACCTGCGGCATCTGCTGATCGGGTCGGAAGGCACGCTGGGGGTGATCACGGCGGCGAGCCTGCGGCTGTTCCCGCGCCCCGCAGCGCGCATCGTGGCCATGCTGGCGGTGCCGTCTCCCGCAGCGGCGCTGGACCTTCTGGCGCTTTGCGGCGAGCGGGCTGCGGGCCTGGTATCGGCCTTCGAGCTGATCCACCGCATGGGGTTCGACTTTCTGGCAGAGGCCGGTTTCGACCTGCGCCCGCCCTTCGATCCCGTGCCCGACTGGCTGGTTCTGCTGGAACTGGCGCTGCCTTCGGGTCTGGAGCCGGAAGTCACGATGGCGGGCCTTTATGCGGCTGGAGCCGCAGCCGGGTTGGTGACGGATGGGGTGATTGCCACGTCCGAGTTTCAGGCCGGGCAGCTCTGGGCCCTGCGCGAGACGATCCCCTTGGCGAACCGCAAGGTCGGCGCCGTGTCGAGCCATGACATTTCCCTGCCCTTGTCCGCGATCGCTGGGTTTGTGGAACAGTCTCCGGCGGCGATTGCGGGCTTGGGGGCGTTCCGGGTGAACTGTTTCGGACATCTCGGGGACGGCAATCTGCACTGGAACGTCTTTCCGGAGAAAGGCCACCGGAAGGCCGAACACGAAGCTGTGCGCGACCGGGTGAAGGCTGTCGTGCATGACCTGGTGCATTCCCTGGGCGGGTCGGTCGCTGCCGAGCATGGGGTTGGGCGGCTCAAGGTGGCGGACCTTGCGCGCTACGGCGATCCGGGCAAGCTGGCGGCGATGCGGGCGATCAAGGCGGCGCTGGACCCGGCGGGGATCATGAACCC
>NCDY01000038.1 GCA_002280405.1 Rhodobacterales bacterium 32-66-9 | reverse complement strand
GGGTGCAAGGGGTTTCTTAACCTGTTGCCGATGGCGCGGGTCGGGGCGGTTCTTGAACGGAGCGCTGCCGCGCAAGGCTTTTGTCTCGTCGTCGGGCTGCGCCTCCTCCTCGGGTCGTCGGGGGCGCTTCGCCCCCCGAACCCCCGGAGGATATTTCCAGAAGAGAAAGACCTGGGCGGGCCGGACCGGTTCTGCGCCGGAATCGCTCGGGCGAGGCGACGCGGTCTTGCATTGAGGGGCGGAGCGGCGCAAAGAGGGCGCGTTTCAGTTGCAGGAGCGCGTCATGACCCATCGCATCGCCATCCTCGGGGCCTCGGGCTATACGGGGGCGGAACTGGTCCGCCTGATCGCGACGCATCCGTCGATGGAGATTGTCGCCCTGTCGGCGGATCGCAAGGCGGGCATGGCGATGGCGGAAGTGTTTCCGTTCCTCCGGCATCTTGATCTGCCGAAGCTGGTGAAGATCGACGAGGTCGATTTTGCCAATGTTGACCTGTGTTTCTGCGCGCTTCCTCATGCGACGACGCAGGAAGTGATCGCAAGGCTGCCGAAGAGCTTGCGGATCGTTGACCTGTCGGCGGATTTCCGGCTGCGCGACCCGGCGGAATACGAAAAATGGTATGGCCAGCCGCATGCGGCAGTCGATCTGCAGAAGGAAGCGGTCTACGGGCTGACCGAGTTCTACCGCGACGAGATCAGATCCGCGCGGCTGGTCGCAGGCACGGGCTGCAACGCCGCGACCGGGCAGTTCGCGCTGCGGCCCCTGATCGCGGCGGGCTGCATCGACCTGGACGACATCCTGATCGACCTGAAGGCGGGTGTCTCGGGTGCGGGGCGGTCGTTGAAGGAGACCCTGCTGCACGCGGAATTGTCCGGGGGCACGCATGCCTATTCGGCGGGGGGCACGCACCGGCATCTGGGCGAATTCGACCAGGAGTTCTTGAAAGTGGCCGGGCGTCCGGTGCAGGTGCAGTTCACCCCGCATCTTTTGCCGATGAACCGGGGGATCCTGGCCACGGTCTATGTCAAAGGCGATGCGAAGACAGTCCATCAGGTGCTTGAAAAGGCTTATGAAAATGAGCCGTTCCTGAAGGTCCTGCCGTTCGGCTTGCTGCCGTCCACCCGTGACATTGCCGGGTCGAATTTCTGTCATCTGGGCGTGACCGGCGACCGGAAGCCGGGGCGCGCGGTGGTGGTGGCGGTGCTGGACAATCTGACCAAGGGATCTTCGGGGCAGGCGATCCAGAACGCGAACCTGATGCTGGGGCTGCCGGAGACGGCAGGACTGATGCTGGCGCCGGTTTTTCCGTGATCGTCGCCGGGCGGAGGCCCGGCCCGCGACAGGATGCGACGCAGACAGGGCTTGACGCGGCTCAAGCCATGCCCACCTTGGGCCTGGCGGGAACCGCGTGACGGCAAAGGACGCGTGCGATGAGCGTGAAACGGGAATTCCGGGGCCTGAAGGGGCTGAAGAAACAGCGGCGCATCCAGGTGATCGCGCTGGCGGCGGTGGCACTGGTCGTGGCCACCGGGCTGGTCGGCTATGCGATGCGCGACGGGATCAACTTCTTCCGTTCGCCCACCCAGGTGATGGAGGATCCCCCCCGCGCCGGCGAGATGTTCCGGATCGGCGGGTTGGTGGTCGAGGGATCGATCCAGCGCGGGCAGGGGACCGAGGTGGCCTTTGCGGTGACCGATACCAATGCGACGGTGCAGGTGCGCTATACCGGCATCCTGCCGGATCTGTTCGCCGAGGGGCAGGGCACGGTGGCGCTGGGGCGGATGGAGGGCGACACCTTTGTCGCCACAGAGGTGCTGGCCAAGCATGACGAGAAATACATGCCGAAGGAAGTCGTGGATGCGCTGAAGAAGCAGGGTGTCTACAAGGATCCCAACGCCCGGCCGGCGAGCTGAGCGCACGGTCCGGCAGGCAGGCGTTAACGCGGAATTGCAAGGCTTGTCCCCCAGCAAACGGGGGTGCCCATGCCGAATGTCCGCGAGATCGCGCAAGAGATCGTCGCCCGCGAGGGCGGTTTTGTGAACGACCCGGACGATCCGGGCGGGGCGACCAATTTCGGGGTGACGATCCAGACGCTGCGGCGTCTCGGGATCGACGTGAACCGCGACACGCGGATCGACGTGGCCGATGTGAAGGCCCTGACCCGCGCCCAGGCGGTGGAGATCTACCTCAAGCACTATTACGAGGGGCCGGGGATCGCCGCGCTGCCCGAGGTTTTGCAGCCTTCGGTCTTCGACATGTATGTGAATGCTGGTCCCAATGCGGTGAAGATCCTGCAGCGGCTGTTGACCGAGATGGGTTTTCCCAGCGAGCCCGATGGTGTGATCGGGCCGCAGACGATCCGCGCGGCACAGATGGCGTTTGACGCGGCGCCCTCGTATCTTGCGGATGCCTATGGGATCGCCCGGCGGAATTATTACTACGACCTGGCCGACAGGCGCCCGGCGAGCCGCAAGTTCGCGCGGGCGCGGGATGGCGGCAAGGGCGGCTGGATCAAGCGGGCGGAAGAGTTCATCGCGCCCAAATATCGTCTGACGGCGGCCCAGCATGCGGCACGGGTGGCGACATGGGGGTGATCGGTCGGCTGGTGGGCGCGCCGGGCGCGGTGACCGCTCTGGGCGAGGCGGCGAAAGGGGTGGCAGAGGTCTTCGTGCCCTCGGCGACCAAGCGGATGGAGCTGTCGGCCGAGGCGCAGATGGCGGCGCTGCGGCAGTTGGGCGAGGAGTATCAGAACCCCGCGCTGGGCTGGTTCGACCGGCTGGTGAACGGGCTGAACCGGCTGCCGCGGCCGATGCTGGCCTTCGGCACGCTGGGGCTTTTCACCTATGCGATGGTCGACCCGCAGGCCTTTGCCTACCGGATGGTGGGCTTGAACGCCGTGCCGGAGCCGTTGTGGTGGCTTCTCGGCGCGATCGTCGCCTTCTATTTCGGGGCGCGCGAGACCTATTACTTCCGCAACCGGGGCGTCGTCTCGCCCTTTGCGGCGGGCGGGACGGGTGCGGCGGCCCCGGACGAGAACGCGGCGCTTGAGGAGTGGCGGAGGGGCTGACGGCCCCTGCCGATCCTTGACCTCTGGCAAGGCCTCTGGCATGGCCTTGGGCGTCAGAGGATGTGATCAAATGAACCTGTTCGCCGATATCCGTGCGCTTGTGGTGGCCGAGCTTGAGGGGATGATGGCGTCGGGCGATCTGCCGGGCGGGCTGGACCTTGGCGCGGTCGCGGTCGAGCCGCCACGGGATGCTGGCCATGGCGAGATGGCGACGAATGCGGCGATGGTGCTGGCCAAACCGGCCGGGATGCAGCCGCGCGCGATTGCCGATGCGCTGGCCTTGCGGCTGATGGCCGACCCCAGGGTTGCCGGGGCGGATGTGGCGGGGCCGGGGTTCCTGAACCTGCGGCTCAAGCCTGTGGCCTGGCAGGGACTGTTGCGCGATGTGCTGGTGCAGGGCGCGGGCTATGGCCGGTCCTCGCTGGGGGCCGGGCGCCGGGTGAACGTCGAGTTCGTCAGCGCCAACCCGACCGGGCCGATGCATGTGGCCCATGCGCGGGGCGCGGTGGTGGGGGATGCCCTGGCGGCGCTGCTGGATTTCGCCGGCTATGCGGTCACGCGGGAATACTACATCAACGATGGCGGCGGCCAGGTCGATGTGCTGGCCCGGTCCGCCTATGAACGCTACCGCGAGGCGAACGGGCTGTCGCCCGAGATCGCCGAGGGGCTGTATCCGGGGGATTACCTGATCCCGGTGGGCGAGGCCCTGAAGGAGATGCATGGCGACAGGCTTCTGGACCGGCCCGAAAGCGAATGGCTGGCCGAAGTGCGGGTCTTTGCCACCGACATGATGATGACGATGATCCGGCATGACCTTGCGGCGCTTGGCGTCACGATGGATGTCTACTCCAGCGAGAAGGCGCTGTATGGCACGGGACAGATCGAGGCGGCCATCGAGCGGCTGCGGGGGCTGGGGCTGATCTACACCGGCACGCTGGAGCCGCCGAAGGGCAAGGCGCCGGAAGACTGGGAACCGCGCGAGCAGACGCTGTTCCGGTCAACCGCGTTCGGCGATGACCAGGACCGGCCGGTGCAGAAGTCGGACGGCTCCTGGACCTATTTCGCGCCGGACATCGCCTATCATTTCAACAAGGTGCAGCGCGGCTTCGATGAGCTGATCAACATCTTCGGAGCGGACCATTCGGGCTATGTGAAGCGGCTGAGGGCGGTGGTCTCGGCCCTGTCGGAGAACCGGGTCAGCCTGGACATCAAGCTGATCCAGCTGGTGAAGCTGTTGAAAGGCGGGCAGATCGTCAAGATGTCGAAGCGCGCCGGGACCTTCGTCACCCTGCGCGACCTGATCGAGGAAGTGGGCCCCGATGTCGTCCGCTTTGTCATGCTGACGCGGAAGAACGACGTGGCGCTCGACTTCGATTTCGACAAGGTGACCGAACAGTCGAAGGACAATCCGGTCTTCTATGTGCAATATGCCAATGCCCGGGTGAACTCGATCCTGCGCAAGGCGCGGGATGCGGGACTGGACGTGAGCGATGCCTCGCTTTCCGCCGCGCAGCTGGCGCATCTTGGGCATGAGGCGGAACTGGCGGTCATCCGCAAGCTGGGCGAATGGCCGCGCCTGGTCGAGATCGCCGCCAAAGGGCATGAGCCGCACCGGGTGGCCTTCTACCTTTACGAGCTTGCATCGGACTTCCACGGGCTGTGGAACAAGGGCAACGATGACGACAGCTTGCGGTTCATCCAGGGGGATACCGCAAAATCTTTGGCAAAAATCGCCCTCGCGCGGGCCGTGGGCGTTGTTATTTGTGCAGGCCTTGGTATCCTTGGCGTGACCCCGGTGGAGGAAATGCGCTGACCATGAAGCGCCCGTCCGGGCTTGAGGCGTGGGTGCAGGGGCGGAGCAACCGCCCTGCCGGGCAGGGGCAGCAGATGGCGGACGCGGACTATGACTTCGGCGGCGACTTCTTGCCTGAAGGGGCAAAGCAGCGCCATGGCGTGAAAGAGGCGATGGCGGCGGCCAGACTGCAGCGAAACCTCAACATCGCGGGTGCTCTCACGTCGCTGGCGCTGGTCGTCGGTCTTGGGGTTTGGGGCTACAGGCTGGCCGTGCGCGACGTGAACGGCGTGCCGGTCATTAAGGCGATGGAAGGGCCGATGCGGATCTCGCCGGTCGATCCCGGAGGCGCGATCGCCGACAATCAGGGCCTGGCCGTGAACGCCGTGCCCGAAGCCGGGACTGCCACGCCGGTGCCCGAAAGGCTGGTGCTGGCCCCGAAGGCGATGGAACTCGCGCCGGAAGATGTCTCGGGCCTGGGCGCGACGACCGTGCCGGGCCTGGCCGAAGCGTCCGCGCCGACCGAGGTTCTGACCGCCGATCCCGACCTGGCACTTGCTGCCACCCCGCCGGTCGAAAGCGCCAACCCGACCGAAGTGGCGGTCGATGCCGCCCTGGCGGAAGCGCTGGGGGAAGCCCCGGCGGAGACGCCGGTCGCGCCGCAGGTGGCGCTTGCGGCCGATCCGTCGATCGAGCCTGCACCGGACGGGGTGATCGACGGGGCGATCCCTGCATCGATCCGGCCCCTCGCGCGTCCCGGCGCGCCGGCTGAGACGTCGTCCGCGCCGGTTGAAGCGGTCGCCCTGCCGGCGCCGAAGGAGGTGGACCCGGCGACCATCACCCCGGGCACCCGGCTGGTCCAGTTCGGCACCTATGACACGGCGGACGAGGCGCGAGCGGCCTGGACGCTTTTGCAGGGCCGGTTCGGCGAGTTGCTGACCGCAAAGGCCATGGTGGTGCAGGCGGCGGAAAGCGGCGGGCGCACCTTCTATCGGTTGCGCGCGCTTGGCTTTGAAAACGAGAACGACGCCCGCCGGTTCTGCTCGGCCTTCGTCGCGCAAGAGGCGACCTGCATCCCGGTGCCGCACAAATGACCGTCGGGACGGGCGCGACCATTTTCGGCTGCGCCGGGCCACAGCTTTTGCCCGAAGAGCGGGCCTTCTATCGGGACGCCGACCCGTTCGGCTTCATCCTGTTCGCCCGCAACGTCGAGGATCCCGACCAGCTGCGTCGCCTGACCGGCGATCTGCGCGAGGCTGTGGGGCGCGATGCGCCGATCCTGGTGGATCAGGAGGGCGGGCGGGTGCAGCGTCTGCGCAGCCCCCACTGGCGGGAATGGTCGCCGCCCCTCGACACGGTGGAGGGGGCCGGATCGCTGGAGGCCGCCGAGCGGATCATGCGGGCGCGGGCCACGGTGATCGCGGGCGAGCTGACGGCTGTGGGGATCGACGCGGACTGCATTCCGACGCTTGATGTCGCGCGGCCCGTCACGCATCCGTTTCTGCGGAACCGTTGCTATGGCCGCGACCCCGGGGGCGTTGCGCGGATCGGGCGGGCGGTGGCCGACGGGCTGATGGCGGGCGGTGTCCTGCCGGTGATGAAGCACATGCCGGGGCACGGTCTGTCCCATCTCGACACCCATCACGACCTTCCCAGGGTGGATGCGCCCCTTTCAGACCTGCGGGCCATTGATTTTGCACCGTTCCGCGCACTGAGCGATCTGCCGATGGCAATGACGGCGCATCTAGTCTTTGCCGCGCTGGACGCCGACCGTCCCGCGACCCAGTCGCCCGACGTGATCCGCATGATCCGGGAGGAGATCGGCTTCGAGGGTCTGCTGATGTCGGATGACCTGAACATGCAGGCTCTGGCCGGAACGCTGGCCGAGCGCGCGGCGCGGACGGTTGCGGCGGGGGTGGACATCGCGCTGCACTGCAAGGGGGCCATGGACGAGATGGTGGCGGTGGCAGGCGCGGCGGGGGCGATGGGACCGGCGGCACGGGCGCGGGCCGAGGCTGCGGTCGCGGCCAGGCGCGCGGCCACGGCGGATGTGAGGGCGGCTTTGGCCGATCTGGCGCATGGCTGACACGGATTGGGAGCAACCCGAACGCATCGCTCCCGAGGACCGGCTGGCCGCCGAGGCTCTGATCGTCGATGTCGACGGGTTCGAGGGACCGCTCGATCTGCTGCTGACGCTGAGCCGCACGCAGAAGGTCGACCTGCGCAAGATCTCGGTCCTGCAGCTGGCCGTGCAGTATCTGGGGTTCGTGGAACAGGCGCGGACCCTGCGCATCGAGCTGGCGGCGGATTACCTGGTGATGGCGGCCTGGCTGGCCTTCCTGAAGTCGCGGCTGCTGTTGCCGCCGGAACCGGGGGACGCGGGGCCGTCGGCGGAGGACCTGGCCGCGCATCTGGCGTTCCAGCTGGAACGTCTGCAGGCGATGCGGGACGCGGCGGCGCGGCTGATGGGGCGCGACCAGCTTGGCCGCGACTTCTTTGCCCGCGGTGTGCCGGAAGACCTGACGCACCAGCGGCAGGTCAAGTGGACGGCGACGCTTCTTGATCTGATGCGTGCCTATGCCCAGATCCGGACCAGGGACGAGTTCCGGCCCTTCGTGCTGGACCGGGAAAACGTCTATACGATGGAGCAGGCGCTGGACCGGTTGCGCGGGCTGATCGGCTATGCGGGGGACTGGGCGACCCTGGTCAGTTTTCTGCCCGAGGGCTGGGATGGCACGCCGATGGCCCGGCGGTCGGTGCTGGCGTCGCATTTCGCGGCGGTGCTGGAACTGGCCAAGCGGGGGCAGGTGGTGTTGCGGCAGGGCGAGACCTTCGCTCCGATCGAATTGCGTCTGAAGGACGGATGATGGTGGCACAGGAAGACAGCCTTTTCGCCGCGCCGCCGATGGGCGAGCAGGAGCGGATGGTCGAAGCGATCCTGTTTGCCAGCGCCGAAGCGGTCACTCTGGCCGAACTGCAGGCGCGGCTGCCGCATGGCGCGGACCCGGCCGAGGCGCTGGTGCATCTGCGGCGGCGCTATGAGGGCCGCGGCGTGGCCCTCGTGCGGGTAGGCGACGCCTATGCGTTCCGCACTGCGGCCGATCTTGGTTTCCTGATGCGGCGTGAAACGGTCGAGGTGCGCAAGCTCAGCCGCGCCGCAATCGAGACCCTGGCGATCATCGCCTATCACCAGCCGGTCACCCGGGCGGAAATCGAGGAAATCCGGGGGGTTGCTGTCAGCCGCGGCACGGTGGACCAGTTGATGGAGCTGGACTGGATCAGGCTGGGCCGCCGACGGATGACACCCGGCCGTCCGGTGACTTTCGTGGTGACGGAAGGCTTTCTTGACCATTTCGGGCTGGAATCCGCCCGTGACCTGCCGGGGCTGAAGGAACTTCGCGCGGCGGGGCTTTTGGACAATCGGCCCGCACCCGGGCAGTCCGCGCTTGCGGATGACGAAGACGAAGCCAGTGTCGGCCAAAGCGAATTGTTCGAGGATTGAGGGGAGGCCGAAATGGACCTGACCAGGCTGTTCAACTTTCTGACCAGGATGTTCGTCCGCAGTGCTGTGGACGCGGGCGTCGACTTTGCGGCGCGCAGGGGCAAGCCGGACGCGGAAATGACGCCCGAGGAGAGGGCTCAGGCAAGGCGCGCGCGCGATCTGGCGGGACGGGCCAGGAAGATCCAGAAGGTCACGCGGCGGCTCTGGCGCTAAGGCCGAAGCGGCGGTCGCGGCCTAGCGGAACTGCTTGGCAAGCTTCAGGCCCTGACCCTGATAATTCGAGGCGATCCCCGCACCATACAGCGTCTCGGGGCGTTCGGACATGCGTTCGTAAACCAGACGCCCCACGACCTGCCCGTGTTCGAGGACGAAGGGCGCCTCGTGGCAGCGCACTTCCAGCACCCCGCGCGAGCCTGCACCCCCGGCGGCGGCATGACCGAAACCGGGATCGAAAAAGCCGGCATAATGCACCCGGAACTCGCCGACCATGGCCAGGTAGGGGGCCATTTCGGCGGAATAGTCGGGGGGAATGGTCACGGCCTCGCGGCTGACAAGGATGTAGAAGGCACCGGGGTCGAGGATGATGCGGCCATCGGTCGAATGCAGCTCTTCCCAGAAATCCGCCACCGGGTAATGGCCGATCCGGTCAAGGTCGATCACGCCCGCATGGGGTTTGGCGCGGTAGCCGACCAGCGTCCCCGTCGCGGGTTGCAGGTCGACCGAAAAACCGAGCCCTTCGGAAATCACCGCCATGCCGGAGACGAGCGGCTCGACTGCATGAAGCGCAATCAACTCGGCATCGCTCAGCACCGCCTGTCCCTGCCGGAAGCGGATCTGGTTCAGCCGCTGGCCGGCGCGGACCAGCACGGAAAAGCTGCGCGGACAGACCTCGGCATACAGCGGGCCCGCATAGCCTTCGGCGATCCGGTCGAACTCGATCCCGCCATCGGCGATGGTGCGGGTCAGAAGGTCAAGGCGGCCCGAGGAGCTTTTGGCATTGGCGACGGCGGTGATGCCTTGCGGCAGGACAAGCCGTTCGGCCAGCGGGATCACATAGACGCAGTTCTTTTCCAGCACCGCGCCTTCGGCAAGGTTCACCTTGTGCATGGTGAATTCGGCCAACCGATCCTCGACCGACCGGCCCCTGCCGGTCAGGAACGATGCGCGGACGCGGTAGGCGACGGTCCCGAGGCGCAGATCGAGGCTGGCCGGTTGCAGCTGGTCGTCGCGGATGGCAGGCGTGCCGGCCAAAGCCCCCGAGGCGATCAGCTGGCGCAGGGCCTGCGCGGGCAACACTCCGGACGTCATCGGCTTCCCCCGCTGGCCGAAGATGAAACCGCCCGCGCTGCCGGGTGGCAGGCGGGCGGGTTTTCGATGGTCGGGCCGGAGAGATTCGAACTCTCGACCTCCCGCCCCCCAGACGGACGCGCTAACCAGGCTGCGCTACGGCCCGACACGGGGCGATACATACCGGTATTCCGGGCCGGTGCAAGCGGGAAAGCACATGGTCGGGTCAGCCGCTGCCGCCTTCGGCCCGGCTGACCAGCCGGGCGCGCAATGCGCGCAACCGCAGCGCGATCCTGACCAGGTCGGGCTGGCGGGCCTGCAACGCCCCGCGCGGCAAACCCCTGATCAAGCTGGAAAAAGTTGCGTCTTCGCGCAAGGTCGGCCTGCGCCGCGCGACCGGGGCCGACACCGCGGACGCACCAAAGGCGGGAGGCGCGTCGAACAGCGGCAAGCCGCTTTGCGCGGGTTGGATCTGCACCGGCGGGGCGGCAGGTTGCGCCAGGGGCCGGGTCTGCGCCGCGGCCGGAACCGGGTCAGGCAGCGGATCGTCCACATGGATGAACCCGGCCTCGACATCCGCCTCGGTCGGGGCTGCTTCGGTTGGCACCGCCACCAGCGCAGGCGCGAACGAGAGATCGCCGGGACTGACGCCATCGCCGGTCAGACCGGCCACCTGCCGCACCCCGTGGTCACGCAGGATCTTCTGCACACCACGGATCGTCAGTCCATCGTCGTGCAGAAGACGTTTGATCCCGGCCAGCAGCGCCACATCCGTGGGGCGATAATAGCGTCGCCCGCCAGCGCGCTTGACCGGCTTGATCTGCGGAAACCGGCTTTCCCAGAACCGCAGCACATGGGCGGGCGTGCCCAGGAATTCGGCAACCTCGCTGATGGTGCGGAAGGCGTCCGGCGACTTGTCCATCCGCTGGCCTTCCCTAGCGTTTCTTTCCGGCGGCAACGCGATCCTTCATCAGATGCGAAGGTCGGAAGGTCAGCACCCGGCGGGGCGAGATCGGAACCTCTTCGCCGGTCTTGGGGTTGCGGCCGACACGGGCGGTCTTGGCCCGGACGGAAAACGTGCCGAAGGACGAGATCTTGACGGTCTCGCCACCGGCCAGCGCGTCCGACATGTGCTGCAGCACCGCTTCGACGAGACTGGCAGATTCGTTGCGGCTGAGACCGACTTCACGAAACACGGCTTCGCTGAGGTCCATCCGGGTCAGTGTCTTCTCGCTCATCTCGTCCCCCCATGAGCATTGTTTTGCGAGAGGATGGGCCGGATGGATTTACGAGTCAATATCAAGCACTTGGGAAGCGGCGTTAAAGGCAGCTACCAGCGCAGGACGACCGAGCCCCAGGCAAGTCCGCCGCCGATGGCCTCGGTGACGATCAGGTCGCCCGGCTTGATCTGCCCGCGCGCCTTGCCGACCGACAGGGCAAGCGGGATCGAGGCCGCCGAGGTGTTGCCGTGATCCTGCACGGTGACGACGACGCGGTCCATCGGCACCTGCATGCGTTTCGCGGTGCCCTCGATGATGCGGATGTTGGCCTGATGCGGCACGATCCAGTCCACATCATCCGGCGTCAGGCCCGCCTTGTCCAGCGCGGTGTGGGCTGTTTCGGCAAGTTTTTCAATGGCATGACGGAAGACTTCCTTGCCTTCCATCACCAGATGACCGGTGGTCCCGGTCGATGTGCCGCCATCGACGTAAAGGATGTCCTTGAAGCGCCCGTCCGAGTGGAGGTCCGTCGACAGGATGCCGCGGTCGTCGCTCGAGCCCTGACCTTCGGTCGCTTCCAGCACCAGGGCCCCGGCGCCGTCGCCGAACAGAACGCAGGTGCCGCGGTCCTGCCAGTTCATCAGGCGGCTGAAGGTCTCGGCCCCGATCACCAGGACACGGGTCGCCTGACCCGACAGGATCAGCGCGTTGGCGTTGGCCATGGCGAAGACGAATCCGGCGCAGACCGCCTGGACATCGAAGGCAAAGCCCCCGGTCATCCCCAGGGCCGCCTGCACCATGGTCGCAACCGACGGGAACGTGAGGTCGGGGGTCGAAGTGGCGACGATGATCGCGTCGATCTCGGCGGCGGTGATCCCGGCATCGGCGAGGGCGGCCCTGGCGGCGCGGGTGGCAAGATCGCTGGTCGTCTGGCCGTCCGCCGCGAAATGCCGCCGCTCGATGCCAGAGCGCGAGCGGATCCATTCGTCCGACGTCTCGACGATGGCCTCGAACTCGGCGTTGGGGACAACACGGTCGGGCAGATAGTGCCCGACGCCCCTGACTGCGGCGCGTAGCGTCATTCTGTCGGATTGCCTCCGGTCCCTGGCACCGTGTCTGGACGGTCGGCCTCCGCGCGGTCGACCCTCATCCGCGCGGCATCCTGCCCCGCAGCCTCGGCGGATGCAACCCGCGCCGCAAGGCGTTCCAGAAAACGGACTTGTGCCAGCTGGTAGGCAAGCCCGATCGCGGCCGCAACCCCGGTTGCATCCGCCGAGCCGTGCGACTTGACCACGGTGCCGTTCAGGCCCAGGAACACGCCACCGTTCACCCGGCGCGGATCGATCCGGCGTTGCAGGCGTTTCAGCGAATTGAGCGCGAGAAGGGCGGCGAATTTCGACATCAGGCCGGCCCCGAACGCCTCGCGCAGGAAGTCGGCGATGAGTTTCGCGGTGCCCTCGCCGGTCTTCAGCGCCACGTTGCCGGTGAATCCGTCGGTCACGATCACATCGACGCGTGCCGAGGGCAAATCCCCGCCTTCGACGAAGCCCACATAGTCGAAATCGCCGACGGCGGCCACGGCGGCCATGCGGTCATGCGCCTCTTTCAGCTCGGCCCGGCCCTTGTGGTCCTCGGTGCCGACATTCAGGATTCCGACGCGGGGGCGGGCGACCTTCAAGCCGTTGCGGGCATAGGACGCGCCCATGACCGCGAATTGCAAGAGATCCTCGACCTCGGCTTTCACGTCGGCGCCGACGTCCAGCATGAGGTTGAACCCGCCCGGATTGCGCGACGGCCAGAGGCAGGCGATCGCCGGGCGGTTCACGCCGGGGAGCTTCCGCAGCCGCAGCATCGCCACGGCCATCAGCGCGCCGGTGTTGCCGCAGGATACCGCCGCGCCCGCCTCGCCGTCCTTAACCGCGTCGATGGTCGACCACATCGAGGTGCCCTGGCCGTGGCGCATCACCTGGGCGGGCTTGTCCTGCATCGTCACCACGCGGTCGGCATGGCGCAGGGTCACGCGCGCGGCCAGATCGGCCTGGCGGTCCAGAAGCGGGCGCAACACGACTTCGTCGCCATGCACGATCACGTCCAGCCGCGGATATTGGGCAATCGAATCAACAAGGCCGGCAACGACGGCTGCCGGCCCGCGGTCGCCACCCATGGCGTCGACTGAAATGACCACACGCTCGGTGCCCGGGGCAGACGCAGACTCTGGTCCGAGTGCCATCGGGACTGCCGCGCGCTGCGCGGCTTACGCCGCGTCTTCGTCCACGTCGACTTCCCGCGCCAGCGCGACGACTTCCCGCGAATCGTAGTGGCCACAGGCGCTGCACACATGGTGCGGACGCTTCAGCTCGCCACAGTTCGGGCAATCGTTCGGGTTTGCGGCAACCAGCGCGTCATGCGCGCGGCGCATGTTGCGGCGGGATTTCGTGGTGCGGTTCTGCGGGACAGCCATGTCTCAACCTCGGGCAGTGGGGACATGTGCCCCGGATTTCGTCTGTTCCGCCGCGCCAGGACCGCCCTTGCGGACGATGCGTTCCGGTCGCGGCTTCACAGCCTGAATGAGGCGCGGAACATACTCGGATTCCAAGGCGGCGCAAGTCCCTTTTCGCGGGTGAAAAACCGGGATGAGCGGGGAGTCACTCGCCGGTTCCGGACCCGGATTTTCCCTTCTGCGCAAGCTCTGCGGCAAGATCCCTCAGCCCTGAAAACGGCTTCAGGTCGGCATCCGACAGGGGTGTCACGCCCTCTCCCGCATGGACCACCTGACCCACGTCTGCCCCCGGTGCCCGCGGATACAGCGGCAGCGCCAGCGTCAGTGCCTCGGCGGCGACCTCGGCAAGGTCGATCTCGACGGGCATCGGCTCGATGCTGTCATCCTCGGGCATCTCGATCTCGTCGCCCCCAGGGGGCGCGAGACCTGCGACATATCGACGGCGGACGGTCTCGGCGACACTCGCAGGAACCGCGACCAGGGTCAGGCTGCAGGGCTGGTCGACGCGCGCGGTCAATCTCGCCTCCAGCACCAGCTCATCGCGACCGATCGGCCTGAATTCGCCGGTCATCTCCAGCCTGTGCAGGGCAAGAAGGTCAAGTTCGGCCGCCAGGCGGGCACGGTCGTCCGCGTCCGGCCGGTAGCTGAACCGGGTGGGCTTGCGCGGGCTGAGAGCGCCCGTGCGGAACCGGGTGGGGTGCGGCGCGGCAGGTTTGGACATCGGACGGGCCTTCGCGGGCAGGGCGGCACCTTGACGGTGCGGCGTTCCATTCTTGAACAAGGGGCACTTAGTCTGTTATCCCGATTGCCAAGGGTTTTGAAGAACCCGCGTCGGGATGCGGCGTTGCAACGGGCATGAGGGCAGGCATGGCAGATTTCGGGTTGGTGCGGTCGGTCCATGTGACCCGTCACCGCGCGCGCTTGGCGGGGTTTGCGCTGGTGCTTGTGACGTCGCTGGCCGCCTGCGCGGCGGTCTACCGCAACCATGGCTATGTGCCGGCCGAGGAAGAGCTTGCGCTGGTCGAGGTCGGCAAGGACACGCGCGAGACGGTAAGCCAGAAGATCGGGCGCCCGTCCACTTCGGGCGTTCTGAACGATACGGGCTGGTTCTATGTGCAAA
>NCDY01000174.1 GCA_002280405.1 Rhodobacterales bacterium 32-66-9 | reverse complement strand
GCCAAGAGGTCGATCACCTTGATGCCGGTGACCAGCACCACCGATTCCGTCGCCTGTTCGGAGAACGCCGGGGCGGGGCGGTGAATGGCACGGGTTTCCTTGGCCACGACCGGACCCTTCTCGTCCACCGGCTCGCCGATGACGTTCAGGATGCGGCCCAGCGTCGCGTCTCCGACGGGCACCGAAATCGGCGAGCCGAGGTCCTTGACCGCAGCGCCGCGCACCAGGCCTTCGGTCGCGTCCATCGCGATGCAGCGGACGGTGTTCTCGCCCAGGTGCTGGGCCACTTCCAGAACCAGACGCTTGCCGTTGTTGGTGGTCTCCAGCGCGTTCAGGATCGCGGGGAGATCGCCATCGAACTGCACGTCGACGACAGCGCCGATGACCTGGGTCACGCGGCCAGCGCCTGCGGATGCTTTCGGGGCTTTTGCCATTGTTGTCTACTCCGGGTTCGTCAGAGCGCCTCGGCGCCCGAAATGATTTCGATAAGCTCTTTGGTGATCGCGGCCTGACGGCTCCGGTTGTACTGGATCGTCAGCTTGTTGATCATGTCGCCTGCGTTGCGCGTCGCGTTGTCCATCGCGGACATCCGCGCGCCCTGCTCGCTGGCACCGTTTTCCAGAACAGCGCCGTGGCACCGGCGGCCTCGAACCGGGCCGGGATCACCTGCTGCTCGGTCGGGATCTGGCTGATCACCGACTGGAAGCGGTTGTAGAAGATCGTCACCACGTCCACTTCGCCGGCCTCGAACGCCGCCATAACCTCGCGCGCGACGCCTTGCGCATTGGCATAGCCCACGCGCTTGACCTCGCTCAGATCGACGTGGCCGACAAAGGTATTGCCCCAGTCGCGTCGCAACTGCTCGCGGCCCTTCTTGCCGACCGTCAGCATCTTCACCGTCTTGCCCGCCGCCGCCAGCTCGTTGGCGCGCAGCCGGGCCAGCTTGACGATCGAAGAGTTGAAACCGCCGCAGAGACCGCGTTCCGAGGTCATCACCACCAGAAGGTGCACCTGCTCGCGGCCGTTCCCGGCCAGCAGCTTCGGTGCGCCGTCCCCGGTGCCGACACCGGCGGCCAGCGCCGACATCACCGCCGTCATCCGCTCGGCAAAGGGCCGGGCGGCCTCGGCGGCTTCCTGGGCGCGGCGCAGTTTTGCCGCCGCGACCATCTGCATCGCCTTGGTGATCTTCCGCGTGTTCTTCACGCTTCCGATCCGGTTCTTGAGATCCTTCAGGCTGGGCATCTGCCTACTCCCTCAGGGCCGCTCAGGCGAAGTTCTTGGCGAAGGCGTCAAGTTCGGCGCGGACCGCTTTTTCCAGATCGCCCGCCACCTTGCGGTCGTTCTTGGTGATGTCCTCCAGAAGCGCACGGCCGTTCGTGCGCAGGTGCTTCAGGAGCCCCGCCTCGAACCGGCCCACGTCCTTGACCGCCACCTTGTCCAGGTAA
Source organism: Rhodobacterales bacterium 32-66-9 (assembly GCA_002280405.1). GTDB lineage: Bacteria > Pseudomonadota > Alphaproteobacteria > Rhodobacterales > Rhodobacteraceae > Tabrizicola. The sequence goes on along the minus strand of NCDY01000174.1, from coordinate 4,219 downwards.
CCCGCGGTGCCCGCGAAGATCACGCAGACGATCTCCGCGTTGGTCAGCGGCGAATACTGGTTCTGCTTCATCAGTTCCGTCAGGCGCGCGCCCCGGTTCAGAAGCGCCTGGGTCGAGGCGTCAAGGTCGGACCCGAACTGCGCGAAGGCCGCCATTTCGCGGTATTGCGCCAGCTCCAGCTTCACCTTGCCCGCGACCGACTTCATCGCGTTGGTCTGCGCCGACGATCCCACGCGCGACACCGACAGACCGGTGTTCACCGCCGGACGGATGCCCTGGTAAAAGAGTTCCGTCTCCAGGAAGATCTGCCCGTCGGTGATCGAGATCACGTTCGTCGGGATGAACGCCGACACGTCGCCGCCCTGGGTCTCGATGATCGGCAGTGCGGTCAGCGACCCGGCACCGAAATCCTCGTTCAGCTTCGACGACCGTTCCAGAAGGCGCGAGTGCAGGTAGAACACGTCGCCCGGATAGGCCTCACGCCCCGGCGGACGGCGCAGGAGAAGCGACATCTGGCGGTAGGCCACGGCCTGCTTCGAGAGGTCATCATAGATGATCAGCGCGTGGCGGCCATTGTCGCGGAAGAACTCCGCCATCGCGGTCGCGGCATAGGGGGCCAGGAACTGCAGCGGCGCCGGGTCCGAGGCGGTGGCGGCGACGACGATGGTATAGGCGTCCGCACCGCTTTCCTGCAGCTTCTTCACCAGCTGCGCCACGGTCGACCGCTTCTGGCCGATGGCGACATAGACGCAGTAGAGCTTCTTCGATTCGTCGGTGCCGGCGGCGTCGTTGTAGGATTTCTGGTTCAGGATCGTGTCCAGGGCCACGGCAGTCTTGCCGGTCTGGCGGTCACCGATGATCAGCTCGCGCTGGCCACGGCCAACCGGGATCATCGCATCCACGGCTTTCAGGCCGGTCGCCATCGGCTCATGCACCGATTTGCGCGGGATGATGCCCGGGGCCTTCTGGTCGGCCACCCGACGCTCGGTCGACACGATCGGCCCCTTGCCGTCGATCGGGTTGCCAAGGCCGTCCACGACGCGGCCCAGAAGACCGTTGCCCACCGGCACGTCCACGATGGACTTGGTGCGCTTGACGGTGTCGCCTTCCTTGATGTCCTGGTCCGACCCGAAGATCACGATACCGACGTTGTCAACCTCAAGGTTCAGCGCCATCCCGCGGATGCCGCCAGGGAATTCGACCATCTCGCCGGCCTGCACATTGTCCAGGCCATGGACTCACCCAACCTCTTTCATTGCATTTTGCAGGGCCGCGAGCTTTGCCTTGACCGAGGTGTCGATCATGGTCGAGCCCAGCTTGACGACAAGACCGCCGATAAGGCTTTCATCGACGGTCGTTTTCAGTTTCACGGTCTTGCCGACGCGGGCTTTCAGCGTCTCGGCAAGTTTCTTCGATTGCGCGGCCGACAGCGCCTGCGCGGCGGTGACCTCGGCGGTCACTTCGCCCTTCTCGGCGGCGATCAGGTCGGCAAGTTGTGCCGCGAACTGCGGCAGCACGAAAAGACGACGCTTGTCGGCCATCAGGGCCAGCGTGTTGGCGGTCAGCGGGTTCAGCCCAAGCCTGGCAGCGATGGCCGCGATGGCCTTGGCCTGATCCTCGCGGCTGACCACCGGCGAAGCGATCACGGCACGCAGGTCAGAACTGGCTGCAAGGGTTTCGGTCAGGGCGGCGGTGTCGGCCTCCAGGGCCTGCAGCACGCCATCGTCCTTGGCCAGTTCGAACAAGGCCGAAGCATAGCGTGCGGCGATGCCCAGAGAGATCGAAGCTGGTTCTGACACGTCAACCCTTCCGTATGTTTCGCGCCCAGGGCTCTGGTGAACCGGGCAGTCCCTTCAGCACACACCTCGACCGTCGTCGCAGGCGGCGCAGTTCGTCGCGCGGTGCTTAGCAGAGGCTTTCTCACCCCGCAACCGGGATACTCGCCGTTTCGTGAGGGATTCTGGCTTGGCTCGCTGGTCACTTTGTCGCTGCCGCCGCCACGCTGCGGCTCGCCGCCTCAATCGTCCGGCGACTGCCGGTTCATCGCCGGTTCGGGACTGCCCTTGCCCACCCCTTCCAGCGCCCGCAGCGGTCGGCGCACCACCGCGCCCAGCCCGCCCCGCGTCGGGGCAGCGACCTGCTTTGTCACCTCGACCATCAGGACGCCACCCGCAAGCCACGGCATCCGCCGCCCGAAACTTTCCCAGAAATTTGCCGACCGCAGCCAGAACCGCGTGGCCGAGGGCGGGGCGAACAGGACCGAGCAACTGCGTTCCGGCATGAAGCCGTGCCGCTTCAGCTGCGCTTCCAGCTGCGCCACGGAATAGGGCCGTCCGAACCCGAAGGGCGTCACGTCACGCCGCGACCAGAGCCCGATCCGGTTCGGCACCACAAACAGCGCCCGTCCACCTGGCCCCAGAACCCGATGCGCCTCCTCCAGCACCGCCGAGGGCGTCTCCGATGTCTCCAGCCCGTGCAAAAGCACCAGTCGGTCGACCAGCCCGGTGGGCAGCGGCCAGGCGGTGTCCTCGCAAAGGACAGAGACGTTGTCCATCCCGGCAGGCCAGGGCATCACCCCCTGCGGCCCCGGCATCAGCCCGATCACCCGCCGCGCCTCGGTCAGATAGGGGCGCAGAAGCGGCACCGCAAAGCCGAAGCCCGCCACCGTCTCCCCAGCCTGCGGCGGCCAAAGCCGCACCATCTGGTCGCGGATCGCCCGCTGCGCCACCCGGCCAAGCTGGGTGCGATAGTAGAAATTCCGAAGGTCCAGCACATCAAGGTGCATTGCGGCAGGTCGTCCTTCCGGTCAGTCTTGCCCCAACCTAGACATTCGGGGGCCAAAAAACCATGCCGCTTGAACTCGTGACCATCCCCTGCCTGTCAGACAACTACGCCTATCTCATCCACGACGCCGAGACCGGCCAGACCGCCGTGATCGACGTCCCCGAGACAGGCCCCATCCTCGCCGCACTCGAGGCCCACCAGTGGCGGCTCACCGACATCCTGATCACCCACCACCACGACGACCATATCCAGGGCGTCGATGCCTTGCGCGCCCGAACCGGTGCCCGGGTGCTGGGAGCCGCCGCCGACGCCCACCGCCTGCCCCGCCTCGACCAGACCCTGACCGAGGCCGACAGCGTCTTTCTCGGCTGCGACCCCGCCCGCGTGATCGATGTCCCCGGCCACACCCTCGGCCACATCGCCTTCCACTTCCCCGACAGCCGCCTGTGCTTTACCGCCGACAGCCTGATGTCGGGGGGCTGCGGGCGGCTGTTCGAAGGCAGCCCGGCGCAGATGCACGCCAGCCTGCGGAAACTGGCCGCGCTGCCGCCGGACACGCTGGTCTGCTCGGGCCACGAATACACTGCGGCGAACCTTCGCTTCGCCGCCGCCCTTGAACCGGACAATCCGCAGCTTACATCCCGTATCGCAGAGGTGGCGGCCAGAAGCGCCAAAGGCGAACCCACCGTTCCTGTCCGGTTGCAGATCGAACTGGACACGAACCCCTACCTGCGGGTCCACCTGCCCGCGCTCAAGACAGCGGTCGGCCTCCCGGATGCCGACGATGTCACGGTTTTCGCCGAAATCCGGGCCAGAAAAGACAAGTTCTGATAGCCCGATATCACAAATGGCGTGAGAGGCCGGGGGAAACCCCGAAATCTGGAAAATTGCGCTTGAAGTGCGGGAAATAAAACCGAACTTTAAGCTTGTGAGGCCACGGTCGGTATCGGGCCAGCGTGCCCGGGCCGCACCAGCAGGACAGGAGCACGAAACGGTGCCTTCGTTTTCGACGACGCTTGAACAAGCCATCCACAGCGCGCTGGCGCTGGCCAACTCCCGCCGCCACGAACTGGCGACGCTGGAACATCTTCTCCTGGCCCTGATCGACGAACCCGATGCGGCCCGCGTGATGAAGGCCTGTTCAGTCAATCTGGATGAATTGAAGAAGACCCTGACCGATTTCATCGACGATGACCTCTCTACCCTCGTCACCGATGTCGAAGGCTCCGAAGCCGTCCCTACCGCGGCCTTCCAGCGCGTCATCCAGCGCGCCGCGATCCATGTGCAAAGCTCGGGGCGCACCGAAGTCACCGGCGCGAACGTCCTTGTGGCGATCTTCGCCGAACGCGAATCGAACGCCGCCTACTTCCTGCAGGAACAGGACATGACCCGCTACGACGCGGTGAACTTCATCGCGCATGGCGTGGCGAAAGAC
>NCDY01000037.1 GCA_002280405.1 Rhodobacterales bacterium 32-66-9 | reverse complement strand
ACCACCATCGCCTACCAACTTCAGGGCAAGCCCACCTATGCGCTGGAAGGCTCGATCTTCATCGCGGGGGCCGTGGTCCAGTGGTTGCGCGACGGGTTGAAGATCATCCGTGAGGCGAAGGAGACCCAGCCACTGGCCGAGACCGCCGAGGAGGCGCAGGGGGTGATCCTCGTCCCCGCCTTCACCGGCCTTGGCGCGCCCTACTGGCGGCCGGATTGCCGGGGGGCGATCTATGGGCTGACCCGCAACTCGGGGCCGGCAGAGCTGGCCCGCGCGGCGCTGGAAAGCGTCGGCTACCAGACCCGTGACCTGCTGGAGGCGATGCGGGCCGACTGGGGCTCCGAGGCGCAGGGCGTGCTGCGCGTCGATGGCGGGATGACCGCCAGCGACTGGACGATGCAGTTCCTGTCCGACATACTGGGCGCGCCGGTGGACCGGCCCCGCGTGACCGAGACGACGGCGCTGGGGGCGGCCTATCTGGCCGCGATGCAGGCGGGCGTGGCGGGCGGGCCGGAGGAGTTCGCCAGGGGCTGGGCGCTGGACCGCCGCTTCAGTCCGCGGATGGACGCCGCCACCCGCGACGCGAAATATGCCCGCTGGGGCAAGGCCATCGCCGCGACGATGTCGGTATGACGCCGTTCGGCATCACCCAGCCGGCGCGCATCCTGTTCGGCCGCGGCGAGGCGGCGAAGGCCCCCGGTCTGATCCGGGCCTTCGGTCCGCGCGGGGTGCTGGTGCATGGCGCGAACGCCGGACGGGCAGCCTCGCTGCGCGAGGCCCTGGGGCCGGGGACCCTGGCCCTGGCTTGCCCGGGCGAACCGACGCTGACCGACCTTGAAACCGCGTTGACCGCCGCCCGCGCGCATCGGCCGGACTGGGTTGCGGCCATGGGCGGCGGCGCGGCGCTGGATCTTGGCAAGGCGCTGGCGGGCCTGATTCCGGCCCCGGATGGGCCGATGGAGCATCTGGAGGTCGTGGGCAAGGGCCTGCCGCTGACCGCCGATCCGCTGCCGTTCGTCGCGATCCCGACCACGGCGGGGACCGGGGCGGAGGTGACGCGGAACGCGGTGATCGGCGTGCCGGACCTTGGCCGCAAGGTCAGTCTGCGCGACGACCGGATGGTCGCAAGGCTGGCGATCGTCGACCCCGCGTTGACGGACGGCTGCCCGAAGGCGGTGACGCTCGCCTCGGGCCTTGATGCGGTGACGCAGGTGATCGAGCCCTTCGTCTCGGTCCGGGCGACGCCTTATACCGACGCGCTGACCAGGCCCGCCATTGCGGTCGGACTGCGGGCGCTGATGCTGCTGATGCAGGGCGAGGAGCCGGAGGCACGGGATGCGATGGCCTGGGTCAGCCTCTGCGGTGGTCTCGCACTGGCCAATGCGGGCCTTGGCGCGGTGCACGGGTTTGCCGGGGTGATCGGGGGGATGACCGGGTCGGCGCATGGCGCGATCTGCGGCGCTCTTCTTGGGCCGGTCCTGGCCGCCAACCGTCAGGCTGCAAGCGGCTCGGCGCGCGCGCGGCTGGACGAGGTCGGTGCCGCGCTGGCCGGTCTGCTCGGCTCGACCGCTGAGGAAGCCCCGATGGCCCTGCAGGCCTGGGCCAGGGGCGAAGGGTTGCCCGGGCTTGCGGCGCAGGGGGTGTCGGAGGACCAGCACGCAGACATTGCACTGGCCGCGCTGGAGGCCTCGTCGATGCGGGGCAACCCGGTCCGGCTGGACGCGGCGGCGCTGGTCGCGGTGCTGCGGCAGGCCTGAGCCGGCGCGGGCGGATCGCCCCGCTGCGCCGACGTCCGGCCTTGACGCGGGTCAAGGCGCGGGGGGCAGCGATCTGCAATCCACGTCCTGGCAAGGCAGTGGAGGTGTCCCGATGCGCCTGATGATGGTTCTTTATTCGATGATCGCGACGGCGCTGGCCGGAACGGGGGTGATTGCGGTCCTGACGATGGGCTATGCTGCGCCATGGCCCATCGTGATCGCGGCGGCGGTCGGGGCGGCGCTGGCCCTGCCGATCGCCTGGGCCGTGGCGCGGCGGCTGGAGTGATCAGGCTTCAAGAAAGACCCGGACCGTCGCTTCGAACTCACGGGGTTTCTCGGCGTGCAGCCAGTGGCCTGCATCGGGGATCCTGGCAAACCGCGCCTTGGGAAAGAGGGTGCGGATCGTCTCGCGGTGCTCGGGGCGGACGTAGGAAGACTGTGCGCCGGACAAAAACAGCGTCGGATTGGGAAACTGGCCCTGCGTGTCCGGCCAGCCGACGATCTTCGGCATCTCGGCCTGCAGCACGGCGAGGTTCAGCTTCCAGCGTGGCGGCTGGGTGCGCAGGTCCAGCGATTGCAGGAAGAAGGCGCGCAAGGTGGGATCGTCGATCCGGTCCGCCAAAGCGGCGTCGGCCTCGGCCCTGGTCCTGATCCGCGTGAGATCGAGACTGGCCATCGCCTGCGCGTTGCGGGTCTGGTCATGGGTATAGGCGACCGGGGCGATGTCGGCGACGATCAGGCGCCGGATCAGGTCGGGGCGGGTCAGCGCCAGGTACATCGCGGCCTTGCCACCCATCGAATGGCCCAGAAGATCGACGGCTGGCCCGAGGCTTTCGATCACCTCGGCCAGATCGGCGGCCATCTCGGGGTAGCCTTGCGTCGCGAAGCGGGGACTTTCGCCATGGTTGCGCATGTCGACTGCCACCACGTCGCGCCGGTCGGCGAGCCTGCGGGCGATGACGCCCCAGTTGCGGCCAGAGCCGTAGAGGCCGTGGGCAATGACCAGAGCCGGGGCGTCCGCAGCGGTGCCGGCGGGGTGGCGCATCGTGGCGAGCATGACTTTTCATAGCGAAATCGAGAGCTTCTGGCCAGAGCCGTCGACCTTCGGCGGTTGAACATCCGGGCGAAGGTCTTTAGGGTCGGCGCTGGGTGTCGGAGGGCGGCAATATGAGTGCGGTGACGATCCAGCAGATGGCGGATCGGGTGGCGCAGCTTCTGCAAGAGCGGCTGGGTCTTGGCGGCAAGGGACTGTCGGCCAAGCTCAAGCGCGCCGGGCGGACGCTGCCGCGAAAGGTCCGCGATGCGGGAAAGCTGCTGGCTGCCGCGGCACAGAAGGCGCAGAACCCGAAACTTCTGGGGCAGATCGACATGGGCGAGGTGACCGAGGCCTATGACGTCTGTCTGAGGCATCTGATCGCCATCGACCCGGTCGGGCGGAAACGCGGGTATTTCGCCGGAATGATCGGATCGGTCGGGTTCGGCGTGCTGGTGCTGGCCATCGCGATCTTCGGGTTTCTGGCCTGGCGCGGGTATTTCTGATCCGCCGTCCGTGCGCGGTGGCTTTTGGCCATGCAATGAAATCAATATGTTGGCTGCGGGAGTTTACGACTTGGCAACCCTTGGCGCAGCCGTGCCGCGCCGTGCCGCGGTCCGCGTTCCCCCGGACGGAGGAGATCAAGGTGCCGGTTGCGGTGCCCAGGTTTTCGGCAAACCAGAGGGCGAGCGCCGACAGGAAGGCCGCGACGCGCAGCGGCATTCACCCGTGCCGGTCATGGCCGGGGTCAGGCCGGGAGGTGGGCAGAGTGCCCACCTCGACCCGCCTGCGCCTGGACGTCACAGGTCGGGATAGATCGGGAACCGCGCGCAGAGCGCCTCGACCTCGGCCCTGACCCTGGCTTCGACGGCGCCGTTGCCGTCTTCGCCGTTCTTTGCCAGCCCCTCGGTCACCTCGATGATCCAGCGGCCGATCTGGCGGAATTCGGGTTCGCCGAAGCCGCGGGTGGTGCCGGCGGGGGTGCCGAGGCGGACGCCGGAGGTGATCGTCGGCTTTTCGGTGTCGAAGGGGATGCCGTTCTTGTTGCAGGTGATGTGGGCGCGGCCGAGGGCCTTTTCGGTGGCGTTGCCCTTGACGCCCTTGGGGCGCAGGTCGACCAGCATCAGGTGGGTGTCGGTGCCGCCGGTGACGATGTCGAGGCCACCCTTCATCAGCTCGTCCGCCAGCCCCTGCGCGTTCTTGATCACCTGGGCCTGGTAGGTCTTGAATTCCGGGCGCAGCGCCTCGCCGAAGGCGACGGCCTTGGCGGCGATGACGTGCATCAGCGGGCCGCCTTGGATGCCGGGGAAGATCGCCGAGTTGACCTTCTTCGCGATGTCCTCGTCATTCGTGAGGATCATCCCGCCACGCGGGCCGCGCAGGGTCTTGTGGGTGGTCGTCGTCGCGACATGGGCGTGCGGGAACGGGCTGGGGTAGTGGCCCGCCGCGACGAGGCCTGCGAAATGCGCCATATCCACCAGGAGATAGGCACCGACGGAGTCGGCGATCCGGCGCATCCGGGCGAAGTCGATGATCCGGGGGATGGCGCTGCCGCCGGCGATGATCAGCTTGGGCCTGTGTTCGGTGGCGAGGGCCGCGAGCTGGTCATAGTCCAGCGTCAGGTCCTGCTTGCGCACACCGTATTGCACCGCGTGGAACCACTTGCCCGACTGGTTCGGGGCCGCCCCGTGGGTGAGGTGGCCACCGGCGTCCAGCGACATGCCAAGGATGGTATCGCCGGGCCTGATCAGCGCCTGGAACACGCCCTGGTTGGCCTGGCTGCCGGAGTTCGGCTGCACGTTCGCAAAGCCGCAGTTGAAAAGTTGCTTCGCCCGCTCGATCGCCAGGTTTTCGGCCACGTCGACGAACTGGCAACCGCCGTAGTAGCGTTTGCCGGGATACCCTTCGGCATACTTGTTGGTCATCACCGAGCCCTGCGCCTCCATCACCGCGCGGGAGACGATGTTTTCGCTGGCGATCAGCTCGATCTCGTGGCGCTGGCGGCCAAGCTCGGCGGTGATCGACCCGAAAAGCTCGGGGTCGCGAGAGGCGAGGGGTTCGGTGAAAAAGCCGGTGTCGCGGTGGGAGGCGTTCATGGCGGGTCCTCGCTGGCGGTGAAGGTCTCGGCGTATGTAGACCACGCACCCGGGTCGGGAAAGGCATTTAAGCGACAGGATATGCGACGGGCGCGAAATGTCGGGGTCTTCGGGAAACCGGCGCTGCGCAACGGAAACGACGCCTCGGGGCTTGAGTTTGCCGGGGCGGGCGGCCAAGACTGTCGGCGCAGATGGGGATGACGAGGCGCATGCAGCGACAGCGGATCCGGTTCACGGCCTCGAGGGCCCCGGCGGCAGTCGCGGCATTCGAGCTGCTGACAGCGGCCTACGGCCAGGCTGACGTGCGGTCGGCAGAGGTGATCGTGGCGCTGGGGGGCGACGGGTTCATGCTGCAGTCGCTGCATGCGGCGCATGGGCAAAGGCTGCCGGTCTACGGAATGAACTGCGGCACCATCGGGTTCCTCATGAACGCCTATGCGGTCGAGGATCTGCCCGAGCGGCTGGCAGCGGCGGAGGAAACGCTGATCAACCCGCTGTCGATGCGGGCCGAGAACGCGCGGGGCAAGGTGACCTCGGCGCTGGCAATCAACGAGGTGTCGCTGCTGCGGCAAGGCCCGCAGGCGGCCAAGCTGCGGGTGCTGATCGACGGGCGCGAGCGGCTGGAGGAACTGGTCTGCGACGGCGCTCTGGTGGCGACGCCGGCGGGATCGACGGCCTACAACTATTCGGCGCACGGGCCGATCCTGCCGATCGGAGCGGATGTGCTGGCCTTGACGGCGATGGCGGCCTTTCGGCCCCGGCGCTGGCGGGGGGCGCTGGTGCCGTCAAGCGCGGTGGTGCGTTTCGAGGTGATCGAGGGCGAGAAGCGCCCGGTGATGGCGGATGCCGACAGCCGGTCCTCGGTCCGCGACGTGGTCAGCGTCGAGGTTCGGTCAGAGCCTTCGGTCCGCCACCGGCTGCTGTTCGATCCCGGGCACGGGCTGGAAGAACGGCTGATCGGCGAGCAGTTCGTCTGAGGGCGCGGGCGCTGCGCGACGGTGCCGGGTCGAGCTGCCTCAGCCGCTGCTGGCACCCCAGCCCTCGATCTTGCGATACAGCGTGGAGGGCGAGACGTCGAGCACCCGTGCGGCCTTCGGGATCGATCCGGCATATTGCGCCAGCGTCGCCTCGATCAGCCGCCGTTCCGCTTCGGCGAGGGTCAGGCCCAGCAGGCTGCCGGGGCTCGGGGTCTCGGGCAGGCGGGCAGGTCCGGGGTCGGCCTCGGGCGGGCGACCCGCGTCGGCCAGGCCCGGCGGCAGCATGTCGGACGTGACCCAGCCGCCGGAGTTCAGGACCACGACATTGCGCATGACATTCAGCAGCTGCCGCACGTTGCCGGGCCATGGCAGCGACTGCATGAGGGTTCGCACCGCAGGGTCGAGGCCGTGAAACTCGCGGCCTTCTTCCTGCGCAAAACGGGCGAGGGCGGCCTCGGCGATCTCGATCACGTCCTGACCACGGTCGCGCAGGGGCGGCATGTGGATCGGGACGACATAGAGGCGGTAGTAGAGGTCCTCGCGGAAATGCCCGCGGCGGACGGCGTCCATCGGGTCGCGGTTGGTTGCGCAGACAATGCGGACATTCACCTTGCGCGGCCGGGTCGCGCCCACGGGCTGCACGGTCGAGGTCTGCAAGAACCGCAGAAGTTTGGTCTGCAGGGCCGGGGCCATCTCGCAGATCTCGTCGAGGAACAGGGTTCCGCCATCCGCTGCCGTGGCCGCGCCCTGCTTGTCGGATATCGCGCCGGTGAAGCTGCCCTTCATGTGGCCGAACACTTCGGATTCCAGAAGGTCCTGCGGGATCGCGCCGCAGTTCAGGGCGATGAACGGGCCCGAGGCGCGGTTGGAATTGGCGTGGACCGCGAGCGCGCAGAGTTCCTTGCCGGTGCCGCTTTCGCCGGTGATGAACACGGTGGCCATCGATCGCGCGACCGAGCCGATGGTGGAATGAATCCGTCGCATTGCCTCGGACGAGCCGATGAAACCCGAGCCATCGGACACCTCGGCCGGATCACGGCTGCGGGTCACCGGCGGGATCGCGGGATCCGACTTCGGCGGCGGCTGGTTGGCCTCGGCCAGCGCATTCTGCACGGCGGACAGGAAGCGGCCCTCGTCGAAGGGCTTGACCAGGAAATCATGCGCCCCGGCGCGCATTGCCTCGACCGCGCGGTTGACCGAGCCGTTCGCGGTGATGGCGATCACCCGGGTTTCCGGCTGGATCGCCTGGATGTCGCGCATCACCTCGAGCCCGTCGCGGTCGGGAAGAATGAGGTCGAGAAGCACCACCATCGGGCGATGGGTGCGGAATTGCTGCAGCCCGTCTGCCGCGGTGCCCGCGACGGCCACGCGATGCCCCGCCGTGGCAAGGATGGAGCGGTAGACCATCTGCAGCGACAGGGTGTCCTCAACCAGAAGGACGGAGGGGCGGGACAGGGTATTGCCGGGTTTCATGATGCGGTCAGGCTTGGCGGTCGGGTGGTTCGGATCAACTGGATCAGGCTGGCAAGCTCGCCCGTCAGCGGCGGCATCAGTGTGGCCAGCGACCCATGGTCCTGCGCATGTGCGATGGCGTTCAGGTTTTCCGCCATGGTCTGCAGCGACAGTGCACCGACCGATCCGGCCAGCGAGATCAGCACATGGCTGCCTTCGCGCAGGCGGGTCCAGTCCGCGGTCGCGGTCCCCTGTTCCAGCAGGGTCTGCGTCGTCGTCAGGTCTTCGGTCAGCCGGGCCAGCAGCTCTGCGGCGAGGTCGGGCCCGGTGATCGCCATCAGGTGGCTCAGCCTTGACGCGTCAAAGTCCATAAGTCCCATGACGCCGGTCTGCTCTGGCCTGGCAAGCCGGTCTGCGGCTTCTTCGATCAGAAACAGGTTGGCCTGCTGATCGGGCGTGGTCAGATGCGGTCGAAGCGCCTGGACCGCCCGGCGCAGGCCGTCCAGCGCGCGGGATTTTGCGTCGACGAGGGGCGGGCTCATCGACGAATCGTCCCGAAATGCGAAAGTATTCTTTGCATAATGCAAAGAATGCCGCAAAGGTTGCGCCGTGTCCAGTGTCCCGCGCGTCACTTGCAAGCAAGGCCGAGCGACTGCAACGCCTTGGTGATCTCGTCCAGGATGGCCGGGTCGTCGATGGTCGCGGGCATCTTCCAGGGCTGGCTGTCGGCGATCTTGACCATGGTCCCGCGCAGGATCTTGCCGGACCGGGTTTTCGGCAATCGGTCCACGACAACGGCACGCTTGAAGTCGGCAACGGGGCCGATCCGGTCGCGCACCAGTTTCACGCATTCCGCGACCACCGCGTCATGCGGGCGGTTCGTGCCCGTGTTGAGACAGAGAAAACCGAGCGGCGACTGGCCTTTCAGGTCGTCGGCCACGCCGATGACCGCGCATTCGGCGACGTCCTTGTGGGACGCGAGCACCTCTTCCATCGCGCCGGTGCTGAGGCGGTGGCCGGCGACGTTGATGACATCATCGGTGCGGGCCATGATGTAGAGATAGCCGTCCGCATCGACATACCCCGCGTCGCCGGTTTCATAGTAGCCGGGGAAGTGGCTCAGGTAGGACTTCAGGAAACGGTCCTCGGCGTTCCACAGGGTCGGCAGGGTGCCGGGGGGCAGGGGCAGCCTGATCGCGATGGCGCCAAGCGTGCCAGGCGCGACGGGGTGGCCGCCTTCGTCCAACACCTGCACGTCATAGCCGGGCATGGCGACGGACGGCGAGCCGATCTTGACCGGCAGGTGTTCGACGCCGAGCGGGTTGGCGGCGATGGCATAGCCGGTCTCGGTCTGCCACCAGTGGTCGATGACCGGGACCTTGAGATGGGTCTGCGCCCAGTGGATCGTGTCGGGGTCGGCACGCTCGCCCGCCAGGAAAATCGCCTGCAGGCCGGGCAGCGGCGGCACCAGCCTGCCCTCGGGGTCCTCGCGCTTGATGGCGCGGAGCGCGGTGGGGGCGGTGAAGAAGGACTTCACCTGGTGCTCGTCGATCACCCGCCAGAAGGCGGCGGCGTCGGGGGTGCCGACGGGCTTGCCCTCGTAGACGACGGTGGTGCAGCCTGCGATCAGCGGGCCGTAGCAGATGTAGCTGTGGCCGACGACCCAACCCACGTCGGATGCCGGTGGTGCCGGACGTATAGAGGATATAGGCCGGGTGGTTGCCTTCGACGGGGACGCAGGCGGCGGGTTCGACTCCGTATTGAAATTCGTGCCAGGCGACATCGCGGCCAGGGGTAAGTTTCGCGACCTCCTGCTCGCGCTGGAAGATCACGCAGAACGCCGGCTTGTGGTGCGCAAGGTCTATGGCCGCGTCGAGAAGCGGCTTGTAATGGACGACGCGCGCGGGTTCGATGCCGCAGCTTGCGGCGATGATCGCCTTCGGGGTGCAGTCGTCGATGCGGACCGCAAGTTCGTGGGCCGCGAAGCCGCCGAAGACCACCGAGTGGATGGCCCCCAGGCGGGCGCAGGCGAGCATGGCCTCCAGTGCCTCGGGGACCATCGGCATGTAGATGATGACGCGGTCGCCCTTCCGAATGCCCTTGGCCTGCAGCGCCCCGGCAAGGCGGGCAACGCGGTCGCGGAGTTCGCCGTAGGTGATGACGTGTTTGGTGCCGGTGACCGGGCTGTCATGGATGATCGCGGGCTGCTTGCCGCGGCCGGCGACGACATGGCGGTCGACGGCGTTCCAGCAGGTGTTGACCCTGGCATCGGTGAACCATTCGTACAGCGGTGCGCGTGAGGCGTCGAGCGCATGGGTGGGTGGCATCACCCAGTCGATGCCCTTCGCGGCGGAAAGCCAGAAGGCCTCGGGGTCGTCGGCCCATGCCGTGTAGACCTGTGCGTAGCCCATCGCGCTTTCCCCCCGCCGATGCACTTCTGGCGTCGTGGTATGCGATCGGATGCCAGTCGCGCAACGGTGTTACCGGAAACAGGCTGGGGCAGGTTTGCAGAATTAGCGGTCAGCGGCGACGGGAGTTTGCAAACATGTCCTGGCAGGGGGGCTGGTCAGCCAAATCCCCGCGACTTTGCAAAGCTGGGGCGTCCGGCTGTGCGGCCTTCCGGACCGGTCGGCGATGGCCGGGAGCCGTGTCGGTCAAGCGCCGCGCGTCGGCACCGAGCCTTGCGAGGCGGACGCTTGACTTGTAACGATGGTTACAATATCGACGTTCGCATGACCGATGTCGCATGGCTTCTGATGACCTACAAGGTCCCGGCCGAACCTTCGGCACGGCGCATCGCCATCTGGCGGCGGCTGAAGGGGATGGGGGCCATCTATCTTCAGAACGGCGTCTGCGTCCTGCCGCGCACGGATGACCACATCCGCCGCCTGAAGATGGTCGAGAACGATATCGACGAGGCAAGGGGCGAAAGCGTGATCCTGCAGACCGTGGCGCTGGACCCCGGCCAGGAGGCCAAGGTCGTGGGCCGCTTCAAGGCGGAGCGCGACGAGGCCTATGCCGAGTTCATCGACAAATGCGACGACTTCGAGCGCGAGGTCGCCAAGGAGATAACGGCCGGTCACTTCAGCTATGCCGAGCTGGAAGAAAACGACGTTGATCTGAAGAAGCTGCAGGGCTGGCTGGACAAGATCGGCAAGCTCGACTTCTACGGCGCCGCCCGCGCCGAGGAGGCGCGGATGCGGCTGAAAGGGTGCGAGGCGGTGCTGGACGACTATGCCAGACGCGTCTTCGACGCCAAGGGCGAGAACGGCTGATCCCGGAGGGTGGACATGGACCGGACCAAATCGCAACAGGGCTTCTTCCCCCATTTCCCCCCGGTGGTACTGGTTTCGGTGCCATCCCGGCTCATGGCCTGGGCCGACCGGCAACGCCAGCGCGCGGCTCTGGCGCGGCTGGAGGGCCGGATGCTGGACGATATCGGCGTCACGCGGGCCGAAGCGATTGCGGAAGCGAGGCGCCATGACTGACGCCCCGTCGCAAGGCGAAAAGCCCGTGGCTGCCGACGTCACGGCACCGGCGGCCTCGGCCTGGCGCGGCCTGCCTGCGGGGATCTGGGCGCTTGGGTTCGTGTCGATGCTGATGGATGTCTCGTCCGAGATGATCCATGCGCTGCTGCCGGTCTATCTGACGGTGGGCCTCGGGGCCTCGGCGCTGGCGGTGGGCGTGATCGAGGGCATCGCCGAGGCGACGGCGGCGATCACCAAGGTGTTTTCCGGCGCCTTGTCCGACCGGATCGGGCGGCGCAAGGAACTGGCGGCCATCGGCTATGGTCTGGCCGCCATCACGAAGCCGGTCTTCCCGCTCGCACCCTCGATCGGCTGGCTGGTCGCGGCTCGGTTCATCGACCGGGTGGGCAAGGGCATAAGGGGTGCGCCGCGCGATGCGCTGGTGGCCGACCTTGCCCCGGAAGGGCGGCGCGGCGCGGCCTTCGGCCTGCGGCAGTCGCTGGACACGCTGGGGGCCTTTCTCGGGCCGCTGCTGGCTATCGTGCTGATGTGGGTCTTTGCCAATGATTTCCAGTCGGTTTTCTGGGTGGCGGTGATCCCGGCCTTTCTGGCGCTGGGCCTGATCCTGTTCGCCGTCCGCGAGCCGCCCCGCCCGGCAGGGCTGCGCCGTGTCCGCAACCCGCTGTCGCGGGCAGAGCTGCGCCTTCTGGGCGGCACCTACTGGGCGGTGGTCGCGGTGGCGGCGGTCTTCACGCTGGCGCGGTTTTCCGAGGCCTTCCTGATCCTGCGGGCCGGGGAGCTGGGCCTGCCCCTGATGCTGGTGCCGCTGGTTCTGGTGGGCATGAACGCGGTCTATGCGCTGTCGGCCTGGCCCGCGGGCGTGCTGTCGGACCGGATGAGCCGTCCGGCCCTGCTTCTGGCCGGGCTGGCCGTCCTGATCGCCGCCGATCTGGTGCTGGCGCTGGCTCCCGGCCTGGTCGGCCTTGGCCTTGGCATCGCGCTTTGGGGGCTGCACATGGGGCTGACGCAGGGGCTCTTGGCGGCGCTGGTGGCCGAGGCGGTCCCGGCCGAGTTGCGCGGCACGGCCTATGGCATGTTCAACCTGGTCACCGGTGCAGCCCTTCTCATGGCCAGCGTGATCGCGGGTGGGCTGTGGCAGGTCTTCGGGTCCGGGGCCACCTTCCTTGCCGGAGCCGGGTTTGCGCTGGTCGCGGCCCTTGGCCTCATCCCGCTGCGCAAGCGGCTGGCGTGATCCCGGACTGCCCGAGGCGGGTGGCGTCGGTGCTTGCCCGCCGCGCCGGGGGGGCGTATCGTCGCGACATGCAAGAGGATCATGACCACGCCGGCCACCCGGCCATCGCCGCGCGGCTGAAGCGGGCGCCGATCCACGATCACTTCGGCCATCGTGTCACCTCGGGTGGCGGCCACGACCCGGGCGAGATCACGGCCATGACGAAGTTTCTCTGACATGCTGAACACGCTGCGCAACCGCACCTTCCGGCATCTTTTCGCCGCCCAGCTTGTGGCGCTGCTGGGCACCGGGCTGGCCACCGTGGCGCTTGGCCTTCTGGCCTGGCAGCTTGCGGGGGCGGATGCCGGGCTGGTGCTGGGCACGGCGCTGGCGATCAAGATGATCGCCT
This sequence comes from Rhodobacterales bacterium 32-66-9, assembly GCA_002280405.1. Lineage (GTDB taxonomy): Bacteria > Pseudomonadota > Alphaproteobacteria > Rhodobacterales > Rhodobacteraceae > Tabrizicola. The sequence goes on along the minus strand of NCDY01000037.1, from coordinate 11,289 downwards.
ATGTCACGCTGGCCCCCATCGCCGCCGCCCTGGCCGAACGGCTGCCGCGCCGGGCGTTTCTGGTCACGCTGGACCTGATCCGCGCCGGTGTCGTGCTGGTCCTGCCCTTCGTCACCGAGGTCTGGCAGGTCTATGTGCTGATCTTCCTGTTGCAGGCGGCCTCGGCCGGGTTCACGCCGGCGTTCCAGGCGACGATCCCAGAGGTGCTGCCGGAGACGCGCGACTATACCAACGCGCTGTCCCTGATGCGGCTGACCGAGGATCTGGAGCAGCTTGCCTCGCCCATGCTGGCCGCCGCGCTGCTGACCGTCGTCAGCTTTCCGGTGCTGTTCGGCGGCACGGTTGCGGGCTTTGTCCTGTCCGCGCTTTTGGTGGTCACGGTTGTGCTGCCGGTGCGGGCCCCGGCAGAGGCTGGGCAGTTCCGGGCCGCCGCCACCCGGGGCCTGCGCATCTATCTGGCCACGCCGCGCCTGCGCGGGCTGATGGTCATGGAGCTTGCGGTCGCGGCGGCCGGAGCGATGGTCTATGTGAACACGGTGGTTCTGGTGCAGGCGCGGCTTGGTCTGGGCGGGGCGCAGGTCGCGCTGGCCTTCGCGGCCTTCGGTGCGGGGTCGATGCTGGCGGCGGTCCTGCTGCCGCGGGTCCTTGAGCATCGGGCCGACCGCAGCGTGATGCTGGCCGGGGCCGGGCTGATGGTGGCGGGCGTGGCGGTGACGCCGCTGGTCCCGGTCATCGGCGCGCTGATGGCGCTGTGGGCGGTGATCGGCTTCGGCTTTTCCCTGACGCAGACGCCCATCGGGCGCATCCTGAACAGGTCCGCCCGCCCCGAGGACCGCCCGGCCGTCTTTGCCGCGCAATTCGCGCTGAGCCATGCCGGCTGGCTGGTCACCTATCCGCTGGCGGGCTGGCTGGGGTCGGCCATCGGGCTGACGCAGGCGGCGCTTGGGCTGGCGGCGGTGGGGGCGCTGGCGATGGCTGCCGTTTTCTGGCTGTGGCCGGCCTTCGATCCGGCGGAACTGGCGCATGAGCACGCCGACCTGCCGCCCGACCATCCGCATCTGCGCGGCGGGAACGGCCAGGCACACCGCCACGCCTTCGTCATCGACGGCCTGCATCCGGGCTGGCCGCGCCGGACGGCCTGAGCGGCCCGGCGTCGATCAAGGTGCCGGGCGATATGCCCGGGGCCCTACCTGGCCGAGGACAGGCGCTGGCGGATTTCGGTTCGGACCGAGACGTCGCCCTGCCCCAGATCGGCAAGGATCGGACAGTCGGGGCGGTCGTCGCCACAACAGGCATCCGCCAGTTGCCGCAGGGTGTCGATCATGCCCTGCATCTCTTGCACCTTGCGTTCCAGCCCGTCGATCTGCTCCATCGCCAGCCGCTTGACATCGGCGCTGTGCCGGCCGCGATCCCGCCAGAGCGCCAGCAGCTCTTCGATCCGGTCCACCGGAAAGCCGAGGTTGCGCGACCGGCGGATGAAGCGCAGAAGCTGCACCTCGGTCGTCGTGTAGACCCGATACCCCGATCCGGTGCGCCCGGCGGCAGGGATCAGGCCGATCGATTCGTAGTAGCGGATCATCTTGGCCGACACGCCCGAGGCCTTGGCCGCTTCACCGATGTTCATGGTCAGGACTCCTTCAGGACAGGACAGGACAGGTCACGGCGGGTCAGGGCAGCGGGCGGGCGATGGCGCGGATCGCCTTCAGCCCCTCGCCGAAGCGGGCGATCGCCGCGCGGTTCCGGGCAAGCTCGCCGTAAGGCAGCCAGCCGATCTTCAGGTCGGCGATGCGGGCGAAGGCCGGGCGCGCCAGTTGCGCCCGCACCTCGGCCTCGCGCGCGTCGGGGGCGACAAGGAAGAGGCCGCCCTCGGCATGGGGATCGGCATGGCCGAGTGCGAGGTCAAGCATCCGCACGATGCCGGAATAGATCGAGGTGGAGTGTTCGACCTCGAAGGCGGCGGCGACGCGGTCGCTGTCGGCGCGCAGCCACAGAACGTCGATCAGCCGCACCGCCTCGGCCCCGGGTGCTGCGGTCAGCACCGGCGGCAGCGCCTCAAGGCAGCCCTCGCCCAGGGGGCGGCCGTTGTAGAGGCGCCCGCGGTCGTTCGCGGCGATCCAGACCCGGTAGCCAAGCGCATGGCCCAGGTCGCGCAGCCAGGACTGCACTTCGGAATGGCTGGCCTCGTCGGTCTCGCTGCGCCGGTCGGCGGGGCTGAGGGCGGCGGCATTGGCACGCGCCTCGGCCAGCCGGGCCAGCCAGTCGGCGCGACCGGAGGGCTGCGCCGGCGGCGGCGGATAGCGGCCCGCGCCGATGTCGAACAGCAGCCCGCCGATGGCGCCGAGGTCGTTCGACAAAAGCGCGCGGTAGCGGGTGTTGAGGTCCAGGATGCCCGTCCGCATCGCCAGGAACTGGGGCCAGCTTCCGAGCTTGACCTGCGCGCCGGTCAGAAGATTGTAGCCCGCGACGATCTTCGTGTTGAACGGCGGCACCAGCGTGGGGTGAAGGAAGTAAAGCAGGTTCGCGACGGCCGGCCCCAGCCCCTTGATCTGGCGCGCGTCGATCTCGGCGATGTGGCGCAGGATCTCGCCCTCGGTGGAGCAGCAGGCGCAACCGTCGATCAGGCGGCCGAAGCTGCGCTGGTTTTCGGCATTTTCGTAGATGTCCGGGATACGCAGTTTCGGCTTCCACAGGAAGGCGTGGTCCGCGCCCCGGAAGATCTGGCGCTGCTCGGCGATGGAATGGACCACGGTTTCCAGCGACGAGCCGCGATAGGCGTTGCCGAAGCGGCCTTCGGCGATCTCGTCCACCACCACCTCCAGGCCGCGGCGGATCGAGCGGAAGTTCTTGATCCGCTCGGACCACAGGAACCAGGACTGGAAGGTCGCCGCAGGGTCGTCCTTCCAGGTTCGGATCAGATCGCCGGCATCGGTTTCGGGTCGGTTCAAGGGCATTGCCTGTCGGAAGCTGGCCTAGGCGGCTCCCAGGCCCGGAGAGCCTACCAGCCCCGCGCCCGGCTGGCCATCGCGCACCACCGGGGCAGGGGCAAAGCGCCGCAGCCTGAGCGCGTTGCCAAGGACGAAGACCGAGGACAGCGCCATCGCCGCAGCCGCGATGATCGGCGACAACAGGATGCCGAAGGCGGGCCAGAGGACACCTGCCGCGACCGGGATCAGAAGGGCGTTGTAGATGAAGGCCCAGAACAGGTTCTGCCGGATGTTGCGCATCGTCGCGCGTGACAGGGCGATGGCGTCGGGCACGGCGGTCAGGCGGCCGGTCATCAGCACCACGTCCGCCGACTCGATGGCGATGTCGGTGCCGGTGCCGACGGCAAGGCCCACATCCGCCTCGGCCAGCGCCGGGGCGTCGTTGATGCCGTCGCCGACATAGGCAAGCGTGCCGAGCGCCTGCAGCCGCTTGACCGCCGCGACCTTGCCGTCGGGCAGCACCTCGGCCACCACCTCGTCGATGCCAAGCTGGCGGGCGATGGCCTGCGCGGTGCGGGCGTTGTCGCCGGTGATCATCGCGACCTTGAGGCCAAGCGCGTGGAGCGCCTTGATCGCCTCCGGCGTCGTCTCCTTGATCGGGTCGGCGACGGCAAGGATGGCCGCAAGTTTGCCGTCAATGGCGGCATAGAGCGGCGACTTGCCCTCGTCGCCCAGCCGCGCGGCCTGGGACGCGAAGGCACCGATGTCGAGGCCGAGCTTGACCATGTAGCGGTCGGCGCCGACCTCGATCCGTTGCCCGCCGGCAACGGCCGCGACGCCGAAGCCGGTGACAGAGTCAAAGGTCGTCACCTCGGGCAGGGCCAGACCTTCCTCGGCCGCGGCCGCGACGATGGCGCGGGCGATCGGGTGTTCCGACTTCGCCTCGACCGCCGCCACGGCGGCCAGCACGGCAGCGCGGTCAAAGCCCGGTGCCAGCGTCAGGTCGGTCAGGCGCGGCTTGCCTTCGGTCAGGGTGCCGGTCTTGTCCAGCGCCACCACCTTGACGCCCTGCAGCGATTGCAGCGCCTCGCCCTTGCGGAAAAGGACACCAAGCTCCGCCCCGCGCCCGGTGCCGACCATGATCGAGGTCGGCGTGGCCAGGCCCATGGCGCAGGGGCAGGCGATGATCAGGACCGCGACCGCGTTCACCAGTGCGAAGGTCAGCGCCGGATCGGGGCCGAAGATCAGCCAGACCGCGAAAGTCAGCGCCGCCAGCACCATGACCACGGGGACGAACCACATCGTCACCTTGTCGACCAGCGCCTGGATCGGGAGTTTCCCGCCCTGCGCCGCCTCGACCATGCGGATGATCTGGGCCAGCATCGTCGCCTCGCCCACCGCCGTCGCGCGGAAGGTGAAGGCACCGGTCTGGTTGACCGTGCCGCCGGTGACATGGCTGCCTGCGGTCTTCTCGACCGGCAGGGGCTCGCCCGAGATCATGCTTTCGTCGATCCAGCTTGCGCCCGATGTCACCTCGCCGTCGACCGGCACCCGTTCGCCGGGGCGGACCTCGACCAGGTCGCCGGGAAGGACCTCGGCGACCGGAACCTCGACCGCCGCCCCGTCACGGACCACGCGGGCGGTCTTGGCCTGCAGGCCGACCAGCCGCTTGATCGCCTCGGAGGTGCGGCCTTTGGCGCGCGCCTCGAGGTAGCGACCAAGCAGGATCAGCGTGATGATCACCGCTGCCGCCTCGTAGTAGACGAAGTTCGACCCTGCGGGCAGCACGCCCGGGACGAAGGTCGCGACCAGCGAATAGCCGTAGGCCGCCGAGGTGCCGACCGCGACCAGGCTGTTCATGTCGGGCGTGAGCCGCGCGAGGGCGGGAAATCCCTTGCGGAAGAAACGCAGGCCAGGGCCGAACAGGACCACGGTCGTCAGCACGAACTGGATATACCAGCTTGCCTGGAGGCCGATCGTGTTCACGATCGCCATGTGGATCGCCATGGACAGGTGGCGTCCCATCTCCAGAAACGCGACCGGCAGGGTCAGGGCGGCGGCGAGCAGCACGTCACGCTTCAGCCCCGCCTCTTCGGCGGCCTTCTTCGCGGCGGTCTCATCCGCCGTGGCCAGCGCCGGGGCTGCGGCGCGCGCCTCGTAGCCCGCATCGGCCACGGCGCGGGTAAGCGCGGCAAGGTCTGCCGCGCCGGTGATGCTGGCCCGTTCGGTCGCAAGGTTCACGCTGGCCGAGGTCACGCCCGGCACGGACTTCAACGCCTTTTCCACCCGCGCGACGCAGGAGGCGCAGGTCATGCCTTCGATCGCCAGCTCCACCGGGCGGCCTGGCACCTCGTAACCGGCGTCGGCCACCGCCTTGACCAGGGCCGCCCGGTCAAGCGCCACGCCCGTCACCTCGGCCCGTTCGGTCGCAAGGTTCACCGTGGCCCCGGTGACGCCGGGAACGGTCTTCAACGCACGTTCGACATGCGCGACGCAGGAAGCGCAGGTCATTCCTTCGACTTCCAGCACCACGGTCGAGGGGCTTGAGGGTCGCGGCTGCATGTTCATTGCGGATCCTTCCGGCGAGCGATTTGCCATCCGCACATAAGGCTTCCCATGATAGGAAGGTCAAGAGGAGAGTTTTGTTGCCGCTGTCACGGCCTTGTGGTCTTGACCTTACAACAGTGGGAAGCACTATCTACCGTGAGCAACAGAGGTTCCAAGGAGGCACCCATGCAGTTCCACATCGAGAACATGACCTGCGGCGGCTGCGCCCGCAGCGTCACCAAGGCGATCCAGTCGGTCGATCCGGCTGCCGAGGTCAAGGCCGACCCCGCCGCGCACAAGGTTGATGTGACAACCTCGGCCCCCCGGGACCGGCTGGTCGCGGCGCTGACCGAAGTAGGCTATGCGCCAGCGTGAGCCGAGCGCGCCAAATTCAAGCAAGGAGACATAAGGTATGACGAAGGCAGGACTACTGATCGTGGCCGCGACGGTCGCCGCGGGTATCGGGGCGGTCACGATCGGCTTTGCCCAGAATGACGGAGCCATGGGCGGCATGAACATGGGCGGCATGAACATGGGCGGCATGAACATGGGGGCAGGGGCCGACACGCCTTCGTCCAAGGCCTATGCCGCCGTGATGAACACCATGATGGCGAACATGATGGCACCCTACACCGGCGATGCCGACGTGGATTTCGTCAAGGGTATGATCCCGCACCATCAGGCCGCCATCGACATGGCCAAGGTTCAGCTGGAGTTCGGCAAGGATCCCGCGATCCGCGCCATTGCCGAAGAGGTGATCAAGGCCCAGGAGGCCGAGATCGCCACGATGAAGGCCTGGCTTGCCGCCAAGGGCATGTAGGACCCTTCAAGGGCGTGCGGGGTGGCCCGCTCCCGGCCATCCCGCCGCCCGACGGTTCGTGACGGGCCTGCCCGTTGCACCATTCTAGACCTTTCGCCGACCGATCATTTGGCAGCCCGGGGTTTGGCCGGGGAAATCGTCCGTTTGCGCACCTGCCGGTGCGCGGTGGTCGGCAAGTCTGACCTTTGCGGCCATGCTTGCGGTTCCCTGATGCGGCCGGCCGGTAATTTCAGGCGGGCAGGTGCGTCTATTGTATTGCAGGGCGAAGCGCGTCAGCAGGTGCGCCGGTCAAGCGGCATCCTGCCAGAACGCTTGCGCCTGAAACCGGGGCAACACCCGGTGCAATGCACCGCAAGAAGGAGAACAACCATGCGGGCTATCGGGATTTCGGCTGCCATTCTGGCAGGATTGATGTCCGTCGGCACGGCGAATGCCCAATCGGTGCCGCCTGCCGCCGATCCGCATCATGCGACGCTTCAGGACGGAACCTCGGGCCAGACCGGGGAAGCGGCCGCACCGGAGACGGCGCTGCCGCCCGCCGAGGCGCAGACTGGGGCCATGATGGGGGCCACGCCGGGGACCACGGCGGGGACCATGATGCCGCCGGAGATGATGCAGATGATGATGCAGATGATGGCGCAGCATCATCCCGGCGGGGCGATGGCGATGCCCGGAGGATCAAGTCCGACCGGGGCGGCCGCGGGTGGACCGGCCGGGATGGAGGGCTTTGCGGGCGTCCCGCCGGAAGCGATCCTTGGTCTTGGGTCCGCCGCCCCCCTTGAGATGACACCCGATCTGGTGCGGTCCTGGCTGCAGGACCGGCTTGACCGGCTTGGAAACCCGCGCCTGAAGCTGGGCGAGATCGGCACCGCCGCCGATGGCAGCATCACGGCGGAGATCCGCACCAGCGACGGCGCGCTGGTCCAGAAACTGGCCTTCAACCGCTATCCGGGGCTGTTCCGCCAGATCGACTGACGGCTGCGAGGGCCGGTGGCACAGGCGCGGGTGCCGGACCGCGCCTTGGTCCCGGTCTCAGAGCGGGACAGGTCGATCCGGGTGCATCATTTCGGCCGATGGCCAAGCGCGCCGATCCCCAGCGTCCGGTCGGTGATCGTCACCGAGGCGGCTGCCTCTTTCGCCAATCCCGTCAAGGCCCGGATCGCATCGATCGTCTCGGGGATCACGATGGCCTGATTGTCCACCATGTAGGCATAGAACAGCTCGTCCCCCTGGACCGTCAGCATGTCCTCCCACAGGGCAACCTCGTAGAGATTGTCATGCGGACGGCCCATGTCGGCCATCATTTCCTTGACCGCGTTCAGCGCCTCAAGCCCGTCCGACATGCGGATCAGCGCGATCCGCGACGAGGTGCGGAACGCGGCCAGAACCTCGTCCTTGCTGGCGGGCCGGGTCATCTGCACCGCCCAGTAGTGCAGGTGCGCCAGTGTTTCCGGGACCTTGACCGCCATGGTCACCACGTCAAGACCGGGATCGACGCTTTGCGCGTCCGGGCCCTGGTGGCTGGGGATCTCCGGTTCCGGTGCCAGCGTGTTCATGATGCCGCCGAGGTGGCTTTCCCAGGGATCTGTCGCCCGCCGCAGAAGCGTGCCCCGCGCGCGGCGCAGGAGGCCCGCGCGTTTCAGCGCCGACAGCGTGCGCACGATCGAGGTGGTGTTGCAGGACACGACCCGGGTAGAGTTGCGGCCCAGCGCCCCGGCATAGCTGACCTCGGCCACGAAGGAATGGCCGGTCACCGAATGCTTTTCGCCGCCCTGGACGATGAAGCGGATGCCGCGGCGGCGGTAGGTTTCGACATTCGCCGCGGCGATGCGCTTTGGCGTGCAGTCCACCACCACGTCGACCCGCGCAAGCAGTTCGTCAAGCGTGCCGTCGATCGCCAGGCCCGCGCCGCGCATTGCCGCCGAATGTTCAGCCGTCGCGGCATAGAGCGGGTAGCCCTTTGTCAGCGCCATCCGCGCGCGCCAGTCGTTGACCACGTCGCAGACTCCGGCGAGTTCCATGTCAGGTTGCAGCGCCACCGCATCGGCGACCCGCTTGCCGATGACGCCGTAGCCGTTGACTGCGACGCGGATCCTGTTGCCTGGTGCCATTCTGGTCTCCATCTGCTTGTGGTTGGGTGGCTTTGTCGCGGTCAGGGCGTGGAATGGGCGTAGCGGAACGGAAACACCACCGCGTCCTTGCGCCCTTCGGTGCGGACCTCGAACGTCATCTCGTAGAGATCCTTGCCGGGCAGTTCGACAAAGGTTCCCCAGGTCACGGTATTCGCGATCGTCATCGGTTCCAGATCCAGCCGGGTGCCGCCGGTGTGGCCGAGCCCCATGATCGTCAGCGCGACCTGGGCGGTCTCGATCCTGTCGCCGGACGCCGCATCGAACAGGGCCAGGATCACATGATACTGGTGCCGCCCGTCCGGCACGCCGCCGTGCATGGCGGCCTCGGGGTGGGACCGCGGGTGGCCCCTGACGATGGCGGCGGGCAAGACCCCGAGATAGGCGAGCATGCCGTCCACGGTCAGCGTGTTGGCGTCAGCCGCGCCCTGCGCCGGCAGAGGTGCCGGCAAGGCCGCCAGGGTGATCCCCGAAAGCAGCACCGTGGTTACCGACCGGCGGGAGAAGGTGAAGGGAGGGGTGCTCATGCTGGGGCCTCGGCTGAAGTTGGCTGTGAAACTGCGACCGGCGAGCGCCGTCTGACGCCCTCCAGCTTCGTCCGCTTGAGAAGAAGCGCGTTGATCGCCACGATCGCGGAGCTTCCCGACATCGAGATCGCGGCGACCTCGGGGCTGATCGTGAAGGGGTAGAACAGCCCCGCCGCCACCGGGAAGGCGACCACGTTGTAGGCGACCGCCCAGAACAGGTTCTGGTGCATCTTGCGCAAGGTGGCCCGCGACAGGACGATGGCCCCCAGCACGTCATGCGGATCGCTGCGCATCAGCACGACGTCGGCGCTTTCCATCGCGACGTCAGTGCCCGCGCCGATGGCAAAGCCGACATCGGCCTGCACCAGCGCGGGCGCGTCGTTCACCCCGTCGCCGACCATGCCGACACGTTTGCCCTGGGCCTGAAGCTCTTTCACCTTTTCCGCCTTCTGGCCGGGCAGGACATCGGCAAGCACGATGTCGATGCCAAGTTCCCCGGCGATCCGCGCCGCGGTTCCGGCGTTGTCGCCGGTCAGCATCGCCACCTGGACGCCGCGTTCGCGCAGGCGGGCGACGGTTTCCTTGGCCGACGGGCGCAGCGCGTCGGCGATGGCGATCAGGCCCAGGATGCGGCCGCCTTCGGCGACATGCACCACCGTCCGCCCCGCGCCCTTCAGCGCATCGGCCCGGTCCGACAGGGTGCCGAGATCGACCTTCTCCTCGTCCATCAGGCGGCGGTTGCCGACCAGCACCGGCTTGCCGCCCACCGCCGCCTTGGCCCCCCGGCCGTCCAGAGTCTCGAAGGCGGTCATCGCGCCCAGGGTCAGGCTGGCGGCGCGTTCGACGATGGCCACGGCAAGCGGGTGGTCGGACCCCTTGTCCACCGCCGCCGCCGCCGCCAGAACCTCGTCCTCGGTCCGGCCCTCGGCGGCGACCACGTCCACCACCCTGGGCTGGCCCATCGTCAGTGTGCCGGTCTTGTCGAACACCACCACATCGAGCTTGGTCGCATCCTCCAGCGCGCCGGCGTTCTTGAACAGGATGCCGTTCATCGCGCCAAGGCCGGTGCCGACCATGACCGCCATCGGCGTCGCCAGGCCAAGCGCGTCGGGGCAGGCGATGACGAAAACCGTGATCGCCAGGGTCAGCGCGAACAGAAGGTCAGCGCCCAGAAAGCCATACCAGGCGGCGAAGGTACCGACGCCGATCAGGATCGCGGCCAGCACCAGCCATTGCGAGGCGCGGTCGGCCAGCAGCTGCGCCGGTGCCTTGGAGTTCTGCGCCTCCTGCACCAGCTTGACGATCTGCGCCAGCGCGGTGTCGGCCCCGACCTTGGTCGCGGTATAGCGGAAGGTGCCCGACTTGTTGATCGTGGCCCCGATCACCGTGCTGCCGACGGTTTTCTCCACCGGCATCGATTCGCCGGTCAGCATGGATTCATCGACCAGGGACTTGCCCTCGGTCACCTCGCCGTCGACCGGGATCTTGTTGCCGGGGCGGATGACGACCGTTTCGCCCTTCAGCACCTCGGCGGTCGGCACTTCGACCTCGAGACCGTCGCGCAGCACCGTCGCCATCGGCGGCGCCAGGTCGAGCAGTGCGCGGATCGCCTCGGAGGCACCGGCGCGGGCGCGCATTTCCAGCCAGTGGCCCAGAAGGATGAACACCAGGAGGACGGCGACGGCCTCGTAGAACTGCACGCCGGGGAAGAAGAAGGTGGAGCCGACGCTGAAGACGTAGCCGGTGCCGACCGAAAGCACGACCAGCACCGCCATGTTCAGGATGCCGTTGCGCAGCGCGCGCCAGGCGGCGACGACGAAGGGCCAGACCGGCCAGATCACGGCGGCGGTCGCCAGGATGAGCAGCCAGACATCCAGCCGCAGGCCGAAGGGCGGGGCAGGGGGCACGAACAGGCCGCCCATCGGCGACCAGACGAAGATCGGGACGGTAAAGACCAGCGCCACCCAGAACCGGTTGCGCATGTCGCGCACCATCGCCTGCATGTCGCCCCCGCCATGGCCCATCTCGTGCGCCATCTCGTCCTTGGCGGATTTGGCGGCGGGGGCGGCAGCGCCGCCATGTCCTTCATGCCCGGAATGGTCCTTCGGCCGCGATGCCGCCACGGTCGGCGCGTCGCTTGCACAGACATGCTTCGGCAGCACCTCGCCCGAGCAGTGATAGCCGCAGTCGTCCACCGCCCTGCGCAGGGTCTCGACGCTTGTGACGGCGGCGTCGAAAGTGACGGTCACCGACTGGCCAGCAGGATTGGCTGTCGCCAAGGCCACGCCCGGCTGCTTTGCAAGGTGTTTTTCGATGCCGAGATGTCCCAGCACGTCTGCAGA
>NCDY01000036.1 GCA_002280405.1 Rhodobacterales bacterium 32-66-9 | reverse complement strand
TCCATCGGGCTGCGGTAATGCGTCATCAGGAAGACCAACCGGATCACCTCACCTGGTACGCCCTGATCCAGCAAATCCCGCACGGTGAAGAAGTTGCCCAGGGATTTGGACATCTTCTTGCCCTCGACCTGCAGCATCTCGTTGTGGAGCCAGTAGCGCGCGAAGGACCCCTCGGGGTGGGCGCAGGCGCTTTGGGCGATCTCGTTCTCGTGGTGCGGGAACTGCAGGTCAAGGCCCCCGCCGTGGATGTCGAAACTGTCGCCGAGAAGTTCCCGCGCCATCGCCGAACATTCGATGTGCCAGCCGGGACGCCCCCGGCCCCAGGGCGAGTCCCAGCCCGGCTCCTCGGGCCCGGAGGGCTTCCACAGAACGAAATCCATCGGGTCTTCCTTGAAGGGGGCGACCTCGACCCTTGCGCCTGCGATCATGTCGTCGACAGACCGGCCCGACAGCTTTCCATACGCCTTGTAGCTGCGGACGCGGAACAGGACGTGGCCGGAGGCGGCATAGGCATGGCCCTTCGCGATCAGGTCCGCCGTCATCGCCACCATCGCGCCGATCCATTCGGTCGCGCGGGGTTCCGCCGTGTCGGACACCGCACCCCTGATTGAGGGCCGCAACGCCCCGAGCGCGTCCATGTCGGCGTGATACCAGGCGATGGTTTCCTCGGTCCGTTCGCGGATCAGGTCTTCCAGTGAGCCCTTCGCACCCGCCTTCTGCCGCCGCAAGGCCTCGGCGTTGATCTTGTCGTCGACGTCGGTGAAATTGCGGACATAGGTGACGTGGTCCGGTCCGTAGACATGGCGAAGAAGGCGGTAAAGCGTGTCGAACACCACCACGGGCCGGGCGTTGCCCAGATGCGCGCGGTCATAGACGGTGGGGCCGCAGACATACATCCGCACGTTTGCCGGATCGAGGGGGACGAACGCCTCCTTCTTCCGGGTCTTCGAATTGGTCAGGCGGATCGTCACCATGGCAGTCGTCCCAGAACGCAAAACGTCACCGCGCGGGACTGCTGTTCATCCGAAGGGAATGACGAAGCGCCCGTGCCCGGAGGTCAGCGGGTAATGCAGCAGATGCGGATGTTGCGCAACGTCGTCATGGCCAGATCCCTAGCACGCGCCTGCCCCCCGGCGCAAGCAGGGCGCTGGTTCAGTTGCCCATTCGGCTGAAGTTGCCCCGATTGTCCGGCCCGGTGCCAAGCCAGCCCGCCACGGTTGCCGCAACATGGTCCGAGATCATCGACTTCTGCGTGATGCCATTGCGCCGCGCCTCGCGCATCCGCGTGCCGGACCAGGCCGGGGTTTCGGCACGGATCTTGGTGGCGGGCACCAGCACCTCACCCGTCCGCGCATCGGTCACCTGGGCGACGAAGTCTATGTTGTGGACGCCCCAGTCGAAATTGGACTGCTCTGCCTCGAGGGTCAGCGCATGGAACCGTGTGACCGTGACCGAGATCACCACGGGCCGCGAACCGCGCAGGCCTTGCGCCCCGCGCAGCACGGCGGCCTGCATGATCGTGCCGACCTGCGCATAGCGGTCGCCCAGCGGATCCTCGCGCCAGACGATGTCAGCCTCGGGCAGCAGCGTCCTGGCTTCCGACACCGTCAGGCTGCGGGGGACGTCGATCTGCACTTCCGCCAGCCGCCAGCCGCGCGAAACCTCGGGCGACAGCGGCTGATAGTCGGTCTCGAATCGACCGCCGGCGACACAGGCGGACAGGATCAGGGCGGACGCGCCCAGCAGGGCACAGCGGCGGGACAGGGACATTCGACCTCACACGGCGGGATAACGGCTTGCTGACAGGTATAGCGCTAATCACCGCTGATGGCCGGAAAAAGGAGACCCCGTGGCAGGATGCGGGTGGAACCTTGCCGATCCGGTGTCGATCTGTGCTAGTGCGTGCCAGACTCCGGGGGGGAAGGCGGGGATGGACCACGAAGACTTGCGGCACTGGTCGAAACGGGCGGCGGACTGGGCGGCGGACTATCATGCCGGCCTGCGCGACCGCCCGGTGCGCGCGCCGCTGGTGCCTGGGGCGATCGGGCGGCACCTGCCCGCCGCGCCACCGGATCTCGCCGAGCCGATCGAGACGATCTGGGCCGATTTCGAGCGGATCGTGCCGGACGGGATGACTCATTGGCAGCATCCCCGCTTCTTCGCCTATTTCCCCGCGAATGCCGCGCCGGCCTCGATGCTGGCCGAGCAGCTGGTCAATGCCATGGCCTGCAATGCGCTGATCTGGCAGACCTCTCCGGCCGCGACCGAGATCGAACAGGTGATGGTCGACTGGCTGCGCCAGGCCCTCGGATTGCCGCAAGGCTTTGTCGGCACGATCCATGATTCGGCGACCAACGCGACGCTGTCGGCGGTGTTGACCATGCGCGAGCGGGCCTTGGCCTATCGCGGGCTGGACGACGGCCTGTCGGGCGGGCCGACCTTGCGGTTCTATGCCAGCGCCGAGACGCATTCCTCGGTGGACAAGGCGATCCGCGTGGCGGGGATCGGGCAACGAAACCTCGTCAAGGTCGCGACCGACCGCGACCGGGCGATGACGGGCGACGGCCTGCGCGCGGCGATCCGCGCAGACCGGGCGGCGGGGCTCTTTCCGGCGGGGGTGATCCTTTGCGCCGGGGGCACCAGCATTGGTGCCTTCGACCGGATCGCCGACTGCCTCGCCGTCTGCCTCGCCGAAGGTGTTCCGTCCCATGTCGACGCGGCCTGGGCCGGATCGGCGATGATCTGCCCGGAATTCAGAGAGTTGTGGGCCGGTGTTGAAGCAGCCGATTCGATCGTCTTCAACCCGCACAAGTGGCTTGGGGCGCAATTCGACTGCTCGGTGCAGTTGCTGCGCGACCCCGGCGCCCAGGTCCGGACTCTGGGTTTGCGGCCGACGTATCTTGAAACGGCGGGCCGCGAGGAGATCGTCAATTTCAACGAATGGACCGTGCCGCTGGGCCGCCGCTTCCGGGCGCTGAAACTGTGGTTCGTGCTGCGCGCCTACGGGCTGGAGGGGCTGCGGACGCGCATCCGCAACCATGTCCGATGGGCCGTCGCGGTGCGTGACCGGCTTGCGGCCCTGCCGGGGGTCGAGATCGTCACCGAACCGCGCCTGTCGCTGTTCACCTTCGCATTGGCGAATGATGCCGCGACCGAGGCGCTGGTGTCGCGGATCAACGACGACGGCCGCATCTACCTGACCCAGACCCGGGTGGACGGGCGGTTCGCGATCCGGGTGCAGGTCGGATCGTTTGACTGTCGCGCGGAAGATGTCATGCTGATCGCAAAGACTGTCGAAGAAATGCTTGCATGATGTTCCTTCGTTGCCTGGTTCTGGCGCTGTCCCTTGCAGCGCCCGTGGTCGCACAAGACCTTCCCGCTCCGCTCAGCGACACGGTGTCGGATTTTGCCGGCGTGCTTGACGCGACCGAAGAGGGTCGCATCGCCCGCCTGCTGGTGGACACCCGGACCCAGACCGGGGTGCAGATGGTCGTCGTCACCTTGCCGGGCCTTGGCGACGGTGGCCCCGGGAACGCCGAGGGCGCGGCGACAGGCCGGGGGATCGAGGCCTATGGCAAGGCGCTGTTCAACGCCTGGGGCGTCGGCGGTGCGGATCGCAACGACGGCATCATGCTGCTTCTCGACACGAAGACGCGCCAGGCGCGGATCGCGCTCGGGGCGGGATACGACCCGGTCTATGACGGACGTGCGGCCCGGGTCCTGTCCACGGCGGTGCTGCCCGGCTTGCGCGACGGGCAGGTGGCGGGCGCGATCGAGGCCGGGATCGTCTCGGCGCGCGACCGGCTGATCGCCCCCTTCCTCGCGGGCCGACCGGTGACGGTGACCGACGGCTTTCCGGAAGAGGACGGGGCGGGCTGGTCATGGCTTGCCGGATCCGCGGCGGTGCTCGGGGTGGCGGGCCTTGGCGTCTGGCGCAACCGCCGGACCAGGCTGACCTGTCCGAACTGCGGTGCCCGGACGCTGGAACGATCGCGCGAGATCATCGATCGCCCGACCCGGACCGAGCCCGGCGTCGGGATGCAGCACCTGACCTGTTCGGCATGCGGCTTCACCGACCGCAAGTCCTATCCGATCAGCTATTCCAGCGCCGAAGCCCGGCGCGACCGGGCAGAGGGCGGCACGCGCGGCGGTGGTGGCAACGGCGGCGGCTTTGGCGGCGGCCGCTCGTCCGGCGGGGGCGCCAGCGGGAACTGGTGACCCGATGCGTCGCGGCGTGTCGCAGGACGATGCGCGGCGCAGTCCCAAAGGCGGGGTTCGGGATGGATCGTCGCCCTGCCGTCAGCCGGTGCTGCGGCGCGGGGGGAGCCGCGCCGCAGTCAGGTCAGGCCCGGCGCGTCAGAAGCGCAGGCCGACCTTGGCCTTAATCGTTGTCGCATCGAAGTCGGTGGGCGTGCCATCGAAGCTGTTGAAATTGTGTTGCACGACTTCGCCGCCGACGGTCCACCGGTTGCCCAGGGCATAGTCGAAACCGACGCCGTAGATGAACCCGGTGTCGCGCAAATCAACGCCGCCGACCGTGGCATTGGCCTGGGCCGCACCCAGCGAGCCATAGACCAGGCTGTTGCCGATTTCGCGGCCCGCCTGCAGTTTCAGCGCCAGAACGTTGCTCAGCTCGTCCCCGGCCACAGGGCCAAGCGCGATGTTGGTCGCGTCGTACGACAGCTCGGTCCCGGCAACCCAGTTCCCGAAATCCCACCGGTATCCGGCATTCACGCCGCCGAACCAGTCGTTGCCATTCAGCCCGGCACCGTTCGAATCGACGTTGCCATAGCCGATCTGCGCACCGACATAGGGCCCCGACCAGTCCAGGCCCGGAGCGACATAGGGCGCGGCCACCGGCGCGGCCACGGCCGGCTCGTCGGCCACTTTCACCGGTCCGCCGGCGAAGGCGGGTGCGGCCAGGGCCGCGGTGGCAATGAGTGCTGCGATAGTTTTCATTTCTGTCTCCTTGTTCTTGCCCCGGCGATCCTGAGACGCTCGCCGCGACACGCAGACAGGGAATGGGGATTGCGCGGCCGAAGCACAATGGCAGTTCACGCCCGATTGATCGGGCCGGTCCGATGCTGGCGGGGATTGGCCGAGGGGGCCCGCCGCTTTCGGCCGAGGCCTGCCGTTACCCGCCGATCGCGCGCGGCTCAGGCCCGATCGGCAAGTTCCAGCCACTCGGATTCGGCAGCGTCGAGCGCGCGTTGCCGCTCGCTCAGCGCCTCGGTCGCCTTGCGGAACTTCACCGGCTCGCGGGTGAAAAGCCCGGGATCGTCCAGCAGGGCATGCAGCTTGCCGATTTCCGCTTCCAGCCGGGCGATGAGATCGGGCAGCTCTGCAAGCCGGTTCCGTTCGGTGAAGGACAGTCCGGCCGGTTTCGCGGCGGACCCGGCCCTGGCGGCCGCACCGGCAGCCTTCAAGGCCGGCCGCGCCGCCGTCTCTACCGGCTCGGGCCGTTGGGCGGCATAGTCCGACCAGCCGCCCGGATAGGCCTGCGCCCTGCCCTCGCCTGTCAATGCGACCGTCGTGGTCGCGATCCGGTCAATGAAATCCCGGTCGTGGCTGACCAAAAGCACCGTGCCATCGTAGTCGCCCAGGATGTCCTGCAACAGATCCAGCGTTTCGACGTCCAGATCGTTGGTCGGCTCGTCGAGGATCAGCAGGTTCGACGGCTGCGCCATCAGCTTGGCCAGCAGAAGCCGCGCGCGCTCGCCCCCCGACAGGCTGCGCACCGGCGCGCGGGCCTGCGCCTCGTCGAAGAGGAAGTCCTTGAGATAGGCCACCACATGCTTGGGCTGGCCGCGCACCATGACCTGATCCGACGCCCCCGAGACCCGCATCAGGGGATCGACGGTCAGGTTGTCCCACAGGCTTGCATCCAGCTCGAGCCGGGAGCGGGTCTGGTCGAAGACGGCGATCTCAAGACTGGTGCCAAGGGTGACCGTCCCGGAATCCGGTTGAACTTCGCCCGTCAACATCTTGAGAAGGGTCGTCTTTCCCACACCGTTCGGGCCGACGAACGCCACCCGGTCGCCGCGCAGGACGCGCAGGTCGAAACCCTTGACGATCGCTGTGTCGCCAAAGGCCTTGGTCAGGCCCTTCGCCTCGATCACCTTCCTGCCCGAGGTCGGGCCGCTTTCCAGCGCGAAGGCCGCCGTCCCCTGCCGCCGGATCTGCGCGGCCCGGTCGGCCTTCAGCGCCTGCAAGGCGCGCACCCGGCCCATGTTGCGCTTCCTGCGGGCCGAGATGCCCTCGACCGCCCATTTCGCCTCGGCCCTGATCTTGCGGTCCAGCTTGTGGCGCGCCTCGTCCTCCTCGGCCCAGACCGTCTCGCGCCAGTCCTCGAAGCCGTCGAACCCCGTGTCGCGGCGGCGGACCTCGCCCCGGTCGATCCAGAGCGTCGCCTTCGACAGCGCACGCAGGAAGGCGCGGTCGTGGCTGATGAGGACAAAGGCCGCGCGGGTCTGGGCAAGCTCGGCCTCGAGCCATTCGATGGCCTGGATATCAAGGTGGTTGGTCGGCTCGTCCAGCAGCATCAGCTCCGGCGCCTCGGCCAGCAGCTTGGCCAGGGCCGCGCGGCGACGCTCGCCCCCGGAAGCCGTGGCAACCGGGGTCGCGGGGTTGAACTTCAGCCCTTCGGCAACGACCGCGAGGCGGTAGTCCTGCCCTTCGGCAAGGGTCGAAGCCGCGAAATCGCCAAGCGTGGCATGGCGCGACAGGTCCGGCTCCTGCTCCATGTAGCCGACAGTCACGCCGGGCGGGATCACGCGCAGCCCGCGGTCGGGTTCGACCAGACCGGCCATCACCTTCATCAGCGTCGATTTCCCCGACCCGTTCCGCCCCACCAATGCGATGCGGTCGCCGGGCTGGACCGTCAGCGAAAGCGCGTCGAACACCGGGTTGCCGCCGAAAGTCAGCGAAATGCCGGAAAGCTGAAGAAGGGGTGCGCGTGCCATGATGCGCGAGGTAGAGGCGGATTTGACCGGCGTCAACGCCTGGCCATCATCGGCGTGGCAGTGTCCGGTGCAAGCAGCGACGCATGGCACCTCTGGACGGCACCGTGATCCTCGACCCGACGCATGTGCAGGCCGCCCGCAGACAGCTTCCGCGTCGCGCCGCCGGTTGAGGACCGACCGGAAATCCCCATGCTGCCGGAATGAGAGGAAAAGCTGCCGCATTCCGGCATTGCCCGCTTGGGCGTCCAGCCTAGAACAGGCGGGCACCAGCCCCGAGGCCGATCTTGCCGCAACCCACCCGAGTCGATGTCGCTGCCCAGCCGGATGAACTGCTCGATCCCCCCGGGCGTGGGTCGATCCGGTTTCGCACGCTGATTTCCGCGCCAGCGACCAACACCAGCGACATCGTCTTCGGGGTGGCCATGCTGGCGCCCGGCGAAACCTTCGCACTGCATTCGCATCCCCAACCCGAAGTCTACTTCGGGCTGGAAGGGACAGAAGAGGTGATGATCGACGGGGTGCCGCATCGCCTCGGCCCGGGCATCGCGCTTTACATTCCCGGAGGCGCCGTGCATGGCGTGCCGGTGGCCAAGGGGCATCTAAAATGGGCCTTCACCTTCGCCGCCGACAGCCTGGCCGACATCCAGTACAGCTATCCGCACGAGACCTCCGATGACTGACGACGCCCTTGTGATCTTCACCCCCTCGGGCAAGCGCGGGCGCTTTGCGCTCGGGACGCCCGTGCTGACCGCCGCGCGCCAGCTGGGGGTGGACCTCGACAGCGTGTGCGGCGGGCGCGGCATCTGTTCCAAGTGCCAGATCACCCCGGGCTATGGCGAGTTCCCCAAACACGGGGTCACGGTCGCGGAAGACGCGCTGAGCGCGTGGAACGCGGTCGAAGACCGCTACAAACGCATCCGCGGGCTGGCCGAGGGGCGGCGTCTCGGCTGTCAGGCCAGGGTGATGGGCGATGTGGTCATCGACGTCCCGCCCGAAAGCCAGGTCCACAAGCAGGTGATCCGCAAGTCGGCGACCGAACGGGTCATGGTGATGGATCCCGCCACCCGCGCCGTCTATGTCGAGGTGGAAGAACCCGACATGCACGAGCCCACTGGCGATTTCGAACGCCTCGCCCGCGCCGTGGCGGCGCAATGGCAGGTGGAAAAGATCGAGACGGACCTTTCCGTCCTCCGCCGCCTGCAACCCGTGCTGCGCAAGGGCAGCTGGAAGGTCACGGTCATCCTGCACAAGGGCAACCACGACGCCGTCACGCGCGTGCTGGACATTTTTCCGGGCTTCCATGAGGGTCCACTGCTGGGACTGGCGGTCGACCTCGGCTCCACCACCATCGCCGCGCATCTTTGCGACCTGTCGGACGGGCGGGTGCTGGCCTCTTCCGGCCTGATGAACCCGCAGATCAGGTTCGGCGAGGATCTGATGTCCCGCGTCAGCTACGCGATGATGAACCCCGGCGGCGATGTGGAAATGACCCGCGCCGTGCGCGAGGCTATCAACACCCTCGCCCGGTCCATCGCCGACGAGGCCAAAGTCGATCCGGCGGCGATCTATGAGATGGTCATCGTCTGCAACCCGGTGATGCACCACCTGTTCCTCGGTGTCGATCCGGTGGAACTGGGGCAAGCGCCATTTGCACTGGCGACCAGCGGGTCGCTGTCGCTCGACGCGCGGGATGTGGACTTGACCGCACTCAACCGCAGCGCGCGCGTCTATGTGCTGCCCTGCATCGCAGGCCATGTGGGGGCCGATTGCGCGGCGGTCGCCTTGTCCGAGGAACCCGACAAGTCCAAGGATATGGTGCTGATTGTCGATGTCGGCACCAATGCCGAGATCCTGCTGGGCAACCAGACCCGCGTTCTGGCCTGTTCCTCGCCCACCGGCCCGGCCTTCGAGGGCGCGCAGATCTCCAGCGGCCAGCGCGCGGCCCCCGGAGCGATCGAGCGGGTGGAGATCGACACCGTGACCAAGGAACCGCGCTTTCGGGTGATCGGGTCCGATCTTTGGTCGGACGATCCGGGCTTTGCCGCGGCCATCGCGTCGACGGGAGTGACCGGCATCTGCGGCTCGGGCATCATCGAGGCGGTGGCCGAGATGCGCCTTGCCGGGCTTCTCGACGCGGGCGGCCTGATTGGCGGGCCGGATCAGACCGGCACCCGGCGCTGCGAGCCGACAGGGCGGACCTTCAGCTATCTCCTCCACGACGGCAGCGCCGAAGGCGGGCCGCGGATTTCGGTGACCCAGGGCGACATCCGGGCGATCCAGCTGGCGAAATCCGCGCTTTATGCCGGTGCGCGGCTGTTGATGGACGAGATGCAGGTCGACAACGTGGACCGGGTGACGCTGGCGGGCGCCTTCGGCGCGCATATCAGTCCGAAACACGCGATGGTGCTGGGCATGATCCCCGACGTGCCGCTTGACAAGGTCGTCAGCGCCGGGAACGCCGCCGGGACCGGGGCCCGCATCGCGCTCTGCAGCGTCGCCGCCCGCGACCAGATCGAGACGACCGTGCACAAGATCCACAAGGTCGAGAC
The DNA here is from genome assembly GCA_002280405.1 of Rhodobacterales bacterium 32-66-9. GTDB lineage: Bacteria > Pseudomonadota > Alphaproteobacteria > Rhodobacterales > Rhodobacteraceae > Tabrizicola. The sequence continues at coordinate 6,172 of NCDY01000036.1, read as the reverse complement.
CGCCATCGAGCCCCGCTTTCAAGAGCATTTCGTCAATGCCAACGCCATTCCGCATGCGGTCGATCCGTTTCCAAATCTGCACCGGATCGTTTCCCTGCCAGACGTGAGCTTCAATCCCAAGTCCGGCGGTGATGACGGCGGACGACGGCGGCGACGGGGCTGACACAACGGCCCCGCGCATCAGCCTTTTCGCGCAAGATCTTGCCATACCGGTCAAAATCCGTAACGTCTGCCGCATGGATGATCCGGTTGCCCAACTGATCGCGCAGTGCGCCGCCGCCGACCGGGCGGCCTTCCGCACGCTGTATCGTGACACGTCGGCGAAACTCATGGGCGTTCTTCTGCGTATGCTGAGGGAACGCGCAGAGGCGGAGGATGCCTTGCAGGAAGTCTACACACGGGTCTGGGTTCGGGCGGGTCGCTATGATCCGGCGAAGGGTCGCGGCATGACCTGGCTGATCGCGATTGCCCGCAACCTCGCCATCGACCGCTTGCGTGCGCGGCCCGAAGCCCATTCGGACGACGGGCTCGACACCGTGCAGGACGCCGCTCCCCGCGCCGAGACGCAGCTTGTCGCCCGGGACGAGGTGCGGCGCGTGGCGGACTGCTTCGACACGCTCGATCCCGACAAGGCCGACGCGGTAAGGGGCGCCTATCTCAACGGCCTGTCCTACCTCGACCTCGCTGCGCGCCACGCGGTGCCGCTGAACACCATGCGCACCTGGCTGCGCCGGAGCCTCCTCAAGCTGAAGGAGTGTCTCGACCAATGACCGACGCACCGCTCACGCCCCGCGAGGCCGATGACGCGCTGGCTGCCGAATATGTTCTGGGCGTGCTGGAGCTTGCCGAACGCAGCGCGGCCGAGGCCCGGATCAAGCGCGACCCGGCCTTTGCAGCCATGGTTCGCGGTTGGGAGACGCGGATGGAAGGGCTGAACGACGACTTCAAGCCGGTCTCGGCCCCGGACCTGCTGCCGAAGATCGAAGCCCGGCTCTTCCCGGCCGCTCCTCTGGCCCCTGCGCGCCGCGGGTTCGGCCTGACGTTCGGTTGGCTGTCCGGCGCAGCGCTTGCCGCGGTGCTGGCCCTTGCGACCATGGCGACCCTGACCCCGCCCCGCCCCGACCTTGTCGCGACGCTGGCGACGGCGGACAACCGGCTTGCCTACCGGATCACCCATTTCGGTGCGGCGCTGCAAGTGACGCGGGTGGCGGGCGTGCCCGCCGTCGCTGGCCAGGTGCACGAGCTTTGGATCATCGCGCCGAACGCCAATCCGGTCTCGCTCGGTCTGCTGCAGGACCGTCCGCTCGTCGTGACCTATCCGGAGCCTCCGGCAGGTTTTGTCTTCGCCGTCTCGGTCGAACCGGAAGGCGGCTCGCCCACCGGCCAGCCGACCGGTCCGGTGATCCTGACGGCCGAAGTCGGGCAGAACACCTGATCACGAAAGCGCAGGCCGAAACCGGCCCAGAAACTTCTCCGCACCGCGGTTCCTGGGCCACGGCCAAGAGACGGCCCCGGCAAGAGCACCAGGACCATGTCCCCCTTCCCGCGGCTCTTGCCAGGTCGGGTCTTCAGGCGGCGCCTGGGGATCCGGTTCCCTGTCGGATGGCGAAAGGCCGCCCGGGGGGCGGCCGCGCGGTCTGGTCGGAGGTCTATTCGGCGGCTTCCTGCGGCGGTTCGCCGCCGGTCCCCCCTCCGCCGGGCACTTCGCCGCCGGCCTTGCCCTCGCCCTTAGGCTTGCGCGGTCCGCGCGCGCGGCGCGCGGGGCGGTCCTCACGCGGGGCGGCCTCGGCCAGCAGCGGGTCGGCTTCGGCCCGGGTCCGCACGCCGGATTCAGGTGTCTCGATCAGCCCGGTATCGTCGCCGGCCTGCAGATCGATCACGTCGACGGCTGCGGGTTGCTCTTCCGATCCCAGGTCGCGCTCGGCACGGAAATCGCGCACGAAGTCGCGCCGCTCGCCGCGCTCGGGACGCTCGCCGCGCTCGGGGCGGTCACCCCGGTCCGGCCGCTCTGGCCGGTCGCCCCGCGGCTGGTTCTGCCCACCATATTGCCCGCCGGACTGATTGCCGTTCGGATTGCCGGACTGATTGCCGGACTGATTGCCGTTCTGGCCCCCGTTCTGGCCGCCACCCTGCTGATACTGCTGCTGGCGCGCCTCCTGCTCGGCGGCCATTTCCTTCATCGCTTCGGCAAGCATCCTGGTGTAATGCTCGGCATGCTGCAGGAAATTCTCGGCCGCCACGCGGTCGTTCGACAACTGCGCGTCGCGGGCCAGCATCTGGTACTTCTCGATGATCTGCTGCGGCGTGCCGCGCACCTTGCCCTCGGGACCCGAGGAATCAAAGACACGGTTGACGATATTGCCGAGGGTGCGCGGGCGGTTCTGGTTGGAACGCGAGCGTTTCTTGGAGGAGCGCATCTTGTCCTTATGATGGCTTTGGCCCGCGACCGCCGCCCCTCATGGGCAGCAAATCAAGGTCAGCAGGGCCAGGACGATGTGCCAGGGCAGATGAAAACCCGCGCCCGACAGCGGCCACTAACCACAGGGGGCGTCAGGTGACAAGCGATTTTTGCTCAAGACCCGCGGAATCGGCGCGGTTCAGGCACAGCCGCACCTGTCGGCGGCCTCCGGCTTGACCGCCACCACCACGCGGTCGCGGCCATCGAGGTCGGGCAGAACCCGGACACGCTCCAGTCCGGCCGCAGCAAACAGCGCCGCCACGGGGGCGGCCTGCGTCGGCCCGATCTCGACCAGGAGACGCCCGCCCGGCAGCAGACGCGCCCCCGCTCCGCGCGCGATGGCGCGGTAGCCATCCAGCCCGTCGCCACCGGGCGAAAGCGCCAGATGCGGCTCCCAGTCGCGCACCTCGGGTGCCAGGTCCGGCATCTCCCCTTCCGCGATATAGGGCGGGTTCGACACGATCAGATCAAACGCCCCGGTCACCCCGGCGAACCAGTCCGCCTTGCGGAACCGCGCCCGCGCCTCCAGCCCCAGATCGCGGGTGTTGCCCATCGCCACCTGCAGCGCCGCGTCCGAAATGTCGGTGCCAAGCCCCCGCGCCATCGGCATCGCCTTCAGGCAGGACAAAAGGATACATCCCGTTCCCGTGCCAAGGTCGAGCATCTTCAGGAACGGATGCGACAGGGCCTCGGCCACCAGCGTCTCGGTCTCGGGACGCGGGTCAAGCGTGTCGCGCGTCACCCGGAACGACAGGCCCCAGAACAGCCGACGCCCGGTGATCTGCGCCACCGGCTGCCGCATCAGCCGGGCCCGCAGCGCCGAGTCGTAAAGCACTTCCTGCGCCGCGGTCATCTCTTCGGGCAGCTTCAGCGTCAGACGGTCATGGCCGATCCCCAGCGCATGCGCCAAAAGCACCCGTGCATCCCGCGACCCGTCTTCGATCCCCGCCTCTCGAAGCAGGGGAATCGCCCGGCGCAGCGCATCGGACGCTTTCAACCCTCGATCTCCGCCAGACGTTCGGCCTGGTCGTGCGCCACCAGCGCGTCGATCACCTCGGTCAGCTCGCCCTGCATGATCTGCGGCAGCGCATAGAGCGTCAGGTTGATCCGGTGGTCGGTCATCCGGCCTTGCGGGAAGTTGTAGGTGCGGATGCGCTCGCTGCGGTCGCCCGACCCGACCTGGGACTTCCGGTCCGCCGCACGCTGCGAATGCAGCCGCTCCCGCTCCGCCTCGTAAAGCCGCGACCGCAGCACCTGCATCGCGATCTCGCGGTTGCGGTGCTGCGACTTCTCGGACGATGTCACCACGATCCCGCTCGGGATATGCGTGATCCGCACGGCAGAATCCGTCGTGTTCACATGCTGCCCCCCTGCCCCCGAGGATCGCATCGTGTCGATCCGGATGTCGGACGCGGGGATGTCGATATCGACCTCCTGGGCCTCGGGCAGCACCGCGACCGTGGCCGCGCTGGTATGAATGCGTCCCTGCGCCTCGGTTTCCGGCACCCTTTGCACACGGTGAACCCCGGATTCGTACTTCAGCCGCGAATAGACCCCCTCGCCCGAGACCAGCGCAACCAGCTCCTTCAGCCCGCCAAGGTCCGAGGTCTGCTCTTCCAGCACCTCCCAGCGCCAGCCCATGCGCTCGGCGTGGCGCTGATACATCCGCGCCAGATCGGCGGCGAACAGCGCCGCCTCGTCGCCCCCCGTGCCGGGCCGGATCTCGATGATCGCGGGCCGGGCGTCGGCGGCGTCCTTCGGCAACAGCGCCAGCCGAAGGGCCTGCTCCATTTCGGGGATGCGCGCCTTGAGCCGCGGCATCTCCTCTTCCGCCAGCGCCTTCATCTCGGGATCGGCCAGCATCGCCTCGGCTTCGGCCAGATCGTCCAGCGCGCGGCCGTAGGCGCGGATTTCCGCCACGACCGGCTTCAAGTCGGTGTATTCCCGGCTGAGCCGCGCGATCTCGGCCGGGGCGGCGCCCGCGTTCAGCTGCGCTTCGAGATACTCGAAGCGTTCGGCGATCTGGGCAAGCTTGTCCAAGGGAACCATGGCCGGGGTTTGGCCCTTTCGACCGGGGCGGTCAAGGGCTGCCTAGCTGCCCGGCTGACCGTAGAGGTCGATGATCTTGCGCCGCAGGCTGCCAAGCGCACGGTCCGTCCAGAAAAGCCTGCGCCCCTTGCGGTCTGTGATCGTGGCTCCTTCCGGCAGCGCGGCCAGTTCCCCGGCCTTCAACTTCACGCCGGGAAAGGTGACCGCGACCAGACCTTCGCGCCGACGCCGGATCCAGGGCAGGTCCGCCCGCAGATGCACCAGCCAGCGCCAGGGCTGCATGTATTCGGTGGGAAACTTCACTGCCAGGCTTGCCGGCACCGCCCGCATCACCGGCTGCGCTGCCCAGGAGATGAAGCGCTCATCGGCCCGAAGCGGCTTGAATCCGCCGGTTCTGTGCTGTGCCGCCAATTCGCGAAACCGCTCCGAGATATACCCGGTGTGGGCTGGATGGTAGACCACGATCGACGAGTTGCCCCGTGCATACCGGCGCCGGTCGGTGATCCTGTACAGCGTGCGCGCAAGGGCCCCGAAGGGCAGGATCGCGCTTTGCAGGATCGCCACGGTCTGCGGGCTCTCCATCACCTGCAGCAGCTGCGACAGGTCGCCGAAGACGATGGTGTCGAGATCCAGATAGACCGCCGGCATGTCCGCCGGAACCAGGCCAGGCTCGAAAAGGCAAAGCTTTGCCTGGCACCCCGGTCCGCGGAATTCCGGCGCGAGATACCAGGCCGGAATCTCGCGCAGCTCGACCCCCGGCTCCAGCCCCTCGCGCGGGCGGTCCGACAGCAGGACGGTCCGCTCCAGCCCGCGCGACCTGGCGCGGACGGACCGCACCAGCCGGTTGATCTCGGCCACCGGGTAGCGGTCTCCCCAGGCGATCAGCACGCATTGCCAGGATGAAATCGAAGCGGACATGAACGGCGCTCGGCAAGCAAGGAAGGCATGCGCTCATCGCACGCGCCTCACACCCGCGCAAGAGAGCGCCGGACCCCGACCCGCTCGGCGGTCACAACCCGGTCATTTCCGGTCGCTTCGCAAGCCCCAACAGCTCTTGCGCCCAGGTGCCGATGCGAGCGGCATTGACGCCCAGATCTTCCGATCCAAAGCGCTGCCGTCCGGCAATGCACAGCGACGGACCGTCCATGATCTGTGCCGTGGTATAGTCCGGAAAGCCCATCAGCGCCGAACGCGTGATCCAGGTGACCCGGCCTTGCGCGGGCGACCCCGCCAGCAGTTTGGTCCGCGGCGTAGCCATCGCGAGGGCATCGAGCCGCGTCAGAAACGCAACCGGATCGCCCGGGATCGGACCATAGGGGCCGTCGGGCCGGATGCAAAGCACATGGGCATTCGCCGGAAGATTTCCCGCCGCCAGATCGACATGCCAGCGCGCAGGGTCGGATGGCGCAAGGCGGACATAGCCGACGAAGATCGCCAGGGCGGTCAGCACCGCCAGGAAAATGTAGACCGCCATGCGCCCTGCCCTCATCTTTGCCGCCGCGCCCAGTGGTAGAGGCAGATCAGCTCATAGGCGACATGCGCCCCGGCAATCGCCGTCGCCCCCGTGGTATCATAGGGCGGCGAGACCTCGACCACATCGCCGCCGACCAGGTTGATCCCCGCCAGATCGCGCAGCATCGCCGCCACCTGCCACGAGGCCAGCCC
>NCDY01000035.1 GCA_002280405.1 Rhodobacterales bacterium 32-66-9 | reverse complement strand
AAGACAAGGGGCAGGAGGCGGAGATCGTCCGTGATGCTCTGCCGGCCCTCGGTCGACCGGGGAGGAGGGACGGCGCAGCCTGCGCCGCCGCCCGGCCGAGGATACGGCGGGACAAGGCGGGTGATGCGGTCACGGCAAGAGACCAGGTCGTCCACGCCGGCGTGGGTGCGCAAGGCGTTCGCGGCCTTTTTGCCACGGGCACCCCGGACGCCCCCGGGGTCGATGGCGCGCCAGCCTCGGGCACTGGCCAGAATGGTGTCGTGCAGGAGGTCGCCGTGCGGCGCGGCGCTGCCTGCGGAGGTGGCCAGCCGGCTGCGGGGGCGAGAGTGGCGGCTGCGACACTGTCGTCAGTCAGCGGCTGGCGCGCCAGGCGGCCAGAAGACCCGCCGCCGCGATCAGCGCCATGCCGGCAAAGCCCGGCGCGTCGGGAAGCTGCCGGAACACCAGCCAGCCCAGCACGGTGGCAAAGCCGATGTGCATGTAGTTGACGGGTGCCAGGATGGAGGCCGGGGCCTCGCGATAGGCCGAGGTCAGAAGAAGATGGCCGATCGTGGCGAAAGTCCCGTAGACGAGGATCAGGCCGATGTCGGGCAAGGTCGGCATCGGCTGCCCCCCGATGACCAGGGTTGCGCCCACCGACAGGATCGAGCCCACCAGCGCGGTGTTGAAGAGCAGCGCCATCGTCGTCTCGGTCCGGGTCAGGATGCGGGTCAGGAGATGGTAACCGGTGCCGAGGACGGCGTTGGAAAGACCGAGGATCACGCCCCAAGGGTCAAGGCCGCCACCGGGCCGCGCGATGAGAAGGACCCCGGCGAAGCCGAGGGCGGCGCAAAGCCAGCCCAACGCGCTGACCCTCTCGCCCAGGATCGGTCCCGCGGCGAGCATCAGCAGGACCGGGGTGATGTAGATGATCGCCACCGTCTCGGCCACCGGCATCACCCGCAGCGCAAGCAGCATCGTGACTGTCGCCGCCGCCAGCAGCAGCCCCCGCAACAGCACGAGCCCGGTCCGTTGCGTCTGCCAGACCGCGCTGCGGTGGCGGGGCCACATCGTCGCCAGGACAAGCACGAGGTTGATCAGGTAGCGGGCCGCCAGCACCAGCGTCGCGGCGTAGAGCATCGACAGGTGCTTGCCCAGCGTGTCGCCCCCCGCGAAGAGCAGCGTTGCCGCGAGGACCAGGGCGACGCCCTTCAACGGAGTGCCTTCGCGTGTCATTCCCTGCCCCTTGCCGGGCCGGACCGTAGACGCGGGCGGTCGGGGAGGGAAGAGCCCGGATGCCCGCCGGCCGCTTCGCCATTTGTCGCGGGGCGGGTTTTCGGCAGGACGCTCGGACGAGAAGACGCAGTCGCACGGGGACGGCCTCGAGCGAAGGGAAACGGCCCGCGGGGGGAGGTTCCGCGGGCCGTCTTGTGCGGCGGCAGACCGGGAGGCAGGAGCGTCCGCCGCCGGTCGCGCCTCAGTAGTTGTAGGCGCTTTCGCCGTGCGAGGTCTGGTCGAGACCCTGGCGTTCGTCGTCCGCCGAGGGGCGCAGGCCGAAGACCAGCTTGATCGCGTAGAACAGGACGAAAGAGACCACACCGGTCCAGATCACCGTCACGCCAACCGCCTTGATCTGGGTCATGACCTGCGCACCCATGTCGTAGGCACCCGGAACAGCCGGAAAGACGGTGTAGTCATACCAGCCCTGGCCGCCAAGGCTCGGGTCGGCGAGGATGCCGGTCCCGATGGCACCGATGATGCCGCCGATGCCGTGGATCCCGAAGACGTCGAGGCTGTCGTCATAGCCGAACCGCTTCTTCACCGACGAGACGAAGATGTAGCAGACCGGCGAGACCACGAGGCCAAGGATCAACGCGCCGCCCGGTGCGGCAAAGCCTGCCGCCGGGGTGACCGCGACCAGCCCCGCGAGGGCCCCCGTCACCGCGCCGAGCAGCGAGGGGCGGCCGTGGCGCAGTTGTTCCACCAGCACCCAGGAGACGGTGGCCGCGGCGGTGGCGATGAAGGTGTTGAGGAAGGCCAGTGCGGTCAGCCCGTTCGACTCCAGGTTCGAACCCGCGTTGAAGCCGAACCAGCCCACCCAGAGCAGCGAGGCCCCGACCATGGTCAGCGTCAGGCTGTGCGGCGGCATCGGTTCCTTGTTGTGGCCGATGCGCGGGCCGATCACGATGCAGCCGATCAGACCCGCGATCCCTGCGTTGATGTGGACGACCGTGCCGCCGGCGAAGTCCAAGGCGCCCCAGCCCCAGAGAAGGCCCATGTCTCCGGCAAATTCGGGGACCGACAGGAAGTCCGGGCCGGCCCAGAACCAGACCATGTGCGCGATCGGGTAATAGGCCAGCAGCGTCCAGCCGATGCTGAACAGGATCAGCGGCCAGAACTTGATGCGTTCCGCGAAGGCGCCGATGATCAGTGCCGGCGTGATGCAGGCGAAGGTCATCTGGAAGATGATGAAGGCGTATTCCGGGATGTAGACGTTGTTCGAGAAGGTCGCGGCATAGGTGCCGGTGCCGACGCCCGCCAGCATCGCCTTGGACAGGCCACCGATATAGGGCGAGCCGGGCGTGAAGGCCAGGCTGTAGCCGACCGCGATCCAGAGGATCGCGCCGACAGACACGATCATCAGCACCTGCATCAGGAGGCTGAGCATGTTCTTGGTGCGCACCAGCCCGCCATAGAACAGGGCAAGCGCCGGGATCGACATCATCAGCACCAGGACCGAGGAGATCAGCATCCAGGTCGTGTCGCCCTTGTCGACCATCGTCGCCATCTGCTCGACGGTCGGGTTCTGGATCGGTCCGTCCTGTGCCAGGGCAGGCAGGCCGGCCAGCAGGGACGCGGCAAGCGCCCCAAGGCCTGCGAATGTCTTGTGCAGTTTCATGTCAGGTGTTTCCCCTTTTCCCCCGCGGCTCACAGCGCGTCGTCATCGGTTTCGCCGGTGCGGACCCGCACGGCATGTTCAACGTCGAGGACGAAAATCTTTCCGTCGCCGATCTTGTCGGTCTTGGCCGTGTCGCGGATGGTCTTGACGACCTGGTCGGACAAGGCGTCCGGGACGACGATCTCCAGCCGGATCTTCGGCACGAAGTTCACCGTGTATTCGGCACCGCGGTAGATTTCGGTGTGACCGGACTGGCTGCCGAACCCCTTGATCTCGGTCACCATCATGCCGCGAACGCCGATGGCGGTCAGCGCCTCGCGGACCTCCTCGAGCTTGAACGGCTTGATTGCTGCAATGATGAGCTTCACGTGTTTCCCCTCTGCTTGGGCGTCCCCCGGGACAGGCGCGCTTCGCCAAGCATGAGGCAGGCGATTGCCGCGATTGCACAAGGAACGGCCGCCACGGGCGGGGGCGGCTTTGCGCGTTGGTGCACATTTTTTGCACATCTGCCGACCTCCGCCCAATTAATGGGCGGCGGTGAAACGCGAATCCTGTGCGCCCCGGCTTCGCTTTCCGGGGAATCCGGGATAGTGTGACAGGCAAACGGGCCGGAACGGCCCCAGATCACAACTGGCAAGAGCAGGCATGGCAAATGGAACCCGGGGGCGTGGCCCTCTCGTTGCAGACAAGCGGTATACAAGCTCACGCGGCGGCGAAGGCGGCAGCGGCGGGAAGGGCGGCGGGCCGAAGAAGCCTGCGGCGCCGAAACCGGTCAGGACGCCGCGCAAGCGGAGCCCTGCGGCACGGCCTGCGCGGCAGCGCGGGTTGGTGATCGGCCTGTTGCTGGCAGTCTGGCGCGTGCTCTGGGGCATCGCCTGGCGTGCCACGGCCATCGGGGCGCTGATCCTGGGCGGGGTCGTCTGGTATTTCTACGCGCAGCTTCCCGAGGTGGCGGACCTGATCGACGGGCGCGCGCGCGGGTCGGTCACGATGCTTGACCGCGAAGGCAATGTCTTTGCCTGGCGCGGGGAAACCTTTGGCGGGATGATCACGGCGGAAAGCGTGGCACCCGACCTGCACGACGCGGTGGTGGCGACGGAGGACCAGCGGTTCTACCAGCATTTCGGCATTTCGCCGCGCGGCATCGCCAGTGCCATACGGATCAACCTGTCGGAAGGCCGGGGTGCGTTCGAGGGCAACGGCGGTTCGACCATCACCCAGCAGACAGCGAAACTTCTGTGTCTGGGCGTGCAATGGGACCCGAAGATCTGGAAGTCGGAATCCGACTACGAAAAGGACTGCCGCAAGGGCGGCATCTGGCGCAAGATCAAGGAAGTGCCCTTCGCCATGGCGATGGAGGTCAAGTATTCCAAGGAAGAGATCCTGACCATCTACCTCAACCGCGCCTATCTGGGCGCGGGCGCGCGCGGGTTCGAGGCAGCGGCGCAACGCTATTTCGGGAAGTCGGCCAGGGACGTCAGCACCTCCGAGGCGGCAATGCTGGCGGGTCTGTTGAAGGCTCCGTCCACCTTCGCCCCGACGGCAAGCATCGACAGGGCACGGGCAAGGGCGGAAGTGGTGATCGGGCTGATGGAGGAGCAGGGCTATCTGACCAAGGCCGAGGCCGACGCGGCGCGGGCCAATCCGGCCAGCCTGTCGACCGCCGCAAACCAGCGGACCGGCGGCTACTTCGCCGACTGGGTGATGGAGACGACGCCCAGTTACCTCGCCCGTGACACCATGGAAGACGTGATCATCGAGACCACCCTGGACCAGACGATCCAGAAGAAGGCCGAGGAGGCTCTGGCCTTCATCTTCGACGACCGGCAGAAAAAGAGCCTTGAAGCGCAGGCGGCGATCGTGGTGATGACCGCGGATGGCGCGGTGCGCGCCATGGTGGGCGGGCGCAACATTCCCAACGCGGGCGACTTCAACCGCGCGACGCAGGCTTTGCGGCAAACCGGATCGACCTTCAAGCCCTTCGTCTATGCCGCGGCGATGGAAGCTGGCTACAGTCCGATGGATCTGGTCGATGACGCGCCGCTGTGCATCTACACCGCCGGGTCGGGCGACTGGTGCCCGAAGAACTATGACAAGGCGTTCAAGGGCCGGATCACCCTGACGCAGGCGCTGGCCGAAAGCCGCAACATCCCGGCTGTGCGGGTGTCGGAGGCGGTGGGCCGCGATCGGGTCAAGCAGATCGCGACCGATTTCGGCCTGGCGCAGAATTTCGCCGACGGACCGGCGCTGGCGCTTGGCGTTTCCGAATCGACGCTGATCGACATGACCGGGGCCTTCGCGGGCATCCTGAACGGTGGCTCGTCGGTCACGCCCTTCGGCCTGAGCGCGCTGAAGCTGAAGGGGATGGACGAGCCCCTGTTCGGCGCCGGCGGCGGGATCGGCACGCGGGTGATTTCTGAAAAGGCGGCGCGTGCCTTGACCTACATGATGACCGAGGTGCTGAATTCCGGCACCGGCAAGCGCGCCCGGCTGGACGACCGCGAGGCGGCGGGCAAGACCGGCACCACGCAAAGCGCGCGGGACGCCTGGTTCGTGGGCTTTACCGCCGACTATGTCGTGGGCGTCTGGATCGGCTACGACGACAACCGCCCGCTGACCGGCATCACCGGCGGCGGACTGCCCGCCGAGATCTGGCGCGAGGTGATGGTGCGGATCAACGAGGGCCAACCGGCCACGCCGTTGATGACCGAGATCCCCGGCTCGACCTATGTGCCGGTCGACCCGAGCACGACCGAGGGCGCCATCGCCGCCGCGGACGTGCCCTATTTCGATGATCCGAACGCCCCGACCTTCACCGAGGTCTACGTTGACCCGGTGACGGGCGAAAACGTCCCGGTCTATGACGGGGCACCGCCACAGGGCGCGGTGATGGAAGGCCCGGTCTCGGGCGGGGGCGGTCTGGCAGGAGACCTCGCCGGTCAGCTAGACCAGCTTCTGGGCGGCGGAAACTGACGGCGCGGGCACCCGCGACGAAGTGAGGTTGTCGAACCGGGCACCGCCGGGTCAGAGCGTCTGAAGGTCCGCGATCAGCCGGTCGAGATCGCCGCCGCGCTGGTCGAGAAGCGCGCCCATCTCGGTGCGCTCGGACGCCAGCATGTTCACGCCTTCGATGATGATGTTGAAGAACAGGCTCTTGCCCGACTTGTCGCTGACGTGCCAGCGCACCTCGAACGGAGCCTCGCCCTTCAGGCGGGCGGTCGAGATCACCTCGAAGTAGCTTTTCAGCGGCCGGGCGTCGGCCACGTCGATCTGACCGCCCTCGAATTCACGGAAACGGCGGCCGTATTTGCGGCTGATGTAGCCCTGGAATGCCTTGGTATAGCCGGAAAGCTGGCCGCTAGAGGCCGAGCGCGCCGCTGTGCCAAGGACCGAACGGGCGATCGTCGGCACATCGGCATAGCGGGAGAACAGGCGTTCGAAGTCCTGCAGCATCGCGCCTTCGGACTTGCCGGAATTGATGATCGCGTTGATTTCGGCCACCGTCTTGTCAACCAGCGTCTTCGCATCCTCTGCCGTCAGGGCCGCGGCAGGACGGGGCAGCGTCGCCAGCAGCGTCGCGGTGGCAAGTCCTGCCACGAGGCCGCGGCGCGATAGGGTGATGTCACTGGGCATTGGGATCCTCATACGGGTCGATGAAGCCTTGGTCATTTGCCGCGCCGGCATAGGGATCGATGAAGCCGTCGTCCCCGGCACCGCCCGCTGCGTCCGCGGCACTGCCCCGCGACAGGGTGAAACGCCGGTTTTGCAGATACAGAAGCCGCGCCTGCGCGTAGCTGTCGGCACTTTCATATAGGAGCGAATCCACCGTGGCCGAGTAGCGGTTGCGATCACCAAGCCGTGAGAAGAGCCGGACAAACCGCGCCGCATTCGCCTCGCGCACCGGGAGGACGCGGTTGACCGGATCCAGCGCCGCGTCCACGATCATGCCGACGGTATCGCGGGCGGTCGAGGGGCCTGCCAGCGGCAGTTCCAGATATGGCCCCTCGCCCACGCCCCAGACCGACAGCGTCTCGCCGAAATCGGTGGGTTTGCCTTGCAGGCCCAGCGCGGACGAAACGTCGAGCAGTCCCGCAACACCGAAGGTCAGGTTCACCCCAAGCCGCAGCGTGTTCTGCCCCGCATCCGCAAGGCGGAGCTGCAGGAGGTTGTTCGCGATGTCGCCCGGCAGCCCGAGCGTGTCAGCGACATTGTCGATCCCGCGCCTGACCGGCCCGGGCACGACGGCGACACCCTTGGAGGCCGGGCGGACCAGTGCGCGGTCCACGCCCTTGTTGAAGGCATGGACCGTGCGGTTCGCGGGCTCGAAAGGATCGTTGATGGCTTCGGGGCCAGCGGGTGCGGCACAGGCGGCCAGCAGGAAACCCGACATCAGCAGGGCCGAAAATCGCAAGGCAGTCTTCGATTTAAACGGAATGTTCAGACCCATTTCCCTACTGTCCGGCATCGATGCCGCAAATCTAGTCCTCGGCAGCCGCCGGCCAAGGCATAAGTCCATGGGCGGACCAAGACAACGGCCAAACGTGACGAATGCGCCGCGAATGGCAGGAAGACGCCAAGGAAGGACCGATGGCCGATACCGCGACCCAGATCATCGATGCCCGGGCTGGCCGGTTCGAACTGCGGGCCGCGCGTGCAGCCTCGCGGCAGGCGGTTTTCACCGCGTTCCTGTTTTCGGCGCTGGTCAACGTGCTGATGCTGACGGCACCGCTTTACATGCTGCAGGTCTATGACCGGGTGCTGGTCTCGCGGTCGGAAGAGACGCTCTTGGCGCTGTCGCTTCTCATGGCGTTCCTGTTCGTGATCATGGGGGTGCTTGACCACGCGCGGGGGCGGATCACGGCGCGGGTCGGCGCGCGACTGCAAGAGGCGCTGGATGCCCGCGTGCTGTCTGCCGCCTTTCGTCGCCTGACCGTCGCACCGCAGGACACCGCCGCGCTGGCCGCGCAGAAGGATCTGGATGCGATTGCCCGATTCTGGGCCTCGCCGGTGCTGCTGGCCCTGTTCGACGCGCCCTGGGCCCCGGTCTTCATCGCGGCGATCTTCGTCTTTCAGCCCTGGCTCGGGGCGCTGGCGCTGGCGGGCGGGCTGGTGATCCTGGTCCTGAGCCTGGCGAACCAGCATGCGACGGACCGCCCGTTGCAGGCCGCGAACCTGGCTGGCCTCGCGGCCGAACGCCAGGCCGAGAACCTGAAGCAGGAAGCCGAGCTGGTGCAGTCGCTGGGCATGGCCGCGGCTGCCTTTGCCCGGCTGAAGACCCGCCGGGATGCGGCACTCGATGCCGGGCTGGCGGCCGCGGACAGCGCGGGGCGGTATTCGGTTGCGATCCGGACCTTCCGGCTGTTCCTGCAATCGGCGATGCTGGGGCTGGCGGCCTGGCTTGTCCTGCGGCAGGAATTGTCGGCGGGGGCGATGATCGCGGCCTCGATCCTGACGGGCCGGGCCCTGCAACCGGTGGAGCAGGCGGTCGGCCAATGGGCGGTGCTTAGCCGGGCCCGGCAGGCCGGAACGCGACTGGCCGGGCTTTTGGCCAGCGTGCCGCCGCTGCCAACCCGGATGGACCTGCCGCGACCGAAGGCGCTGGTCGAGGTGCAGGGGCTGACCGTGGTGCCGCCGGGCGCGGCAGCCCCTGTCCTGCGCAACCTGAGCTTCACCTTGCCGCCGGGGCGGGCGCTGGGGGTGATCGGTCCGTCGGGGTCGGGGAAATCCTCGCTGGCGCGCGCGCTGAGCGGGGTCTGGCACCCGGCAGCCGGACGCATCCGCCTGGCGGGCGCGACGCTGGACCAGTATGATCCGGACCGGCTGGGCAGCTATATCGGCTACCTGCCGCAGCGGGTGACCCTGTTTGACGGCACCATCGCCGAAAACATCGCGCGGCTGCACGCCGGGGCCGACGCAGGCCGGATCGTCGCTGCCGCCCGGGCCGCCGCGGCGCATCAGATGATCCTGAAGCTGCCGAACGGCTATGACACCCCGGTCGCATCCATGGGCAGCCGGCTGTCGGGGGGACAGATCCAGCGCATCGGCCTGGCCCGCGCGCTGTATGGCGATCCGGTGCTCCTGATCCTGGACGAGCCGAACTCCAACCTCGACAACGACGGCTCCATAGCGCTGAACAGCGCGATCCGGACGGCGAAGGCGCGGGGGGCTTCGGTCCTGATCATGGCGCACCGCCCGGCGGCGATCCAGGAATGCGACCTGCTTCTCGTGCTGCAGGACGGTGCCGCCGCCGCCTTCGGGCCGCGCGACACCGTGCTGCGGGAAGCGGTGCGCAATGCGGGCGACATCGCCCGGGCCGCCGCGCCTGGCGGCGTGGCATGACCGGCTCGCGCATTTCGGTCCGCCGTCCGGTCCTTTCGGGCCTTGCCGCGACGCTGATCCTGGTCGCGGGCTTCGGGCTTTGGGCGACGCTGACGCGCATCTCTGGTGCCGTTGTCGCGCCGGGCCGGATCGAGGTCGAACGCGACCGCCAGATCGTCCAGCACCCGGATGGCGGCGTCGTCGCGGCGATCTTTGTCCGCGAGGGCGACCTGGTCGTCGCCGGGCAACCGCTGCTGCGGCTGGACGGTGCCGCGCTGCGGTCGGAACTGACCATCGTCGAGGGGCAGCTTTCCGAACTGACCGGGCGTTCGGCCCGGCTGGTCGCGGAACGCGACGGGTCGGCGACGCTGGACTTCCCGCAAGACATCCTTGCCCGTGCCGAAGCCTCGCCCGAGGTCGCGGCTCAGCTTGACGGGCAACGGCGCCTGTTCGCGGCGCGCGCGGCGACACTGGCCGAACAGCGCGACCTTCTGGCGCGTCGGATCGATCAGACCCGGTCACAATCGAACGGGATCACGGCCCAGAGCGCGGCCCTGACCACTCAGCTTGCCCTTATCGAACAAGAGCTTGCCCTGCAGCAGAGCCTTCTGGACAAGGGCCTCGCGCAGGCGGGCACCGTGCTTGCGCTGCGACGCGAACGGGCCCGGCTGCAGGGCCAGCTGGGCGAGCTTGCCGCCGACCTCGCCCGGACCGAAGGCCAGATCACCGAGATCGAGATCGAGATCTCCAGCCTTGCCACCCGCCGCCGCGAGGAGGCGACGGCGGAACTGCGCCAGACCGGACCGACACTTCTGGAGCTTGCCGAACGCCGCCGCGCGCTGGTCGAGCGCATCGACCGGCTGGAGGTGCGCGCGCCGGTGGCCGGAATTGTCCTCGGCCTGCAGGTCACCACGCCACGCGCGGTCCTGCGCGCCGCCGAACCCGTCCTTTACCTGATCCCGCAGGATCGACCGCTGGTCATCACCGCCCGCATCGCGCCGATCCAGATCGACGAGGTGGCGATCGGCCAGCCAGCAGAGCTGGTCTTTCCCGCCTTCTCGGCCCGCGACACCCCGACTCTCAAGGGCAAGGTCACGCTGGTTTCCGCCGATGCCCTGACGGACTCACAGACCGGGGCGATTTACTACACGGCGGAGCTGCAGCTGGACGATGGCGAACAGAGCCGGCTTGGTGACCGTGCCCTTCTGCCCGGGATGCCGGTCGAGGTCTTTCTGCAAACCGGCCGACGCTCGCCGCTGGCCTATCTGGTGCAACCGTTCACCGACTATTTTGCCCGCGCCTTTCGCGAAAGCTGAGGGCAAGCATTGGCGGGATCAGGCCGACAGGTCGTTGGATTGTGCGGAAAATCTGCACGGCGTCGCCAGTCTGGCCCAGACTGACCCTGAAATGGCCACAAAGCTTGGGCCTAGTGGCGCACAACCAGAACGAGTCGGCTGATACCGGGGCAGAAGTGGGCGGAATTGTGGCAAGCGGAACCGCGATGTTCGATGGGCTGCGCACCAGGCTGACGGCTGTCGCCGCGTCCGATGGCTGGGCGCGCAGCTGGCTGTCGCGCGCCACGGCCGCCGGTGTCCGCGCCTTTCTGGTGATGATCCTGATCGTCATGCCGTCCGTCATCCTGCCCGGCATCGGTTCCGATACCAAACAGGTCGTGGCGCTGGTCGCGCTTTTTGGCGGGGCGCTCGTCTTCTTCGAGTATCACGCGGTCTATCCCAGCCTGATCGAGTTCCGCGACGGCGCGCCCTACAACCGCATCCGCTTTCTGATGATGCTGACCATCGTGGTGTTTCTGTCGGCCATCGTCGCGGACCGCGAGGCCTCGACCACCGTCACCCGGCTGTTCCATGCCATCGGGCTGATCATCGGCTCGTCACTGGACTTCCCCTATTCGCCGGTGCGGCTGGCCAGCTACATGCTGGCGGACGGGGCCACCGCGCTGCAGATCGCCGAGGTCAAGGTCGCGGCGGCCACGGCGTATCTCGTCTCGCTTTTTTCGCTGGCACTTTTCGTCATCGTGTTGAAGCTGGCCGGCTGGCCCTCGACCAAGACCGCCTTCAACGTCTGGGTGAACCTGCCCACCTTCGAGCCGACAGCGGGCGGCGATGTGGTCGATCGGCTGGTGCGAGACAGCTATGCCAACCTGACGGTCGGCTTCCTGTTGCCGTTCGTGATCCCGGCAATCGTCGCCGTGCTGACGTCGGGCATCCCGTCCGAGACGCTGACCTCGCCGCAGACCCTGATCTGGACCATGGCGCTGTGGGCCTATCTTCCCGCCGCGCTGGTCATGCGTGCGGTCGCCATGGCGCGGATCGCCGACATGATCCGGATCAAGCGGGCAGCCAAGCTCGCGGTCCTGGGCGCGATCGAGCCAAGCCGACTTGATCCCGACGATGACGAGGACGACGATCTTTAACCTCTTGCGCTGCCTTGGCTGCATCGCGGTTCTGGCCGGCCCGGCCGGCGCGGACAGCTTGCGCATCGCCACCTGGAACGCCGGGCTGGACCGCACCGGCCCCGGCCTTCTTGTCGATGACCTGAGCGGGGGCGAGGACCCGAAGATCGACGCGGCGGTCCGTGTCCTGGCAGCCCTCGATGCCGATGTGGTCCTGTTGACCGCCGTGGACTATGACCTGGGCGGTGTGGCGCTGGGGCTTCTGGCCGAAAAGCTGGCGGCGGCGGGTGCGGACTACCCCAACCGCTTTGCCTTTCGCCCGAACACCGGCAGGCAGACCGGGTTTGACGTCGACGGCAACGGGCGGATCGGCGACCCGCGCGATGCGCAGGGCTTCGGCCTGTTCTCTGGCCAGGGCGGCATGGCGATCCTGTCGCGGCTGCCGATCGACACGGCTGCGGCACGGGATTTTTCCGGCTTTCTCTGGCGCGACCTGCCGGGCGGACTGTCCAGCGACCCGCCCGATCTGGCTTCGGTCCAGCGGCTGGCGACGACGGGGTTCTGGGATGTGCCGGTGATCACGCCCGAAGGCCCGCTGCACCTTCTGGCCTGGCATGCGACACCGCCGGTCTTCGATGGACCCGAGGACCGCAACGGCCGCCGCAACCGGGACGAGGCCGAGTTCTGGCGGCTTTTCCTGGGCGGGGGCCTGCCGATGCCGCCGCCCGATGCGCCCTTCGTGCTTCTGGGCGACGGCAATCTGGACCCTGCCGATGGCGACGGCTTGCGCCAGGGGATCGCCGCGTTGCTGGCCGATCCCGCCCTGCAGGATCCGCGCCCACGGGGCAGCCCCGGCCGGACCGAGCCGGACCAGGCCGGGGATCCGGCCCTGGACACGGCCCTTTACGATGGCATCGGCGGGCTTCGGCTGGACTATGTGCTGCCCTCTGCCGGGCTGGAGGTTACGGGGGCGGGCGTCCTCAGGCCGCCTGCATCCGACCCCCTGGCCGCCGACCTTGCCACGGCGTCGCGTCACTTTCCGGTCTGGGTCGACATCGTGCTGCCGTGACGCCCCGATGCCACCAGGTGCCGCGCGGTCCCCTGGTGCCGCGCCGCGCCGACGCCGGTCGCCCTGCCCGGCCCGCGTCCGGGGTGCCCTGGCCGCTGCCGTCCCGGCTTGAAGTTTTCGGGCCGAAGGGCTAGGCGGACCGCGACACTTCTGCAGGAGCACGCGCGTGGCCAACCCTTCCCTCCTTATCCTCGCCGGCGACGGCATCGGCCCGGAAGTCATGGCCGAGGTGAAGAAGATCATCGGCTGGATGGGGGCCAAGCGCGGCGTCCGGTTCGACGTGTCGGAGGATCTGGTCGGCGGCTGCGCCTATGACGCATACGGAACGCCGTTGACCGACGCCACGATGGCCAGAGCGCAGGAGGTGGATGCGGTCCTTCTGGGTGCGGTCGGCGGGCCGAAATACGACAAGCTGGACTTTTCCGTCAAACCCGAGCGCGGACTGCTGCGGTTGCGCAAGGAAATGGACCTCTTTTCCAACCTGCGCCCCGCGCAGTGCTTTGACGCGCTCGCCGATTTCTCCAGCCTCAAGCGCGAGGTTGTCGCGGGTCTGGATATCGTGATCGTGCGCGAGCTGACCTCGGGCGTCTATTTCGGCGAGCCGCGCGGCATCTTCAAGGAGGGCAACGAGCGCGTGGGCATCAACACCCAGCGCTATACCGAATCCGAGATTGCCCGGGTGGCGCGCTCGGCGTTTGAACTCGCCCGCAAGCGCAACAACAAGGTCTGCTCGATGGAGAAGGCCAATGTGATGGAGTCGGGCATCCTCTGGCGCGAGGTGGTGCAGGAGGTGCACGACCGCGACTATCGGGATGTTCAACTGACGCACATGTATGCCGATGCGGGCGCGATGCAGCTGTGCCGCTGGCCAAAGCAGTTCGACGTGATCGTGACCGACAACCTTTTCGGCGACCTTCTGTCGGACATGGCGGCGATGCTGACCGGAAGCCTGGGGATGCTGCCCTCGGCCAGCCTCGGCCTGCCGATGGCCAACGGCCGCCCGAAGGCGCTGTATGAACCCGTCCACGGCAGCGCGCCCGACATTGCGGGTCAGGGCAAGGCAAACCCGATCGCCTGCATCCTGTCGTTTGCCATGGCGCTGCGCTATTCCTTCGACATGGGCGAGGAGGCGACGCGGGTGGAGAAGGCAGTCGAGACGGTGCTGGCCGATGGTGTCCGCACCGCCGACCTGATGGGACCCGAGGGCGGCACTCCGGTCTCGACCAGCCAGATGGGCGATGCGGTCCTTGCCGCGCTGGACGCAAGCCTCTGATCCCGTCGCCGCAGGGGCACGCAGCCCCTGGCGCGCGCGCCCGGAGCATCCGATGTCCGCGCTGGGGAAGGTCATCTGCGCGGCTGCCAATTTTTCCTGATCGTCGCCCGGCGCAGCGGGTGAAAACCCGCCAGTGGTGGCCGTGGTGCCCTTGCAACTTCCGGGACAACGCGCGACACTGATGCCGCTAACAGGGTGCCGAGACCCGCACCCATTCGCCCGGATTTCGCAATGTCCCCTACCTTGCGCGGTGCGCTTCTGTCGCTGGCCGCCTTTGCCTTCTATGCAACCCACGACGTCGTGGTGAAATATCTGGGCGGCACCTATTCCGCGTTCCAGACCATGTTCTTCGCCGGGCTGATGGGCTTTCCGCTGGTCACGATCCTGCTGCTCAGCGACCGCCGCGACGGGACTTTGATCCCCCGGCATCCCTGGTGGACCGCGCTGCGCACCGTCAGCGCCGTGGTGACCGGGGCGATGGGGTTCTACGCCTTTTCCGTCCTGCCCCTGGCCACCTCTTACGCGATCTTCTTCGCCATGCCGCTTCTGATCACCTTGATGGCGATCCCGATGCTGGGCGAAAAGGTCGGCATCCGGCGCGGAATCGCGGTGATGATCGGGCTGCTTGGCGTTCTCATCGTCGTGCGCCCGGGCGGCGGCGACGGTTTTTCGCTGGGCCATCTGGCGGCGCTTGGGGCGGCCACGACCGGCTCGCTCAGTTCGGTCATCGTCCGCAAGATCGGACGCGAGGAGCGGTCCGTCGTCCTCATGCTTTATCCCATGGTCCTGACCTTCGTCGCGACCGGTGCGCTGATGCCCTTCGTCTACCAGCCGATGCCGGTCACCGACCTGTCGCTGACGGCCGTGATGGCGTTTCTGGGCACGCTTGGCGCGCTTGCCAGCATCGCCGCCTACCGCATCGCGCCGGCGGTGATCGTCGCCCCCATGCAGTATTCCCAGATCCTCTGGGCCGCGGTCTATGGCTGGATCTTCTTCGGCGAAGCCGTGGATGTCTACACCGCCGTCGGGTCGTCGGTGATCATCGCCTCGGGCATCTACATCGTGCTGCGCGAAGGCACCCCGTCCGTCAGCCAGAACCGCCCGGTGCTTGAAAACCGCTCGCGCTGGGAAATCGGCACCTTTCCCCGGGTTTCGACGTGGCTGAAGCGGCTGGACAGGGGCGGCGATCAGGCGTGACGCCTCTTGCCAAGGCGGGTCAGACGGGGTAACCCCCGGCAACGGTCGGAGCGTAGCGCAGTCTGGTAGCGCACCTGCTTCGGGAGCAGGGGGTCGGAGGTTCGAATCCTCTCGCTCCGACCAGTAAAAAATCCCGAAATCGCAATGACTTCAAATGACGCAGGTTGCGTATCGGGATCAGGTTTGCGGAAAAGAATGCCGGACCGCATGGCTGGTTCGCATTGTGCCGTGAGGTCGTTCGGACGTGTTGAAAATCTCCACGGGGAGCGGAGCAGTCCGATTCGTGTGCGGGAAGCAGCGCACGTTCGGCGCGCCGACGCCGCCTGTCGAGAGCGCACGGATGAAGTCGATCCAGACCCGTTCGTTCAGCGTCAACGGGTCCCACCGCCCTATCGGAGCGACGGCAAGCGTGAAACCGGGATGGGGACGCATTCGCCCCGGCTGGTCGGGCATGCCCGCACCCGCAATTCCCTGTCCGATCAAAGTCGGAATACGGCCGCCGTCCAACCCGCGCCACCTTTCCTCCCGGTCCGCGCAAATCGGCCATTCGCATTTGGCGAAGTCACGCGCCACCGGCAGCGAGATCAGATGTTCTCGCGATTGTGCATGTCGAACGGGGTAACGCTTGACCAGTTACCGCCGTGGCGGTTGGTGGTGGCTTTGACCATGCCGCGGATCAGGTCGCGGGACATGCGGTCGAGGGGGTGGGAGATGACAAGCGTAAGCGTGCCATCCAGGAGCGCGGTGCGAGTAACGTTTGTCAGCTCGTCCCCTATGACCACCATCTTGCCTGCGGTGCCGTGCGCGCGCAGCGCGGCGATGGCCCCGCTGATGCCGCCGCCCGTGATATAGAGCCCCGCGAGATCGGG
>NCDY01000034.1 GCA_002280405.1 Rhodobacterales bacterium 32-66-9 | reverse complement strand
GCTTGGCTCCGGTTGCCATCAGCGCCTCATGCGCGATTTCGGGCCAGGCGGCGCCGGGAAGGACTGCAGTGCCGTCCAGAAGGCGGTGGTCGTCCATCACCCACTGGTCCTTGGTCAGGGTAGCATGAAAACGGGTTTCATCCTCCCCTTTCTGCATCCTCTGCAGGACCAGTTGCCCGGGCAGCGGCGCACCCGCGTCCTTGCCCTGGCGGCGGGCGTCGGCATCGGCTGCCATGCCGATCCCCGACCAGATGCCCCAGTTGATCGCGGTGACGCGGGTGCGCCCGCCGGAGCGGTGCCGGGCGAAGGCGTTCAGGTATTCATTCGCCGCGACATAATCCGCCTGACCGGCCGGAGTGAGAACGGTCGAGGTCGAGGAGAACAGGACCAGCCGGTCTATGCTGCCATCGGGCAGAAGGCTGTCGAGCAGGGCGGTGCCATGCACCTTTGGCGACAGGACGGCGTCGGCGCTGCCGGGGTCCTTGCCAAGGAGCGGCGCGTCGTCGACGATGCCCGCGGCATGGACGACACCGTAGATCGGCCCGAACTCGGCCTTCACGCGGTCGAAGGCGGCGCGCATGTCCTCGGGGTTGCAGACGTCGGCGGCAACGGCCATCACCCGGCCAAGGCGTTCGAGGCGCGACAGCACTCCGGCGCGCACGCTTCCGGGTTCGGGGACGTTGCGGCCGATCAGGGCGACCTTGGCGTGGCGGTCGCGCATCAGGCGTTCGGCGACGGTCACGCCGATCCCGCCGAAGCCGCCGGTGATGACCCAGACCGAGCCTTCGGGGACCTCGGCCGCTTCCGGCAGTTTGGCCGGCACGAGACGGGATACCAGGCGGCGGCTGCCCCGGATCGCGGCAACGGTGTTCGCCGGGGTGGCGAGCATCTCCTCCAGCACCGCCGACACGGTTTCCGCCGGGATCGCCGCCTTGCGGTTCTCGGGCAGGGCGACGTCGAGAAGGCTTGCCGTCAGGCCCGGCAACTCGCGGGGCAGGACGCGGACGGGGCCTGCGACGGTGGCTTTCTCGGGGTAGGGGAGCGCCTCGGTGCGGACTTGTGCGGCGCCGGAGGTGACGACGGTGAGATGGGGAAGGGGCTTGAGGCCGATCTCGCCCATTGCCTGGCCGAGGAAGAACAGGCTCCAGAAGCCTTGCTCCAGGTTCCGCTGGAAGAATGAGGAGCCGGGGCGGAAGGTGGCCTCGGCCGTGACCAGCCAGAAATGCGCGATCCGGGCGGGGGCGAGGTCGCGCTGGGCGAGGTCGGCGAGGAGGGCGTCATAGCCTTCGCGGCCATGTTCGGGGGCGAGGGTGTAGGTGTCGTCCGAAGTGCGGGCGAAGGCGTCGCCGGCGTGGACGGTGATGACCTTGTGGCCGGCGGTCCGCAACCGCTGGACGGCGGCGCGGGCGAGGCCTGCCTCATCGGCGAAGACCAGCCAGGTCAGCGGATCGCCAAGTTCCGTTTCCACATCGACCGGGCAGTCGGCGGGCATCACGCGCCAGCCGATCCGGTAGCCGAAGTCGGTCACGCTGTCGTGGCGGGTCGGGGTCAGGTCGGCCTCGGTGACGACGGCGGGCTGGCCGCGTTCGACGAAATAGCGGCTGCGCTGGAACGGGTAGGTCGGCAGGGGGACGCGGCGGCGTTTCGCCTCGCCCCAAAGCTGGGTCAGGTCCGGTTCCGCCCCGCAGGCCCAGAGACGGCCAAGGGTGGCGATGAAATGGCGGTCGTCCGAGGTGGAGTCGTCGGGGTGGCGGAGGCTGGCCGGGACCGGCTGGCCGCCCATCGCGCCGTTGGCTTGCGCCAGCGAGGCCATCGCGCGGCCGGGGCCGACTTCCAGATACACGCGGTCGGGTTTTTGGCGCAGCGTCGCCATTCCGTCGGCGAAACGGACGGTGTTGCGCAGGTGGGCGACCCAGTAATCGGGGCTGGTGGCTTCCGCATCGGTCAGGACCTGGCCCGAGCGGTTGGAGATGATCGGGATCCGCGGCGGGGAAAGCTGCATTCCGGCCAAATGTGCGCGGAAGGCCGCAAGGATGCCTTCCAGCATCCTGGAATGGGCGGCGATGTCGATGGCGATGCGGGTGGTGTCGATGTCATCGGCCTTCAGGCGCGCGGCAAGGTCTTTCAGCCCGGCATCGGGCCCCGAAACCACCGTCAATTCCGGCGCGTTGATCGAGGCGATGTCGAGGTCGCCGAGGTAGGGTTTGAGGGCTGCTTCGGACAGGGGGACCGAGAGCATCCCTCCCGCAGGCACAGTGTCGAAAAGCTGGCCCCGCAGGTGGACGAGGCCGACGGCGGCCTCAAGCGTCATCACGCCCGCGACGCAGGCGGCGGCGTTTTCGCCCATGCTGTGCCCGATCAGCGCCGACGGCATGACGCCCCAGCTTTCCCACAGTTTCGCCAGCGCAACCTCGACGATCAGGATCAGGGGCAGTTGCTTTGACGGACGGCGCAGGGCTTCGGCTGCCGCCGCTTCCTGTCCTGCGGCGGGAAGCCAGAGGGCGCGGGTCTCGGCTTCGGCCTCGCCAAGGGCGGCAAGGCCCCGGTCCATCCATTCGGCGAAGACGGGTTCGGTCTCGTAAAGGTCGCGCGCCATGTTGGGGTATTGCGCGCCGCCGCCGGGGAACATGAAGACGACGTCGGGCGCATCGCCGAGGCGGCGCTGGGTGAAGACGCGGCGGGGGTCGCCCGCCTCCAGCATCCTCGCCGCTTCCTCGTGGGTTTCGGCGACCAGAACACGGCGGTGTTCAAAGGCGCGTCGGCCTTCCTTCAGGGTCCAGGCGACATCGGCGAGCGGCTGATCGGGATGGGCGCGCAGATGCGCGGCAAGGCGGGAGGAGGCTTCGCCCAGGGCCGACTGGCTGCGGGCGGAGAGGGTGATGAGCTGGAAGGGCCAGTCCGAGGCTTCGGAGGCCGCGACAGCAGGAGCTTCCTGCATGACGACATGCGCATTGGTCCCGCCGACGCCCAGCGAGTTCACCCCGGCGCGGCGGGGGCCGTTGCGGCGGGGCCAGTCGGTCAACGTGTCGTTGACGCGGAACGGGCTGTTGTCGAAGTCGATCGCCGGGTTCGGGGCCTCGAAGTTCAAGGACGGCGGCATCTGGCCGTGATGCAGCGCGAGGGTGGTCTTGATCAGGCTGGCGACCCCGGCGGCGGTGTCGAGGTGGCCGATGTTGGTCTTGACGCTGCCGATCCGGGCGAAGCCCTTCGCGTCAGTGGTGCGGCGGAAGGCCTCGGTCAGGGCGGCGACCTCGATAGGGTCGCCAAGATAGGTGCCGGTGCCGTGGCATTCGATGTAGTCCACCGTATCGGCAGGCGTCCCAGCGACGGCCAGCGCGGTCGCGATGCAGTCGGCCTGGCCTTCGACCGAAGGGGCCAGATAGCCTGCCTTCGCCGCCCCGTCGTTGTTGACCGCCGAGCCCTTGATCACCGCCCAGATGTGGTCGCCATCGGCCAGAGCATCGTCCATGCGGCGCAGAAGCACCGTGCCTGCGCCGGACCCGAAGACCGTGCCTTGCGCCCGGTGGTCGAAGGCATGGCAGACGCCGTCGGGCGACAGAACCTCGCCCTCCTTGTAGATGTAGCCGCGGCCCTGCGGCAGGTCGATGGTGACACCCCCGGCCAATGCCATGTCGCATTCGCCGTTCAGCAGCGCCTGGATCGCGTAATGCGTGGCGACAAGCGAGGTGGAACACGCAGTCTGCAGGCCCAGGCTTGGCCCCTTCAGGTCGAAGACGTGGCTGACGCGGGTGGACAGGAAGTCCTTGTCGTTGCCGGTGTGGCGCAGCAGGAACATGCCCGTGCTTTCGACCAGCGCGGGGTTCGAGCAGAGGTTGAAGTAGAAATAGCTGCCCATGCCGCAGCCCGCGAAGACGCCGATGCGGCCGCGGAACCGTTCCGGGGTATGGCCTGCGTTTTCAAGGGCTTCCCAGGCCACCTCCAGAAACTGGCGGTGCTGCGGGTCCAGGATCGCGGCCTCCTTGGGGGAAAATCCGAAAAACTCGGCATCGAAACGGTCGAAGCCCTCCAGAAGAGCGGCGGCGGGCACATAGGCGGGGTTGCGAAGCACTGCCGGGGATTCGCCCGAAGCGAGGATCTCTTCCTCAGTCAGGCGGCGCACGGCCGAGCGGCCCCCGCGCAGGTTGTCCCAATAGGCGGCGATGTCGGCGGCACCTGGCAGGTGCGCGGCCATGCCGACAATGGCAATGTCCGTCTCTGCCGGAAGGTCCTGCATCACGTCCTTCATGCGACTACCCTCTCGACTTGTCTTGCACCGCCCCGGCCGGGGTTGCGGCTGGCGTGGCGCGACAGGCGGTCAAGGCAGCGCGTCCCGCCCTGCGCCCGGGCGCCGGGACATCTGAGCACAATCTCATCTACTCTGCACCTTCCCGAAATCCGGGGACTGACCGGGATCATCAACGATTCGCGCGCCGTCAAAATTTCCTTGAGCTTTCCTACATGAGTCCGTCTAGATACGCACGGATCTTGGGTGAGAAAGTGGCCATTTTTGGGGAAATCCAGACCCTACAACACTGATTTCCAGACTTTGTTGCCAGTTCGGCATCAGTATCCTGTACGGCGTCGCCAGGCCGTTCAAGTTTGCTTATCACGGGCGGCACACGGCCCCGGAGACCAGGGTAATTGCTTGAAGGTGGGTAGATGACGCGCAGCAGGTCCCGAAAGTTGTTGTCCCGCATCCTGTGGTTCGATCAGGATGCCGGAGATGACGCGGGTGCCGCGGCGCGCGCGCCTGATCGCGCCCGGGACACCGTCCCCGACATCCCGACCTACCAGAACCACAGGACTGCCCCGACGCCGCCCCCGGCATTCGGCGAATCGGGCGCGGCCGACCCCGTGCGTCGCAAGGGCCGCGACCGGGCGCCGATGGCACCGGTGGTGCAGTCGCCCGACCTTTACACCGAGCATTTCGGGCTGAGCATGCGCCCCTTCGCGCTGACCCCGGACCCTGATTTCCTGTATTGGCCGCCATCGCACCAGCGCGCCTACACGATGCTGGAATACGGGGTGCGGGCCCATGCCCCGATCACCCTGATCACCGGCGAAGTCGGCGCGGGCAAGACCACGCTGCTGCTGCATCTAGTGCGGTCGCTGGGGTCAGAGCTGAAGGTCGGTCTGGTGTCGAACCCGCATGGATCCCGCGCCGAGTTGTTGCGCTGGGTGCTGCATGCGCTGGAGCAGCCGGCGGAACTGGAAGAGAGCTATGTCGACCTGTTCTCGCGGTTCCAGTCCTTCCTCTTGTCGGAATATGCTGCAGGCCGCAGCGTCGTCCTGATCTTCGACGAAGCGCAGAACCTGTCGGCCGAGGCGCTGGAAGAGCTGCGGATGTTCATCAACATCAACTCGGGCAAGGACGAGGTGCTGCAACTTGTGCTGATCGGACAGCCGGAACTGCGCAGTCTGGTGTCGCGGCCGAACATGCGGCAATTCGCACAGCGGGTCGCGGCAAGCTATCATCTTTCTGCGATGGACCTGAAGACAGTGCGGGGCTACATCCCGCATCGGTTGAAGGTGGCCGGCAGCGAGAGGCGGATCTTCACGGCACCGGCCATCAACATGATCTATGACCTGACCCAAGGGGTGCCGCGCCTGGTAAACCAGCTGTGTGATCTGGCGATGGTTTATGGCTTTACAAAGGGCAAGCGCCTGATCACGCCTGCCGTCCTGCAGCAGGTTCTGGATGACGGCGTGTTCTTTTCCGCAACGGCCGCAAGCGAGTCGAGTGAGACCCAGTAGATGACGTTGGACCTGCAATTCTATTTGTCCCTGATCCTGCGGCGACTTCCGGTCATCGCGGCAATCATTTTCACGGCGACCACGGCAGGCATTCTTTACGCCCTGTCGCTGCCACCGGTCTTCCGGGCCGAGGCGCGGCTTCTGATCGAGAATGCGCAGATCCCGGCGGAACTGGCCGCATCGACCGTGCGGTCCACGACCCAAGAGATCCTGCTGGCGATCCAGCAGCGGATCATGACGCGGGAAAATCTTCTGGACCTGGCCACCCGCAACGACCTTTACGTCAGCGCACCGCAAATGACCGACGAGCAGAAGCTGCTCGACGTCTCCGACCGCATTTCGATCTACATGCCGAACACCCAAGGCAGCACCGGGGTCGTGACGGTGTCGTTCGGAGCCTCCGAGCCCGAGCTGTCGGCCCGGGTGACGAATGAGATCGCCGACCAGATCCTGCAATGGAACACGGAACTGCGGACCAAGGCATCGGCCAGCACGCTTGATTTCTTCGAACAGGAGGTTCAGCGGCTGACCGACGAGCTGGCGCAGCAGAACGCGATGATCCTGGAATTCGAGCAGAACAACCGCGATGCGCTGCCCGAAAGCCTGGAATTCCGCCGCACCCGGCAGGCGGCGCAGCAGGAACGGCTGTTGCAGGTGGACCGCGAGCTTGCCGCCCTGCGCGACCGGCGCCAGCGTCTGACCGAGCTTTACGATCGCACCGGTCGGACCGTCACCAATGCCGAGGCCCGCACGCCGGAAGAGGAGCGCCTGGACTTGCTGCGCCAGGAGCTTGCCTCGGCCCTTGTGGTGCTTTCGTCGACGAACCCCCGGGTGCGCGCGCTGCAGAACGAGGTCAACGCGCTTGAGGAAGCCGTCAAGGAGCAGCGCGACGCGGCCGGCGGCGGGCGGTTGACGCCGTTCGAAGTGCAGATGCTGGACATCGACGGGCAGATTTCCTACTTGGCCGAGCAGAAGGCCCTGGTCGAGAAGGATCTTGGCCTGCTGCAGACGTCGATCGAGGCGACGCCGGGCAACTCGATCCGTCTGGCCGAACTGCGCAGCAATTACGAGACGCTGCGCGTGCAATACGAACAGGCCGTTGCCAGCCTGTCCCAGGCGCGGATGGGCGACCGCATCGAGGCGACCGACCGCGGCCAGCGCATCTCGATGATCGAGAAGGCATTTCCTCCGGTCGTCCGGTCAGAGCCGAACCGGAGGCGGATCGCGGTCGCGGCCTTCGGTGCGGGGGTGATCCTGTCGGGCGCTCTTCTGTTCCTGCTGGAAATCATGAACCAGACGATTCGGCGGCCGTCGGAACTGGCCAAGGTGATCGGCGCGCCGCCGTTTGCCACCGTCGGTTTTCTCGACGGAGCGGCGCCGGGGCGCAGGGTTTCCAACGGCAGTTTCGCGCTGCTCGCGGTGTTCCTGATCAACATTCCCGTGCTGTTGCTGCTGATCCACATTTATGTCGTGCCCATCGGATCGCTTCTTGGCGTGGCGTCGAACACGACTGACACCAAGGGGGCCGTCGAACCGGCCCCGGCATCGACCGAGTAGGACGACATGGAACGGATACAATCGGCACTCGCGAAAGCCCGCGCCGCGCGCGACCGCAAGATGCAAGTCGCAAATCCCGGGGCGAAGACCCAGACCGAAAGCGGTCCCTGGCAAGACCTGGCCGAAATCAGGCTGGATCCCAAGGTGCTGGAGCGCAATCGGGTGGTGGCGCATCATCCCGGCCAGAGCGCCGCCAGCTTCGACCTCATGCGGACAAACCTGATCCGGGCACTGCGCACGAATGGCTGGAGCCGGGTCGCGATCACCTCACCGACCCAGGGATGCGGCAAGTCGACGGTCGCGCTGAATCTGGCGCTCAGTCTTGCGCGGATGGCCGACACCAGGGTGCTTCTGGTCGAGCTTGACCTGCGCCACCCTTCCATGCTGTCGCTCATGGGGTTGCCGCCGAACCAGGACTTCGCCGGAATGCTTGCCAGCGGCAGACTGGATTACGGCCAGATCCGTCGGGTCGGACCGCACCTTGCCTTCGCGGTGAACTCACGACCCTTGGAGAGCCCGGCCGAACTGTTGTCCGCAGCCCGCACCGCGGACATGATCGACGAAATCGAGGCGAAGCTGCGTCCCGACGTCGTCATTTTCGACATGTCGCCGATGCTGGCCAACGACGATGCGATTGCCTTCCTGGATCAGGTGGATTGCGCGCTGATGGTCGCGGCGGCGGACGAGACCACGGTCACCGAGGTCGATCGTTGCGGCAAGGATCTTGCCAAGCGGACCCAGGTCCTGGGCGTCGTGCTGAACAAGTGCCGCCACATGGAACAGGAAGAAAGCCGCGCCTACCCGGAATAGGCCCCGCGGGGGCGAACGCCGCGGCCCGATAGGCCGCCTGTCTGGGCCGAGCGCCCTGACGACGGTGGAGCGGCTGCCACCTCAGGAGCCGTGCAGCGACAGAATTGCACTGTGTGAGCCGAAAGTCCGCGACGCGAAACTGCTGGGTCAGCGCCTCATGCCGCGGGACTTCGACCGTCAAGTGGCGGAATCCCGGGTTCGCGTCATGCGCAGGCTCTCTCGAACCGGTGGCGTTCGCCTGCCTTTTCCTGAACGGCCACACCGCGCCCAGCATCCCTGTCACGAAAATCGAAGGCAGTATCCGTCGCTGCTACAGCTCGATGTTCTGTCGCTGGTCCCAGGAAAGCAGTTTCTGGATCTGGCGCACGATCTGGTCGGCATGTGCCTTCGCCAGTCTGTCGGATGCTTCGATGTCGCGCGCGGTGATCGCCGCGATGATGTCTTCATGCTCATCAATGACCGAAGGCGGCGGGCGATCGTTGAAAGATTGGTAATACAGCCGCAGGAGCCGCCGACCGTCGTCCAGGAGCCGAACAAAAAGCGCGGTGTAGTAGGGGTTCCGCCCAGCCTCGGCGATGGCCGCGTGAAATTCGCGGTTCGTAGAGATCATTGCCAACGCGTCATGGTTGGCAACTGCGGTTGAAAACTCGCTCTGATGCGTGGCGATTGCGTCCAGATCGTCAGGCCGCCAATTCTGCGCGGCCAGGCGTGTGGTCACACGGTACATCAAGGTGATGGCGTCGAAATACGCAGGCAGGTTCAGAAAATCGATGTTCGACACCATTGTCGAGCGGTTGGGCAGCGTGTCGATCAAGCCTTCCATTGCCAGCCGCGCCAGCGCCTCGCGGATCGGGGTCCGAGACAGGGCAAGGCGGTCCGCCAGTTGAACTTCGTCAATCGGGCTGCCGGGCGGCAAGGTCAAATCAAGGATTTCCGTCCGCAACAGATCGTAGGCTTTCTTGACCCCGAAACCACGTTTGCGCTCGGGTGCCGCAACGGCAATGTCGTTCATCGGATACATCCTCGATATCGCCAGCATGGATAGGGGGCCGACGCTGGCAGATCAACTCCTCTCGCATCACATGACCGACCTTGATGACAGGTCTTTGGCCACCAGCCAAAGCGGCACGACGGCAGACGAGCCGCCGGCGCCCCGGATCCCCGGCCTGGGCTTTTCAGTATACAAAATGTATAATCGGCACGTTTTTTCTTGTGCCACCAACGGCCGCGGAACATAGTTTCATCGGGAGAACAGCCTGTCGAATCAACCAACAACGATACCAACGGGAGAGGTACACATGAAAAATTCCATCATTCTCAGCGGCTTGCTTGCAGCGACTTGGCTTGGAACTGCGGCAACCGCCGACAAACTTGACGACATCATCGCGTCGGGAACCCTGCGGTGTGCGGTTGTTCTCGATTTTCCACCCATGGGCTCTCGTGATGCCAGCAACAATCCCATCGGATTCGATGTGGATTATTGCAACGATCTTGCCGCTGCCTTGGGCGTGACTGCCGAAATCGTTGAAACCCCTTTCCCTGACCGCATTCCGGCGCTGGTATCCGGTCGCGTCGACGTCGGTGTGGCCTCGACGTCCGATACACTTGAACGTGCAAAGACCGTCGGTTTCACCATTCCCTACTTTGCCTTCACCAACGTGGTCCTGACCCGGGAAGGTGCTGGCATCGAGAAGTTCGAGGACATGAGCGGCAAGACCGTCGGCTCGGTCAGCGGCACGTTCGAGGGCATCAAGCTTGAGGAAAACATCAAGGAATGGGGCGCGGGCGAGTTCCGGCCCTATCAAAGCCAGGCCGATGTGTTCCTCGCCCTGTCGCAAGGCCAGATCGACGCGACTGTCGTCACCTCGACCGTGGCGTCCGCGATCGTTGCCAGCGGCCAGTACAAGGGCCTTGTGATCAAGGGCGACGCGCCCTACCCGGTCGACTATGTCGGCCTGATCGCGCTGCGCGAAGAGTACGGCATGCTCAACTATCTTGACCTGTTCATCAACCAGCAGGTCCGCTCTGGCCGCTACCAGGAGCTCTATGAAAAGTGGGTTGGCGGCGCGGCACCCAAGCTGACGATCGACAACGTGTACCGTTGAGCCGCCTCTGACGCCAAAACGGAGGGGGGCGTATCGCCCTCCCTTCTTTCTTGGGCCCTCTGCTGCGGGGACACGAGCATGTTCAGCTACACTTTCCAGTGGCGACAAGCCTTTCAGAAGCTTCCGCTTTTGCTGGATGGCGCGCTTGTGACCTTGCAGATCGCGCTCTTGTCGATGGCCATGGGCATCGCGTTCGCCGTCATTCTCGCAGTGAGCCGCAACTCGCGGTCGTGGTGGGCGCATGCTCCGGCCACCGCCTGGGTCGAGGTCTCGCGCAACACCCCTGCCTTGTTTCAGATCTACATGGCCCATTTCGGCCTTGGCTCATTCGGAATCTACCTCAGCCCCTATGTGGCTTTGCTGGTGGGGATCACGTTCAACAATGCGGGTTACCTGGCCGAGACATTTCGTGGCGCGCTGCGCGCCATTCCAGCCACGCAACTGCGTGCGGCCCGGTCGCTTGGAATGCCGTCGATACAGGCCTTTCGCCTGATCATCCTGCCGCAGATGTTTCGCATCGCATTCCTGCCGACGACCAACCAGATGGTCTGGGCCATTCTGATGACATCGCTTGGCGTGACGGTGGGGATGAACACCGATCTTGCCGGCATCACCCAGGACATCAACGTCCGCAGTTTCCGGACCTTCGAGATTTTCGCGATCGCGGCGGTGATCTATTACCTGATCGCCAAGGCTGTCACACTTGGCGCACGGCTTCTGGCGGCGCGACTGTTTAGGTATTGAGGGGCCGGACAGCATGTTTGACACCGCACTGACCCTGAGCGACCTCATGTTCCTGATCCAGGGCGCTGGCATGACCCTGGCCGTCACCTTCTTCGCGGTCACGGGCGGCACGCTGCTCGGGCTCGTGTTCGGCGTAATCCGGGCGCATGTCAGTGTCTGGGTCGCCCTGCCGTTGATCTTCGTGCTCGACGTATTTCGGTCGGTGCCGCTGCTTATTCAGCTGGTCCTCGCGAACGCTTTTCAGGCTATCGCAGGCCTGAACATGCCGCCGTTCGCGACCTCATCCATCGTGCTGGCGCTTTACACATCGGCCTATTGCACCGAAATCGTGCGGGGAGCGATCGATGCGGTGCCGACCGTTACCCGCCGCGCAGCCCGGTCGCTTGGGCTGACCTGGGGTCAGGACATGACCTACGTCGTCTTTCCGATCGCCCTCCGGGTTGCCCTGCCAAGCTGGATCGGCCTGACGCTTGGCGTCATGAAGGATTCCGCTCTCGTGTTGTGGCTGGGATTGATCGAGCTTCTGCGCGCTGGCCAGATCCTGGTCACTCGACTGCAGGAACCGATGTTCATCCTGATCGTCGTTGGGGCGATCTACTTCCTGATGAGTTTCCCGATTGCCCGTCTGGGCGGTCGGCTGGAGAAGAGGTTTCGCGAAAATGATTGAGGTCCGGGAAGTTCACAAGTCCTTCGGCGCGCTTGCGGTTCTCAAGGGCGTCAACCTGAACGTCGAGAAAGGCGAGGTGGTTTCCGTGATCGGCAGCTCGGGATCGGGGAAATCGACCTTGCTGACCTGCATAAACGGGCTTGAGCAGATCAATTCTGGCTCGATCCTCGTGGATGGGGTTGAGGTTCACGCCAGGACCACTGACCTGAACAAGCTGCGCCGCAAGATCGGCATCGTGTTCCAGCAGTTCAATGCCTTTCCACATCTGACCGCGCTGGAGAACGTCATGCTTGCCCCGCGCAAGGTATTGGGCATGACAAAGGCCGAGGCCGAAGCGATCGCGGTCACGCAGTTGTCTCACGTCGGGCTGGCAGACAAGCTTTCGATCTATCCCGGCAAACTGTCGGGCGGGCAGCAACAGCGCATGGCTATTGCCCGTGCCTTGGCGATGTCGCCCGCCTACATGCTTTTTGACGAGGTGACCTCGGCGCTGGACCCGCAGCTGGTGGGTGAAGTTCTGGATACTCTCAAGCTCTTGGCGAATGACGGCACGACGATGATCTGCGTCACGCACGAAATGAGCTTTGCGCGCGATGTTTCCGATCGCGTGGCGTTCTTTCATCAGGGTGTCCTGGCGGAAATCGCGCCGCCGGATCAGTTCTTCAATGCGCCGCAACACCCGCGGACGAAAGAATTCCTGTCGAACGTCCGCTAGACGCGGCACTTCGGGGACCCGCATCCTGACGCTTCAGCTGATAGGGAATGACTGTGACTGACCAATCTCGTGTTCGCCGGGGCATCCACTCTCGATGCTAGGGCAATCCATCATATCGGGCTCAACCTCTGGTGCCATCCTGGCGTGCAGTGAAGGCCTCAGTTTCTGGGGCGGCGTCGATCCCGTGACAGGCATCGTGATCGACGCGCACCATCCGCTCTGCGGGCAATCACTTGCGGGCAAGGTTCTGGTGATGCCAACGACGCGCGGGTCTTGCAGCGGCAGCGGCGTGATGCTGGATCTTGCATTGAACGGGATCGCGCCGGCTGCGTTCGTGTTTGCACAGGCCGAGGATGTCGTGACCCTTGGTGCGATGATTGCCGGGAAGATGTTTGACCGTCCCGTCCCGGTGCTGCGTCTTGATGCCGAAGCCTTTGCGGTCGCGGCGGCAGGGCGGCACGCAGAGTTGTCGCATGACGCCTTGTCTGTCGACGGAATCGCCATCTCGCTTGAACCACTGGCAGTGGCAAGGCTGGACCTTTCCGCACAGGACCAGGCGATGCTGGAGGGCAAGGACGGCCCGGCCCGACGGATCGCGATGGAAGTGATCTGCGCCATGGCAGCCCTGCAGCGGGCCACGGCCCTGGTCGATGTGACGCAAGGCCATATCGACGGCTGCATTCTGGCCAACACCGCCAACCTTCGCTTTGCCGAAACGATGGCAGAGATGGGCGGGCGCGTCCGTGTTCCAACCACGATGAACGCCATTTCGGTCGATCACGGCAACTGGCGTGCCCAAGGCGTTCCACCGGTTTTCGGCCTGCGCGCCGCACGTCTGGCGGATGCCTATGTCCGGATGGGTGCGCGCCCCACCTTCACCTGCGCGCCCTATCTTCTGGAGACTGCCCCGGAGGCGGGTGAGAATATTGGCTGGTCAGAATCCAACGCGGTGATCTTTGCCAACACTGTGCTGGCCGCGCGGACCGTGAAGCATCCAGACTATCTTGATCTCTTCATCGCCATGACCGGCCGCGCGCCGATGTCCGGGGTCTATGTGCCCGCCAATCGCGCACCCCGGCTGCGAATTCACGTCGAACTTCCCCAAGACCACGATGACGCCCTTTGGCCCATGCTCGGCTACATTGCAGGGCAACTGGCACCGAACAGCATCCCGCTCCTGACGGGGCTGGAGGCGACGAAGCCATCCCGCGATGACCTCAAGGCGATGTGCGCGGCTTTCGGCACCACCTCTGCGGCACCGATGCTGCATGTCGCGGGCCACACGCCCGAGGCGGCAGATTTTGCCGAACCGGCAGATCTTGTGACCGTGACCCGAGCCGATCTGGCCCAAGTCTGGACCGAGTTGAACCAGGGCCCGCGACAGATTGATCTGGTCGCTTTTGGAAGTCCCCATTTCTCGCTTTCGGAGTGTCATGCCCTGGCCGATCAGGCCCACGGTCACCGGGCACCAATGATCGACGTGATTGTCACGGTCGGCCAGAACGTGCTGCGCGACGCCCGTGACGACGGCACTTTGGCGAAGCTGGAGGCGTTCGGCGCACGGATCTTCCCCGATATCTGCTGGTGCTCGATCACCGAACCCCTGATGCCGCCACAGGCCCGCAGCCTGATGACGAACTCGGGCAAATATGCTCACTATGCGCCTGGCCTTTCGGGCCGAGAGGTCAGATTCGGCTCGCTCGCCGACTGCGCCGAGACGGCGCGGACCGGTATTGCGCCCGCATCCCTCCCCGCCTGGCTGGAAGGCTGAGACCACGCGCAGCAGCAAGGCCATCCATGTGATCGCGGCCCATGCCGAAGGGCAGGTCGGGGATGTGATGGTGGTCGGCGGCGGCATGTGGCCCGCACCGGGTGCAACGCGGTGGGAACAGTCGCGCTGGATGGCGAGGGACCAGGCCCCGCGCAACTTCCTGCTCGACGAACCAAGTGGCGGGGTGTTTCGCCATGTTTACCGTCTGGTGCCGCCCAAGGACCCGTCCGCCAAAGCACGACCAGTTGGCCATCGATGCAAGATGGAAATGGCAACAGACGGCATCAACAGAAATGCCGCCCGAAGGCGGCCTTGTCTGAGTGCTTGTTGACACTTTCCCAACTGGAGCGGG
The DNA here is from genome assembly GCA_002280405.1 of Rhodobacterales bacterium 32-66-9. GTDB lineage: Bacteria > Pseudomonadota > Alphaproteobacteria > Rhodobacterales > Rhodobacteraceae > Tabrizicola. The sequence continues at coordinate 1,894 of NCDY01000034.1, read as the reverse complement.
CGATGAGATTCGAACTCACGACCCTAACCTTGGCAAGGTTATGCTCTACCCCTGAGCTACGCCCGCACCTGTTGGACGAGACGGGATTTATAAAGAGCGGCGGGGGCCCGCAAGGGGGAAAGTGAAATCTGGCACAGATTTCTGCGGTCCGGCCCCTGCAATCGTCCCGAAAAGAGAGAAAGACCGGGGAAAGGAAAGAGAATGCAGATGCAGCGTCCACTTATGTTGCAGCGCAGTAAACTCGGCGTGAGGTCCGCGCAGCCAGTGCCGGAATCATCTTGGATCCCGCAGCGTTTTGAATAGTTTGCACCGTGAAGGCACAGTCGCCTTCTTACGCGGCGATGGATTCTGCATCGCCGCAAACTGGAGAGTTATCATGAAGAAAATCGCACTCGTTCTGGCCGCTTCGGCCGTTACCGCCACCGCCGTCTTCGCCCAGGACGCCGTGGCTCCGGTCGTTGCCGACACCGATGCGAACGGCACCTTCTCGCTGGCCGAAGTCCAGGCCGTGTATGCTGCCGTGACCGATGAGGCCTTCAAGGCCGCCGACACCGATGCCTCGGGCGAACTCTCGGCCGAAGAGCTGAAGGCCGCAGTGGACGCGGGCGCCTTCGCCGCCTGATCGACAGGGCTGCGCGCAGTCGGGGGCCGTCCTGCGGGGCGGCCCCTTTCGTTTGCGATCCGGCGCACGGTGGCGGGAATCGGACCCCGCCCGCAGGCGTCTTCCTCGCGTGATGGCTGCGCAGCGGCGTGGCCCGTTTTCAGCAGACCGGGGACAGAACAATGATCGGAACGCCGGCGGGTGGACAGAAATGACGGGCGAGGCCAGGTTCAGGTGGGGCACGTTCCCCGATGACGAACTCGACATTGCCGATGGGCACCAGGGCAAGCCCGCCGCGATCATGCAGGGGCACCATCGCCGGACCGAGGATGACGCTCAGCGCGACGTCGCGGCCTTCCTTTCGCGGTGCTGACCGTCCGGCAGGCCGGGCGATGACGCCCACTTCACGCGGTCACTCCAGTTCCACCAGCAGGTCCTTGGCCTCGATCTGGCTGCCGGGATGGACGTGGATCGCCTTGACCGTGGCCTCGCGGTCGCTGTGCAGGCCCGTTTCCATCTTCATCGCTTCGATGTTGAGCAGAAGGTCGCCCGCCCGCACCTTCTGGCCCACCGTCACCGCAATGGAGGCGACGGCCCCCGGCATCGGTGCGCCGACATGGGCCGGGTTGCCCTCGGCCGCCTTGGGCCGTGCCGCCGTCTTCGCCTTGATCGCGCGGTTCGGCACCCGGATCACCCGGGGCTGGCCGTTCAGTTCGAAGAAGACCTTGACCTCGCCGTCCTCGGTCGTCCATGTAGTCGAGGAAGACCTTGGGATACATCAGGTAGCCGTTCAGGTCCTCGTCATCGACGGTGATCCCGTTCATCTCGGCCGAGACCTTCTTGCGCACCGCCTCGATATCGACCGGGGGCAGGGTCTTGCCGGGGCGGTCGGTCAGGGGTGGCTCGCCCTTCAGCACCTTCTTCAGGATGCCCTGCGGCCAGCCGCCATGCGGTTGCCCGAGGTTGCCCTTCAGCATGTCCACCACACTTTCCGGGAAGGCCACATCCACCTTCGGGTCTTCCACCTGCGCCCGGGTCAGCCCCTGCGCCACCATCATCAACGCCATGTCGCCGACGACCTTGGACGAGGGCGTGACCTTCACGATGTCGCCGAACATCTGGTTCGCGTCGGCATAGGCCTGGGCGACCTCATGCCAGCGTTCCTCCAGCCCCAGCGACCGCGCCTGGGCCTTGAGGTTGGTGAACTGGCCGCCCGGCATTTCATGCAGGTAGACCTCGGACGCCGGGGCCGGGATGCCGGACTCGAACGCCGCATACTGCTTGCGCACGCCT